>NZ_JBEZYD010000045.1:0-109341 GCF_040638335.1 Nonomuraea sp. NPDC026600
TTGCCGGACCCGCCGGCGGGTCACACAACGGGGTTTCACCGCTGAATCAAAGGTCCGGGCCCCCGCCCGGGCCTTTTCTTATTTCTGTGCGGCGTGCTTGTCCTGCCAGATCTCCACGCCCGCGTCGTCGTAGCCGACGACCTGGAAGCCCTCGCGGTAGATGTCGCCGGTACGGTCGTACGTCCCCGCGAACAGCTTGACGTCGAGGTTCCACGGGTCCGGCTGGGTGTCGGCCGATACGGACCGGCCGTCGGCGAAGATCAGGGTGACCCGGGCGGTCTTCGCGCTGGCGAGGCCGAACCAGCGCTTGCCGTGGTCATGCAGCTCCACGGGGTACTTGTTGCCGCCGAGGTCGGTCATCAGGTGGCCGGAGTCGACGATATCCAGACCGACAGCTTGTCCGTCCAGTTTCCAGAGCAGCGTCTCGCCCGGCACCTTGTAGAGATCCACGGAGAGACCCTCTGGCATCCGCACGGCAGGACCGATCGGCTCGGCCTCGGTCTCAGGGAAGAAGGCGGGTTTTCTGGTGAACCGTGACTTCGTCCGGCCCTCGGCGTCCGCGAACTCGAACGTCGTCACCGTCTTGCCCGCGGGTGCGGACACGGTCCAGATGCCCTGAGGAGCCCCCTTCGGGCGGTGAATCGTCTCGGTGACGCGGCCGCCACCCTTGATCACGGCGGTGACGCGGGCGACTTCGGCCGGAGCGGTTCCGTAGTAGAGGACCACCCCCGTGGACGGTGCTGGAAACGACTCGGTCGAGCCCTGCTCAGTGGCCTTCCGGTCGTCGAGCGGTTCGCCGCAACTCTCGTTGCCCCCGCCGTTTCTGCTCTCGTAGGCCCGGCAGAGGACCGTTCCGGTCTTCCCCTTGGCGTACCAGATGGCCAGGGGCCGCCCTTCGGACGGGTTGTCGATCACCAGGCGGTCGCCCAGCGGGGTCTTGTGGTCCATGACGCTCGGACGGCTGGCGCGCGTGTCGATGGTCCCGGTGGCGACGCCGCCGCCTTCCTGCCCGCCGGCGGTCGTCAGCGTGAGCGGCACGGCCACCGCGACGACGGCCACCGCAGCGACGAGCGCCTGCCCGCGCCTCCTGCGCTGTCGCGACCGCGCCACGACGTGGGTACGCAGCTCGGAGGGCGCCTTCGGCGCGTGCTCGGCGGCGTGGCCGAGCGTCGTCCGCAGGCGGGATTCCAACTGATCGGTCATGCGGAGCTCCCGTCGATCTCTGAGGGGTGGGGCAGGGCGGAACGGAGCTTGGCCAGGCCGAGCGAGGCGTGGCTGCGCACGGTGCCCCGGGAGACGCCGAGCACGTCGGCGATCTCCGCGTCGGTCAGGTCCTCGTAGTAACGCAGCACGAGCACGGCCCGCTGCTTGCGCGGCAGGGCGCCGAGCGCCTGCCACAGGTCCTCTTCGACGCCGGAGGGCAGCACGTCGAACTGGGCCGTCTCGGGCAGCGCCCAGTCGAGCCGCTCGCGCCTGCGCCGCCGCCAGATGCTGATGTGCAGCCTGGCCATGATCATCCTGGTGTAGCTCTCCGGGGCCTGCTTCTGGCGCACCCGTGGCCAGGCGCGATGCAACCGGATCAGCGCCTCCTGGGTGAGGTCGGCCGCGTCGTGCGGGTTGCCGCTGAGCAGGTATCCGTAGCGCAGCAGGGCATCGGCCCGTTCCGCGACGAAGTCCTCGAAGCGGGATATTTCATCCAATGGCCTATGCCTTTCCTTGGTCCGTCACGAGATAGACGGACCAGGCGCCCGAACTGTTGAACGCGGCCCACAACCGGCTCGGGTGTTACGGTGCGTGCGAGAATAGTGAAGAAACGTTTTCTCAGCCAGTTGCGGGAGCTTGGATTCATGGCAGACGACCTGGCTGGGCGGCTCACGTACCGCAATCCCATCCTCAACGCCGACTGGCCGGATCCCGACGTCATCCGCGTCGGCGAGACGTACTATCTCGTCGCGTCGAGCTTCAACCGCGCGCCGGGGCTGCCCATCCTGCGTTCGCCGGACCTGCTGCGCTGGGAGCTGATCGGCCGCGCGCTGCCCGCCGTGCCGCCGGCGGAGCGGTTCCTGGTGCCCCGGCACGGCGGCGGGGTGTGGGCGCCCTCCATCAGGCATCACGACGGCCTGTTCTGGATCTTCTACCCCGACCCTGACCAGGGTGTTCACGTGCTGACCGCGGCGGACCCCGCGGGGCCGTGGTCGGAGCCCCACTTCCTGCTCCCCGGGCCGGGCGTGATCGACCCGTGCCCGTTCTGGGACGACGACGGGCGCGCTTGGCTGGTGTTCGGGTGGGCGAAGAGCCGCAGTGGCATCAGCAACCGGCTGTCGCTGGTGGAGATGACGCCCGACGCTCGCGAGATCATCGGCACGCCCGTCACCGTGATCGAGGGGGACGATCTGCCCGGTTACTCGACGCTGGAGGGGCCCAAGGTCTACAAGCGCGAGGGCTGGTACTGGATCTTCGCTCCCGCCGGGGGTGTCGCGACAGGCTGGCAGTCGGTGTTCCGGTCACGGTCGCTGGCGGGGCCGTACGAGGACCGCATTGTCCTGGAGCAGGGCGACACGCCGGTCAACGGGCCGCATCAGGGGGCGTGGGTGACCTCGCCGGAGGGCGAGGACTGGTTCCTGCACTTCCAGGACCGTGGGGTGTTCGGGCGGGTGGTCCACCTGCAGCCGATGCGCTGGGGGGACGACGGGTGGCCGGTGATGGGGGAGAACGGGCGTCCGGTCCTGGAGCACCGGGCACCGGCGCGCGCATCGGAGCCGCAGCCGGGCGATCTCGGGCGGGACGACGACTTCCGCGCGGGGGAGCTCGGACCGCAGTGGTACTGGCAGGCGAATCCGGTGCCTGGAGCGCTCCGCCTGGACGGCGACGGTCGCGCGAGGATGCGTGCGGTGCCGAATGACCCGGGCAATCTGCGGGACCTGCCACAGGTGCTCGGCCAGCAGTTGCCCGGTGTGGCGGCGCAGCTCACCACCACCCTCCGGTTGGCGGCGGATGAGCCGGGGACCAGGGCCGGAGTGGTCGTGCTCGGCACCTGTTACGCGTACGTGGGGCTGGTTCGCGACGGCGATGGGGTCAGTGTCGAGGTGCGGACGTACGAGGCGGGCGATGAGGGTGAGGTGACGCGGTTCAGCGCGCGACTGCCCGATGAGGCCACGACCGTCGGGCTGCGGATCGCCTCCGATGACGACGGGATCTGCGCGTTGCGGTTCCGCCATTGTGCCGCCGACGCCGACGCCGACGCCGACGCCGACGCCGACGCCGACGCCGACGCCGACGCCGACGCCGACGCCGACGCCGACGCCGACGGTGGCGTCGGCGGTGCTGGTGACAGTGTCGGCGATGGCTGGGTCACTGGCTTCGAGGGGTTCCGGGCGGAGCAGGGGCGTTGGATCTCGGCGGAGCTCGGCCTGTTCGCCACCGCCCCACCCGGATCGGCGGGCGAGGGCACGGCCGTTTTCGGCCCGGTGACCATCCACCCCCGCTGCGTCTGATGTGCGTCCAGCAGGATATCCGCAGCCAGGGCGATTCTGTCGCCGCATCCTGATCATTGTCCGTCCGCGCCTGGGGGCCCGGGGGTCATGCATGATTTCTGGATGACGAGGATCGAGACGCCATGGGGGCCTTGGGAGGCCGCGCCGCTTGGCGAGGTCGTCGCGTTGATGCAGGGGCTGGCGGTGCCGTGGTGGGTGGCCGGTGGGTACGCGATCGAGCTGGCCGTGGGCCATGCGTATCGCGAGCATGGGGAGCTGTTCCACCCCTTCATGATGTGCCTGGCGATCAGGGCGTCAGGCGATCGCCTCCAGCCCCGCGACGACGCCTCCGGTCAGCAGGCCGACGACCAGGATCAACGGGCTGCCCTTGAGCGCCTCCACGGCGTGGAAGCGCAGGTCCCGGTACTCCCGCATGTCCTCGGTGCCCGGTAGCACCAGTAGACGGGGGCGCAGTCCGGCGAAGACGATCCAGTCGAGGACCACCAGGTCGTACAGGGACATGGTGAGGAACATGAGCGCGCCCACCACGGCAGCCGGACCGAAGCCCAGATCGGTACCGAGGTCCGCGCGCAGGCGCAGCATCGCCGCGACCGTCAGGGGTACACAGCACACTCCCCAGAAGAGCACTCCCACCCAGACCGCCACCCGGCGGCCGCGCGCGCTCTTGGGCTTGGCGTAGCGCTCCTGGATGGCCGGCGGGTAGTCGTTCAGCAGGAAGTCGCGGCTGGCGAACGCTCCGGCGAAGATCGCCACGGTGAAGAGCACGCTCATCACCAGGCCGAATCCCACCCCGTATCCGACGACCAGGGACCACCGCATGTCATCTCCTCCTTAGTAAGGGTCGCCTAAGTGTGATGCGGGAGCCGCCTTAAAGTCAACGGTGTGTGAAGTTCAAGGGATCCGGCTAGCATGGCCCGGTGCCCGCCCGCCGCCGACGCCCCGAAGTTCGCATGGGCCGGCCCACCCTGACCAGGGAACGGATCGCCCGCGCCGCGCTACGCGTCCTCGGCCGGGCCGGTCCCACGGAGCTGACCATGCGCAACGTCGCCGCCGACCTCCAGGTCTCGCCGCGCGCGCTGTACAACTACGTGAGCGACCGCGACGACCTGCTGCGCGAGGTGATGGCGATCTGCCACGCCGACCGTCCCGAACCGCGCCTGGATCCGGGGCGGTGGCGCGAGAGCCTGCGTCATTACTGCCTCGACCTGCGCTCCTGGTACCGAGCCCACCCCGGCCTGCTGGCCCTCGCCCACGCCGAGAACCTCACCCACCTGGCCGGCCCTGGCCTGCTCGACGCCGACGACGCGCTGGTGGGCTTCTTCCTCGAACTCGGGCTGAGCCCCCAGAACGCCTACCGCGCCTGGACGATCACCGTGCTCCAGGTGGCCGGCTTCGCCGAGATCTGGGACACCTGGCACGATCGCCCGCCCGCTGGGCTGGTCCCCGCCGCCGTGCCACTCGTCCCTCCGGTACCACCCGCTGGGGGGACGGCCGCCGAAAGCTGGCCGCACCTGCGGCGGATCAGCGAGGAGGCCACGGTGGAGCCGCCGGACGCGCTGTTCGAGTCGGTGGTGACGATGCTGTTGGCCGGTATCGAGGCCGCCCTTCTCCGTCCGGCGCGGGAGGCCGACGCTCCGCTCTGACTTCGGTCAACCTCCCTGGCGTCAGGCAGTCCTTCCAGGGGCGCCGGTGTGGCAGCTGATCTCCATGCCGTCCTCCACCGGAAAGGCGACGCTGACGTACCCGTTCGCCGGATCGCGGACGTAGTCCAGGTAGTCGGCCATGGTGGGAAAGGTGATGTCGTCGGCCACCACCAGCGCACCCGGCGACAGCCGAGGCTCCAGCAACCGGAGCACCGGCAGGCACAGCTCCTTCCACCCGTCCAGCAGCACCAGGCCGATCGGCCCAGGAACATCGGCAAGAGTGTCCAGGGCGTCGCCGGCCAGGATCGTCACCAGGCCGCCGAGCCCGGCCTCATCCAGGTTGGCCCGTGCGGCGGTGATCTTGGTCGCGCTCATCTCGGTGCTGAGCACCTGGCCCGTGCCGTTGTCCGCGACCGCGGCGGCCAGATAGAGGGTGGAGATCCCGTACGAGGTGCCGAACTCCACGACGGTCTCCGGACGACCGGCCCGCACCAGCGTGTAGAGCAGGTCGCCGCCCCGTGCGGAGATCGGCAGGTAGTGGGCCTCCAGCGCGTCGGCGCGCTCCTGTGCGGTGGCGGTCGCCAAGGAGCCGCCGGGGATGGGTCCGTGCGGCGTGTCGTCATCGCGATCCGCCGCGGCGAACAGCCGGTCGAGCACGGTACGGACCAGCGGAGAGTGCAAAGTGTTGGACATGACTGAAAGACTAGACTGACCGTTGCGTCTTGTCTAGTGAGGAGGTGTGTGGTCGTACGATCGGGAATGTGGAAAAGCGTGAGCTGGGCAGGACGAACAGGCAGGTCGGCGTGGTCGGCCTCGGGGCGTGGCAGTTGGGCGCCGACTGGGGTGAGGTCGGGGAGGACGAGGCGCTGGCGACGCTGCACGGCGCCGTCGACGCCGGGGTGACGTTCATCGACACCGCCGACGTGTACGGCGACGGGCGCAGCGAGCGCATCGTGGGTCAGCTGATCAAGGAACGGCCCGGCCTGACGGTGGCCACCAAGATGGGCCGCCGGGTGCCGCAGGAGGTGTCGGCCTACACCTTGGACAACTTCCGGGCCTGGAACGACCGGTCCCGGCAGAATCTCGGCGTGGACACCCTCGACCTGGTGCAGCTCCACTGCCCGCCGACTCCCGTCTACGCGAACCAGACGGTCTACGACGCGCTCGACACCATGGTCGAGGAGGGCAGGATCGCCGCCTACGGCGTCAGCGTGGAGACCTGCGCGGAGGCGCTGACCGCGATCGCGCGGCCGAACGTCGCCACCGTGCAGATCATTCTCAACGCCTTCCGGCTGAAGCCGCTGGAGGAGGTGCTGCCGGCGGCGGTCAAGGCCGGGGTCGGGATCATCGCCCGTGTTCCGCTGGCCAGCGGGCTGCTGTCGGGCCGGTACGACGAGCACACCCGCTTCGCCGACGACGACCACCGCGCGTACAACCGGCACGGAGAGTCGTTCGACGTCGGCGAGACGTTCTCAGGCGTCGACTACGACACCGGGCTGCGGGCCGTGGCGAGGCTCAAGCCGCTGGTGCCGGACGGGATGACGACCGCCCAGTTCGCGCTGCGGTGGATCATCGACCAGCCCGGCGTCAGCGTGGTGATCCCGGGGGCCCGCGACGCGCGCCAGGCCACTGCCAACGCCGCCGCGGCCGGGCTCCCCGTGCTCACGGAGGAGACCCGGGCGGCGGTCACCGCCGTCTACGACGAGCTGATCCGCCCCCAGATCCACCACCGCTGGTAACAAACCGAGGTCCCCGCCGCCCAAGTGGAGGCCGAGGGTTACTGCTGGCCGGGACGGCGGGCCGGGGTGGGGGCGGGGCCTGCCGTGCCGTCCGCGAAGCGGCCCGGCCGGAACGTCGCCAGCAGCGCCGACTCCTCGCCGAACACCTCGCCCGACACCTCCTCCATCAGCAGCGGCGCCAGCGTGACCCCGCTGTGCGTGGCCACCGTGTACACCCGCCGCCGCCCCCCATCCGCGAACCCGGCCACGGTCAGCCCGTCGCCCGGCATCGCCCGCCGGCCCACGACCGCGCGCTCCACCGTCGCGCCCTCGGTCGCGCGCAGCACGTTCGGCAGCAGCCCCATGATCTCGTCCAGGACCTCGCCGGGCACGTCGGCCGCCGGGTCCGCCCGGTCGTCCAGGCGCAGGGACTGCAGCAGCACCCGGCCGCCGCCGTCGGGCCGCAGGTTGAGCCCGGCGGTGTGGAGCACCCGAGACAGCCGGGCGGGCAGCGGCGCGGTGGTGACCAGGAACCCGTTGGTGACCTTGCCGGACACCGCCGGATCCAGCATCGGGATGTCCGCCCCGGCCAGCGCCGCGACCCCCTGTGTCCAGCGCCCGGCGCAGGTGACGACCACGTCACAGGTGAAGGTACGCCCGTCGGCCAGCGTCACCTTCGCGCCCGACACCGTCGTGTCGATGGCGGTGACCTCGGCCCCGCACTCGACCTCGGCCCCCCGGTCCCGCGCCTCGCCGAGCAGCCGCCCGAGCAGCCGCGTCGCCTGGACGTAGGCCTCGCCGGGGAAGAACACGTACTCGGTGCCGGCGGGCGGCGGCACCAGGTCGGGCTCCAGGGCCAGCGCTCGGCGGGCCGTCACCCGCTCCACCGGGTAGCCCATGCCGATCAGCCGCCGCACGCGGTTCTCGAGCAGCTCGCGATGATCGTCGTCCACGGCGTACTCGAGGTTGCCCGTGGGGAAGAACCAGTCGCCCGAGCCGCCCGCGAGCTGGTGGTGCGCCCACACGGCGGCGTGGTTCAGGTCGAAGTACTCCTTGGGCGTCTTGTTGTTGGCGTTGATCCACGCCACCGACGTGGACGTCGTACCGGATCCCGGTGTACGTGCCTCCAGGACGGTGACCTGCGCGCCGCGCCGGGTGAGCCCGGCCGCGATCGCGGATCCGACCACCCCCGCACCGATGACGACGACTCGCACCTTGACTCCTCTCGGTTGGGGACGGCTCAGCTTAGGCATAACTTTTCGGACGGCAGCCGTGTGCAGAACATGCGCGTGCCCGGCGCCGAAGGGCGCCGGGCACGTGAGAAGGGCCGATCTCAGCCGATACGGAGGGTCAGTCCGTACGTGCTGAGGATCTCGTTGACCGGCTGGAAGTAGGTCGTCCCGCCGCTGCTGCAGTTGCCGGAGCCGCCAGAGGTGACGCCCTGGGCCTGGCTGCCGGAGATGAACGGGCCGCCCGAGTCGCCGGGCTCGGCGCACACGTTCGTGCGGGTGAGGCCGGTGACGGTGCCCTGGGAGTACCTCACGGTGGCGTTGAGCTGCTGAACGGTCCCGCAGTGCCAGCCGGTGGTCGAACCGGAGCGGCAGATGGAGGAGCCGACACCGGCCACGGTGGAGCCGCGGACGGTGACGTTCGCGCCGCCGGAGCCGCGTACGTACGGCGTGGCGGTGTTACCGGGGGCCGCGACCCAGGAGTAGTCGTTGCCCGGGAACGAGTAGCCCTGGAAGGTGCCCGTCGGGTTGGTGGTCGTGGCGGCGACCCGGCAGTGCCCGGCGGAGACGAAACCGGGGGTGGTGCCGCGGGTGATGGCGAAGCCGACGCTGCAGCGGGCGGAGCCGATGTAGTAGGGGGCGCCGCCGATGATGTTGATGAGGGTCTGCGGCTGCTCGCCGGAGACGGTCACGCGGACCGCGTTCCGGTCGACGCCGGCGGCGGTGGCGAGCGCGTCAGCGGCCGCCTGCTGGCCGGCGACGATGACGACGCTGTTGGTGGTCACGTCGACGTACCACAGCGACGCGCCGGCCTTGGCCTGGTCCGACGCCCGGTCGATCTGGTCCTTGACCGCGTTGAGCTGGGCCAGCGCCCGCGGGACGAGTACGGGTTGCGCGCCCTTCGCCTCGATGGCGGCGGTGGTGGCGGGGTCGGTGGTGGCGACCAGGAGCTTGGAGGCGTCGCCGTTCAGCCAGGCTCCGCCGAAGGCGGCGCCGAGCGAGGAGGTCAGGGCGGCTTCGGTGGCGGCCGCGCGCCGCTCGTTCGCCAGGCGCGTGATGACCTGCTGCTCGGACAGGCCGAGGTCGCGTTCCAGGGAGTCGATCACGGACGGCGGGGTCGACTCCGAGGGGACGGGAGAGGGCGATGCCGCCGCGGCGGGGGTGAGGGGGGTGGCGGCCAGGCAGGCTGCCACGATGGTGGCGCCTAAGAGAGGCCAGCGCTTACTCCGCATGTGCACTCCTTTGTGGGGGTGCATGTCAAGCTAGCGGTTGCTAGGGATTGGCATAGATGGCAAAGGACCCCTATCACGGTGGTATGGCCCCCGGTTGGCGGACGATGCCGCTGGTCAGCCGCCCAGGCCGCGGATGATGAGGTCGATCGCCGTCTCGAAGGTCCGGTCGGCCTCCTCAGAGTCCTGGCCCTGCCCGATGTGCCCGGCCGACTCGGCGAACACCAGGCCCGTCACGAACCCGTACAGGACGTCCGCCGTCCGCCGCAGCTCACTCTCCGGCACCCCCGCCGTCACCAGGATCGGGAACAGCACGTCCCACAGCCCGCCCGTCCGGCTGGCGATGACCTCCGGATGCGCGTGGACGTAGCGCCACATGCTCGGGTGGGCGCGCGAGAGCCCGCGGTAGGCGTGCGCCAGCATGCGTACCCGTTCCGGCCAGGGGAGGTCCTCTTCTGGCAGCTCCACGCGGAGCCCCTGGGTGGCGCAGATCTGCGAGATCAGCGCCGTCTTGCTCGCCACGTGGTGGTACAGCGACATGGGATTGACGTCGAGTTCGGCGGCCAGCTTGCGCATGGACAGCCCTTCCACGCCGACCTCGTCCACCAGGCGCATCGCCGTGCTGTAGATCTCTTCGGGGGTCAGCGGGGTACCCCTGCGCGCGCTCACTGCCATACGCCGTATGGTAGCGTCAGCCATACGGTGTATGGCTACCTCATAGGAGTACGCAATGAGAGAGATCCCCGCCCCACGAGGGCTCCCGGTCTTCGGCAACGCGCTCCAGGTTCCCTCGCATTCGCCCATCGCCTACTTCGAGCAGGTCGCGCGGGCGCATCCGGAGGGCATCTTCCAGCTCGACCTGCTCGGCCGCCGGATCGTGCTGATCCACGATCCGGACCTGGTGGCCGAGGCGTGCGACGAGACGCGGTTCCGCAAGGAGATCAACCCGCCCCTGTCGATCGTCCGCGACTTCGCCGGTGACGGGCTGTTCACGGCCCGGCCGGACGAGCCCGTCTGGGGCCACGCGCACCGGATCCTGATGCCGGCCTTCAGCCAGCGGTCGATGAAGGCGTACTACCCGCAGATGCTCGAGGTCGCCGAGCAGCTCGTCGAGTCCTGGGCGGGACGACCGGGGCAGGATCTGCCGGTGGCCGACGACATGACCCGGCTCACCCTCGACACGATCTCGCTGACCGGGTTCGGCTACCGGTTCGACTCCTTCGACTCGCCGGAGCTGCACCCGTTCCTGATCGCGATGGGCGGCGCGCTGACCGAGGCGATGCTGCGCAACCAGCAGCTTCCCGTCGTCACCAAGCTCAGGCGCAAGCAGGAGGCCGGCTACCGGGCCGACATCGAGCTGATGCGCGAGCTGGTCGACGACGTGATCAGGCGGCGCCGCTCGGAGGGCGGCGCGGCCACGAAGGACCTGCTCGGCCTGATGCTGGAGGCGTCCGACCCGCAGACCGGCGCCCGGCTGTCCGACGAGAACATCCGCAACCAGGTCCTCACCTTCCTGATCGCCGGGCACGAGACCACCAGCGGCCTGCTCTCCTTCGCGCTGTACAACCTGCTGCGCGACCCCCACACCCTCGCCCTGGCCTACGACGAGGTCGACCGGCTGCTGCCGGGCGACGAGCCGCCGACCTACGAGACGGTCATGAAGCTGGACGTGATCTCCCGGATCCTGGAGGAGACGCTGCGCTCCTGGTCCCCGATCCCGGCCATCAGCGTGAACGCCATCGAGGACACCACCCTGGGAGGCGAGTACGAGGTGCCGGCGCGGACCCCGGTCGTCATCCTGCTGCCGTCGCTGCACCGGAACCCGAAGGCGTGGGAGCGCCCCGACGAGTTCGACATCGACCGCTGGCTGCCCGAGAACAAACGCCACCACCACCCCGCCGCCTACAAGCCGTTCGGCAACGGCGAGCGGGCCTGCATCGGCCGCCAGTTCGCGCTCACCGAGGCCAGGCTGGCGCTGGCGATGATCCTGCGCCGCTTCGCCGTCTCCGACCCCGCCGTCTACAAGATGAAGATCAAGCAGACGCTCACCCTGAAGCCCGACGGATTCACCGTCCGGGTCCGCGAGCGCCGGCCCCACGAGCGCGCCGCCGTGGTCGACCAGCCGGTCGAAGCGGCCGAGCAGCAGGACATCGCCGTCACCGGCGTCGCGCTCACCATCGCCTACGGCTCCAACCTGGGCACCTGCGCCGACATCGCCGAGCGGCTGGCCGAGCGCGCCGGGCGGGCCGGCTTCGCGACCACGCTGACCACCCTCGACGAGCTCGACCCGCCCAGCGACGGGCTGCTCCTCGTGGTCGCCTCCTCCTACAACGGCAAGGCGCCGGACAACGCCCAGCGCTTCGACGCGCTGGAGGAGCTGCCCGACCTGTCGGGTGTACGGCTGGCGCTGCTGGGCTGCGGCAACACCCAGTGGCCCACGTACCAGGACTTCCCCCGCCGCGCCTTCGCCAAGCTGACGGCGGCCGGTGCCGTGCCCCTGGTCGAGCGGGGCGAGGCCGACGCCGACGGAGACTTCGACGGCGACGTGTCGGCGTGGACCGCCAAGCTGTGGGCGGCGACGGCGGAGGAGTACAGCGCGTCGGCCGCCGACGCGGGGCCGCGCTACCAGATGGAGGTGCTCAGCGAGGCGGAGGTGCGGCCCTCGGTCGTCTCCGCGCGGGCCTTCCCGCTGACCGTGGTGTCCAACGAGGAGCTGACCGGCGACCCGGCCGGGCTGTGGGACTTCTCGCTGGAGGCGCCGCGTCCCGGCGTCCGGTCGATCGTGGCCAGGCTGCCCGAGGGCGTGACCTACTCGGCGGGCGACCACGTGGCCGCCTTCGCCAAGAACGACCCGGAGCTGGTGGAGTGGGCGCTGCGCTGCCTGCGCGTCCCCCGCGAGCAGGTGGTACGGCTGCGCACCAGCGGGGCCACGCACCTGCCCGTGGACACGCCGGTGACGGCCGGGCTGCTGCTGACCGAGTTCGCCGAGCTTCAGGAGGTGGCCACCAGGTCGGACCTGGAGGCCCTGGCCGCGCACACCTCGTGCCCGTGGACGCGTGGTCAGCTCGACGCGCTGACCGCCGGCTACGCCGACGAGATCCTGGCCAAGCGGGTCTCGCCCCTGGCGCTGCTCGACCGCTTCCCGGCGATCGAGCTGCCGCTGCCGGTCTTCCTGGAGATGGCCGGGCCGATCAGGCCGCGCTACTACTCCGTCTCCTCCTCGCCGCTGGCCGACCCCGGGCTGGTCAGGATCACCGTCGGGCTGGTGGAGGGGCCCGCCTGGTCGGGCAGCGGCGAGTACCGCGGGATGTGCTCGGCCTACCTGGCCGGGCTGGCTCCCGGAGAGACCTTCTACGGCTACATCCGGGTGCCCGCGCCGCCGTTCCGGCTGCCCGAGGACCCCGCCACGCCGGTGGTCCTCGTCGGTCCGGGCACCGGGTTCGCGCCGCTGCGGGGGTTCCTGGAGGAGCGGGCGCTGACCGGGGCCACCGGGCGGGCCGAGGTGTTCGCCGGGTGCCGCCATCCCGCGCACGACTGGCTCTACCGGGCCGAGGTGGAGGACTGGGCGGCGGCCGACGGGGTGCACGTGACCATGGCCTACTCGGCGGTGTCCGGGCATCCGTACCGGTTCGTGCAGGACGCGGTCGCCGCGCGGGCGGAGGAGGTGTGGGAGCTGCTGGAGGCGGGCGCGCACGTGTACGTCTGCGGCGACGGGCTGCGCATGGCGCCCGCGGTGCGGCGGGCGTTGCTCGCGATCCACCGGGACAGGACCGGCGCGGACGGAGCGGCGTGGCTGGCCGCTCTGGAGGAGCAGGGCCGTTACCAGCAGGACGTGTTCGCGTGATCTCCACGCTCTTGGGCGCCGCCTGCGGAAAGCCGCAGGTGGCGCTGGGGGAACCTTTATTGTCGATGCCGGGTTAGCGGTCCATCCTTGGATATAACCGCAGCATGCATGACATATACGTGGAACATGCTGGAAACCTTCCGCGGGCACTGTGAGAGCCTCTTGAAAGGGGGCGGGTCATGCTGCTCAGAGTGAGGGTGTCGCTGCCGGACCGGCCCGGGGGCCTGGGCCAGGTCGCGCGGGCGCTGGGCGCGCTGGGCGCCGACATTCTGCAGGTCACCGTGCTGGAACGGGAAACGGGCCGGGCGGTGGACGACTTCACGGTGTCCTGGCCGGGGACGGCGACCGCCGACGAGGTGCGCGACCGGCTCTCCGCCGTGCCGGGCGTACGCGTCGAGGGCGCCTGGCCGACCAAGGACATACCGGGCTCGGCGCCCGACTACGACCTGCTGATGCACGTCGCGTCGGAGCCGTCGCGGGGGATCGCGACACTGGTGGACGCGTTGCCGGGGCTCTGCGGCGCGGAGTGGTCGCTGGCGCTGGCGGGTGACGTCGTCCGCCATGCCAGTGTGACCGCGCCGGCGGTGTTCGCGCTGTCGGAACCGCCGCCGCTCAGGGCCGCCACGCGGGCGGCCGACGATCTGCGGCTGATGCTGCTGCCGGTGGCCACCCATGGGCTGCACGTGGTCGTCGCACGTGCGGAGGGGCCGCACTTCCACCGCGCCGAACTCGAACGCGCCGCCCGCATCGTCGCCGTCGTCTCCAAACTCTCCCCGGTGCTCCCCACCCAGATCTCCGAAGCCGGCCGCTGATCCCCCTCTGACTTCCGCGTCCGGCCGCTGATCCCCCTCTGGCTTCTGCGTCCGGCCGCTGATCGGCCTCTCCAGCGACAAGCGTTTTCTGTACGGCCGGCCCGGTGGGCCCCACCCGCCGTACAGGGCCGAGGTCTGTCCAGGGGGACGCTCCTCCGGTCGGCGGGGCCGGGGTTTTCGACGCGCGTATTCTTGGCCCCGGCCGTGGTTTTTCTGAGGAGGAGCCGGTGGATTTCGAGCTGAGCGATGAGCAGAGGGCCTTCCGGGAGACCCTGCGAGCGTTCGTCGACAAAGAGATCATGCCCGTCGCCATCGAGTGGGAGCACTCCGGGCGCTACCCCACCGAGATCGTGGACAAGATGAAGGCGATGGGGCTCTTCGGGCTGACGGTGCCCGAGGAGTACGGCGGGCTCGGGGCGGACATGGTGTCGTTCGCCCTGGTCTTCGAGGAGATCGCCCGAGGCTGGATGGGGGTCGCCGGGACCATCGGGTCTCATTCGCTGGCCTGCTGGATGATCGCTCGGCACGGGACCGAGGAGCAGAAGACGCGCTATCTCGCCGATCTGGCCACCGGGGCCCGCCGTACCGGGATCGCGCTCACCGAGCCCGGGGCCGGGACGGATCTGCAGGGGATTGCGACCCGGGCGGTCCGTGACGGCGATCACTATGTGGTGACCGGCACCAAGACGTGGATCACCAACGCCCGCCACGCCGACCCGCTGCCCGTACTGGTGAAGACGTCCGTCACCGAGCCCGCGCACAAGGGGATGTCGGTGTTACTCGTCGATCCGGCGGCCGAGGGGTTCGGGGTGAGCCGGGATCTGCCCAAGCTCGGCTACAAGGGGACCGAGACGTGCGAGGTCGTGCTCGACGGCGTACGCGTACCCGTGGACGCGCTGCTCGGCGGGGTCGAGGGGCGCGGCATGCAGCAGGTGCTCGGCGGGCTGGAGATCGGGCGGATCAACATCGCCGCCCGCGCGGTCGGCGTCGCCCAGGCCGCCTACGACGCCGCGATCGGCTACGCCCGCGAGCGGAACGCCTTTGGCCAGCCCATCGCCGACTTCCAGGCCGTACAGCTCAAACTGGCCGACATGGCGACCGAGATCCAGGCGGCCAGACTGCTGACCTACTGGGCGGCCTCGCAGGCCGACAGCGGGAAGCGGGTCGACATGGAGGCGGGGATGGCCAAATACTTCGCCTCCGAGGTGGCGTTGAAGGCGTCGCTGGAGTCGATGCGCATTCACGGTGGTTATGGCTATTCGCAGGAGTTCGTCGTCGAGCGGCTCTACCGGGACGCGCCGCTGATGGCCATCGGCGAGGGGACCAACGACGTCCAGCGGCTGGTCATCGCCCGCTCGCTCGTCTCCGGCAAGAACCACATCGGCTGGTGACGTCCGTAAGCAGGAGCTAGTCGTGTGGTGGCAGGCCGGAGACCTCGTGGTCGGCGTGGAAGAGGGCTTCGGCGATGAGCGCCCGGACGTGGCCGTCGCGGGCGCGGTAGAGCACGCGGCGGCCGTCCCTGCGGGTGTCGACCAGGCCCGCCAGGCGGAGCTTGGCCAGGTGCTGGGAGACCGACGGGCGGGCCACGCCGACCGCCTCCGAGAGCGAGTTCACGTCCAGCTCGCCTGACGACAACTGCCACATGAGCCTGAGCCGGGTGGGGTCGCTGAGCATGCGGAACGCGTCGACGGCGCTGTTCACCTGCGCGGGAGTGGGTTGCTCTTGCGTTTGGGTGGCACCTGAGACGTTGTCGCGTGCGTACATGACTACATATAGTGGCTTGCGCGGATTCATCGTGCAAGTGAGGAGTGCTATGACCGGTCAGCACGATTCCAGCCCCTCAGCCGGACCTGAGCACGGCCACGGTCATGGGCACGGTCACGGGCACGGGCACGAGCTTGAGGGCAAGCGTGGGGTCGGCAGGATCAAGGGGCTGGTCTCGAAGGTCGGGCATGCCGTCGCGCCGCACAGCCACGACAGCGCCGACAAGACCGACGCCGCCCTGGAGAGCAGCAGTCGCGGACTGCGCGTGCTGGCCGTATCGTTCGGCGTGCTGCTGGTCACCGCCGCTGTCCAGGCCGTGATCGTCGTCATGTCCGGCTCCGTCGCGCTGCTCGGCGACACCCTGCACAACGTCGCAGACGCGCTCACCGCCGTGCCGCTCGCGATCGCGTTCTCGCTCGGCCGCCGCGCCGCCACCCGCCGCTTCACCTACGGGTACGGCAGGGCCGAGGACCTCGCCGGCATCGCCATCGTGCTGATCATCGCCGCCTCCGCCGGGCTGGCCGGGTACGAGGCGATCACCCGGCTGTTCCACCCGCAGGACATGCGGGCCGTCGGGTGGGTCGCCGCGGCGGCCGTGGTCGGGTTCCTCGGCAACGAGTGGGTGGCCCGCTACCGGATCGGGGTGGGCAGGGAGATCGGCTCCGCCGCGCTGGTCGCCGACGGGCTGCACGCCAGGACCGACGGCTTCACCTCGCTCGCCGTGCTCATCGGAGCGGGCGGCGCGGCGCTGGGCTTCCCCCTCGCCGACCCGATCGTGGGCCTGCTGATCACCGTCGCCATCTGCTTCGTGCTGCGGGACGCCGCCCGCGAGATCTACCACCGGCTGATGGACGCCGTCGACCCGGCCCTCGTCGACGAGGCCGAGGCCATCCTGGGCGGCGTCGAGGGGGTCGAACGCGTCGGCTCCGTACGGCTGCGCTGGATCGGCCACACGCTGCACGCCGAGGTGGACATCCTGGTGAGCCACGACCTCTCGCTCGTGGACGCGCACGCGGTGGCGGTGGCGGCCGAACACCGCCTCATCCACGACCTGCCCAGACTACGCGCCGCCACCGTACACACCGACCCACACGGCCCGGCCGGCGCCGACCACCACGCCCCGCTGACCAGCCACCGCTGAAACCCGGGGCATCGCCGGTTCGGGCCAGGGTATGTTGGGGCGGGTGTCGATCGCCCCCGCCACGACTCAGTCCAGCACGACCCCCGCCCCGACCCGCCTCGCCTGGCTCGACGCCCTGCGCGGCATCGGGGCGCTCGCGGTGGTGGCCGAACACCTGCTGCCGTGGTTCCTGCCGGCTCTCCGGCCCTACTGGTTCAATCTCGGTGTCTACGGCATCCTGGTGTTCTTCCTGGTCAGTGGCTACATCATCCCGATGTCGCTGGAGCGGCACGGTGATGTGCGGGCGTTCTGGGTCAGCCGGGTCTTCCGGCTCTACCCGCTCTACCTCGCCGTGGCCGCTCTGGTGCTGGCGGCGGCCTGGTGGGTGCCGGTGCGCGCGGAGGTGCCCCGCGACGGGACGGCCGTGGTGGGGCACGCGACGATGCTGCTGGACGTGGTGGGCGTCGGCGGTGTCGCCGACACCATGTGGACGCTCTCGTACGAGATGGTGTTCTACCTGATCGTCACCGCGCTGTTCGTGACCCGGCAGCACGAGCGGAGCGGTCTGTTCGCGGTGCTGTTCGCCGCGGGGTCGGTGATCGTCGGGCTGCTGCTCGCCGGGGCCGTGCTGGACGGCGGCTGGCTCGCCTACGCCTCGGGCGCCGTGTTCTTCGCCGGGCTGGCCTGCGTGATCTCCGGCAGATTCCGTACGCAGGCCGCCTGCATGCTGGGCCTGATGGCGGTGGCGCTGTTGATCCTGGGCGGCCGGGTGCCGTGGATGGGTGTGGCCGTGCTGAGCGTGATGTTCGCCGGGACCGCGATCCAGCGGTGGGAGCGCGGCACTGGCGGGCTGTGGCCGGTGGCCGCCACCGCGGCGCTGGTCGCGCTGGCCCCCGTCTGGGCGATCGAGTCGGGCTGGTGGTGGGTCGAGCCGGATGTGTGGATCACCACGATCGTGCTGGCCGGGGTGACGTTCGCGGGCGGGATGGCGTTGCGGGGCAGGCGGGTGCCGAGGGTGCTGACCTGGCTCGGGCTGGTCAGTTACTCGCTTTATCTGGTGCACCATCCGCTGCTGAAGTTCTTCGTCGAGGTGAGCGGCGACCTGCGCCGGTCGCCGTTGCCGCTGCAGCTCGGCATGGCCGTGCTGGCCATGACACTGGTCCTGCTGGCCAGCGCGCTGGCGTACCGCTTCATCGAGAAGCCGATGCAGGCGTTCGGCCGCCGAAGGCGGTGGAGGTCCTCTGGGTCCACAGGGTGAAGGCGCGGCTCGCTGCGGCGGGTGAATGTCGGCATTGAGGCTCGGTGAGTGAACGCCGGTTACGAGGCCTGGCGCATGCCAGTTACGAGCAGGGCGCGAACGCCGGGTTCAGGGCCGTGACGACGTCCGGGTGGTGGGCGAGCGCCTGCCGCACGACCGGGTCCCCGGCGACCAGGAACGCCAGGTGCCGGATGGCGTGCGCGACGACGTTCGCCACCTCGATCCGGTCCGGTGTGGGCGTCGCGGGCGCGTCGCCGCCGACGATCTCCAGGGCGGGCAGTTCGATGGCCGGCAACTCGGGCTCCGGATCGGGGCATACCGCGTACGTGAGGACGATCTCCCCTTGGGGGCGGTAGCGCCAGCTCGTGGAGTGCACGACGGTCGCGGGTGCGTCGGCGGCGACTCCGCAGACTCGCCGCGCCGCCTGGTCGGGAGCCTCCCCGGGGCCCGGCAGGGTGGTGGCCCGCCGATACGCCCACTTACTGTCGGTGGTCGCCCGTAGCATGAGCGTCTCGACCGAGACCACGTGTCTTCCCGTCACCGCCCACAACTTACTGCCAGTCATATGCAAAAGCGATTACTTTGCATTGATTGTGGTCGGCGGGGCGCGAAGAGAGAGGCGGACAGCTTGCCCGGACTGCTGGTGCTGATGGGCTCGGGCGAGACGAGCCCGACCATGGTGGAGGTCCACCGCTCCGCCGCGAAGCGGCTGCGCGCCGGCGCCAGGGCCGTGCTGCTCGACACGCCTTACGCGTTCCAGGAGAACGCGGCCGACATCTCCGCCCGTGCCCGCCGATACTTCGCCCGGAGCGTCGGCCTGGAGGTCGAGGTGGCGACCGGAGCAGCCGGAGCCGACTGGGTGTTCTCCGGTCCGGGCAGTCCCACGTACGCGCTCGACCGCTGGACGGCCACGCCCACGGCGGGCGACCTGCGGGCCCGCGTCCGTGCCCGCCAGGGCGTCACCGTGCTGGCCTCGGCCGCCGCCTGCACGGCCGGGCTCGCGACGGTGCCGGTCTACGAGATCTACAAGGTGGGCGCCGAGCCGCACTGGCGTGAGGGCCTCGACCTGCTGGCGGCGCTCGGCCTGCGGGCGGTCCTGATCCCGCACTTCGACAACGCCGAAGGCGGCACCCACGACACCCGCTACTGCTACCTGGGCGAGCGGCGGCTGTCCCGGATGGAACGGGAGCTGCCGCCGGGCACGGCCGTTCTCGGCATCGACGAGCACACCGCGGCCGTCATCGACCTCGACGCCGAGACCGTCGAGGTGGCGGGGCGCGGCGGGCTGACCGTACGGTGTCCAGGCTCGCAGGTCGTTCTGCCCGCGGGCACCCGCATCGACCTGGGGGAGCTCCGCCACCTGGCAGAAGGCGGCCGCGCCGCGGCCGCTCCGCCGCCCCGCCCCGCGACTGCTCCGGCGCCGGCCCAGATCACGCTGGAGGAGACGGTCCGCTCGTGCGAGCGGCGCTTCCGGTGCGCGGCGGCGGAGCCCGATTTGGTCGCGGCGGCCCGCGTCGTGCTCGACCTGGAGGCGGAGCTGGTCAAGTGGGCGGCCGACACCGAGGAGGACGCGGGCGGCGTCGACGAGGCCAGGGAGCTGCTGCGCCTGCTGATCGCCCGGCTGGCCGAGGTGTCCACCACCGCGAACCTACGCTCTCTCGCCGAGTCTCTCCTGTCCTTCCGCGACGACCTGCGCAGGCAGGGCCGTTACGAGGACGCCGACGCGCTGCGGGCGGCCATGCTCAGCGGCGGCGTGCTCGTCGAGGACACCCCGGACGGGCCGCGGTGGACCACCTCGCCATAACCGGCCTACGCTCGATGCGGAAGGGACACCATCATGGTCACCAGCATTCTCTCCGTCGCCCTCACCGTGCTCCTGCTCTGGACCGCTTTCAGCTTCGTCAGGGTGGTCAACCAGGTCGAACGAGGCATCGTCTTCCGTTTCGGCCGGGCTCAACGAAAGGTGCGGGAGCCGGGGCTGACCTTCCTCATCCCGTTCGCGGACCGGATGAAGAAGATCAACGTACAGATCGTCACCATGCCGGTCCCCACCCAGGAAGGCATCACCCGCGACAACGTCTCGGTCAGGGTCGACGCGGTCGTCTACTTCCGGGTGCAGGACCCGCTGCGGGCGGCGATCGAGGTCCAGGACTACCTGTTCGCGGTCGAACAGGTGGCGCAGACCTCGCTGCGGTCGATCATCGGCAAGAGCGAGCTCGACGACCTGCTGTCCAACCGCGAAGAGCTGCACAGGGGCCTCGCCCTCATGATCGACAGCCCGGCGCTCGGCTGGGGCATCCACATCGACCGGGTCGAGATCAAGGACGTGCAACTGCCCGAGTCGATGAAGCGCTCGATGTCGCGCCAGGCGGAGGCCGAACGCGAGCGCCGGGCCCGCGTCATCACCGCCGACGGGGAGTTCCAGGCCGCCCAGAAGCTGGCCGACGCCTCCGCCATCATGTCCGAGACGCCCGCGGCGTTACAGTTGCGCCTGCTGCAGACGGTGGTCGAGGTGGCGGCGGAGAAGACGACGACGTTGATCATGCCGCTGCCGGTCGAGCTGCTGCGCTTCTTCGACCGGATGGGCCGTGACGTCGTGCGGGCGGACGAGTCCGCCACCGCCGCGCCCTCCCGGGAGGAAGCCACCCGCGAGGTGCCTGCCGGCGGCGGGTCGGATCGAGAGGTGTCCGCCCGAGAGGTGACGGCTCGCGGCGGATCGGCTCATGAGATGCCTGCCCGCGAAGAGTCGGCTCCGCTGGAGTCCGCGGAGCGGGAGGAGCCCGCGCAGCTGCCGCCGCTCGACGACGTCCGCGCGGTCATGCCGCCATCGCCCCCACTGGCGGCGTCCACTGAGGCCGCGTCCCAGGGGACGGTGTCCTCGTAGGCGGTGTCACCCGGCGTGGCGGTCCGCTCTGAGACGGCGGAGCGCAGAGAGGTGGCGGAGCGTGAGGAGACGGTGAGCCGCGCGGAGACGGTGAGCTGCGCGGAGACAGCGGACCGTTCAGAGGCGGTTGAGCGGATTCCCGGCGCTCGCTCGGTGTAGCGACCGGGCCCGAGCTTGGCGACCCGGGCCCATGGGTCAGGCGACCGTCAGCCGCAGGAGGGCGGCCACGGAAGCGGCCTCGGGCAGGCCGCGGCCGGCCGTGACGAGGGCCGCCACGCGGTCGGGGTCCAGTGCCCGCCCCGCGTTCGTGCGGAACTTCACCGCGAGCTCCTCCGGGGTCAGCGGATGTTCCGGGCCGCCGCGGGAGGAGTCGACCCGGTGCTCCAGCAGTGAGCCGTCGCGGAGCCGTACCCGCAGCACGGCCGCGAACGCGCGCGGGAAGATCTCCGTCGCCCGCTCGTCCGCCACGCAGCGCACCCGCTCGGCCAGCGCCAGCCGTTCGGGATCGAGGGCGGCGAAGTCGTCCAGCGACAGCCCCAGCCCGCCGCCGCCGTGCAGCGCCGCCGCGACCGTGTACGGCCCCGAGAACTTCGCGTGGTACGGCGAGCTCGGCTTGATCTTGTCGGCCCGGGGCTCCGCGATGGTACGCAGCACCGGAGCCGCGACCCCCAGTTCGACGTCCTCGATGTCGGCGGGGGACAGGCCGCCGGCACGCAGGGCGAGGGCGCAGTCGATGGCCGGATGGGTGAAGTGGTTCGTGGGATACGGCTTGTAGACCGTACGCAGGAGCTCCCACCGTTCGCCCAGGCCCGACAGCAGCGCCTCGGCGTCGAACCGGCCGTCGAGCCACGCCTGGAAGAAGCCGAACCGGCCCTCCAGCACCGTGGGCGGACCCGTCAGCCCCTCCAGCGCGAGCACGGCCGCCGTGACGCCCGAGTGGGCGGCCCAGCCGCAGTGCACCCGCTTGATCGTGCCGCCCGTACGGTTGGCCTCCAGCAGGCCGGCCCCCATACTGGCCGCCACCCCGACGGCGTGCGCGATGCCGTCGGCGCTCAAGTCGTACAGCAGCCCGGCCGCGACCGCCGCGCCGAGCGTGCCGCAGATCGACGTGGCGTGCTGCCCCTTCTCGAAGAACAGCGAGTTGCCCGCCTCCGGCAGGTAGGAGGCCATGCCGAGCCGGTTGCACACCTCGACGCCCGCCGCCACGGCCGCGATCAGCCGCTCGCCGGACGCGCCCGTGGCCTCCGCCGCGGCCAGTGCGGCGGGCACCACGGGGGCACTCGGATGCAGTACGGACGGCAGATGCGTGTCGTCGTAGTCGAGCGCGTGCGCCAGCGTGCCGTTGACCAGCGCCGCCGACGGTGCGGGCAGCCGGTCGCCGCTCCCGATCGCGGTCGCCTCCCCGGCCCCTTGCCAGCGCCGTACGGCCCGCAGCACGGCGGGGGCCGCGTCACCCTCCGGCTCCGCGTAGGCGGCCAGGCAGTTGCCGAGCACGTCGAGCACCCGGCCCGTCACGTCGTCGCGCACCTCGGCGGGCACGCCCCGATCCCGGCAATCCACGGCGAACTCCGCGAGCCGCTGAACGTGAGTGGTCAAGTCCGCTCCCAAGATCCGCTACCTGTGAACATGCGTGGTCAAGTCCGCTCCCGAGATCCGCTACCCGATCAGGCGATGACGGCGAGCGGGCGGACCGGGGCGCCCGTGGCTCCGACGATCGGCAGCGGGTTCAGTACCAGCAGGAACTCGCGTACTCCCGAGTCGAGCAGTTCGGCCAGCCGCATCGTCTCCACGATGTTGATGCCCGACTCCACCAGCATGATCCGGTGCACGGGGAGCGTGGCATGGCCGCGGCCCGCCGCGATGTGCTCGAACGCGATGGTCTCACCCCCCACCACACGCGGCCGGCGCGCGGCCAGCCAGCGGGCGGCATCGGCGCCCGGACCCGGAACGCCGTTCCGCTGACCGGCGAAGTCATCCCCCGACTCCCACAGCCGCGACCACCCGGTCCCGACCAGCACGGCGTCGCCCGCGCGGATCTCCAGCTCCCCGGCGGCCCGCTCCAGGTCGTCCGGGGTGACCTCGTACCCGGCGGGCAGCGTGGCCACCCCGTGCACGGCGGCCACGTCGAGCAGCACGCACCGGCCCACGAACGGCTCGAACCCGTCGATGCCCATGTCACTGAACCCCGCGTGCGACATCACCTCGGCCGCGGGCCGCCCGCCGTACAGGAGACCCTCCTGGGAGACGTGCGCAAGCGCGTCGACGTGCGTGCCGACGTGGCCGCCCGTGACGATGATCTCGTTGGCGGCCGAGCCGCCGTCGGGCCTGACCAGGTCGCCGTGCCGGCGTTCCAGCGCCATCCGGAATGGCGGGTGGTTGGGGGACTGCGGCATGCCTTTGCGCATCGGCTGCGCCAAGTCCAGCACGCGCGAGCCCTCCAGAGCCTTCCACAGCGACATACGATGGCTCCTTGTGTTCCAATAGTAGGAATGCTGTTTCCGACAGTACACACGATTCGCCGCGAAAGGCGCACCATGCCCAGCCAGACCGCCGCCACCGTCGAACGGGCCGCCGACATCCTCGTCCGGTTCGCCGAGGCGGGCACGGACACGCTCGGCGTCACCGAGATCGCCGAGAGCCTGGGCATGTCGAAGGCGGCGGTGCATCGGGTGCTGGCGTCGTTCAGGAGCCGGGGGTTGGTCGTACTCGACGAGGACAGCAGGCGCTACTCGCTGGGGCTGACGGCGATGCGGCTCGGCCTGGCCTACCTCGACCGCATCGACGTCCGCCGGCTGGCCGCGCCCGAACTGCCCGCCTTGTCGAGGCTCACCGGCGAGACCGCCACCCTGTCGATCCGGACCGGCGACACCCGCGTCTACATCGACCAGGCGACGCCAGAGCGGGAGGTGATCATGTCGGTCTCGCTCGGCGTGCCGTATCCGCTGCACGCGGGCGGGTCATCCAAGGCATTCCTGGCGTTCCTCTCAGAAGCGGATATCGCCCGCTATCTCGACCGCTCCCTGGAGAGCCTGACGCCCGCCACGGTCACCGACCCCGACCGCCTGCGCACCGACCTGACGCTCATCCGCCGCCGGGGCTACGCGATGTCGATCGCCGAACGGCAGAGCGGCGCGGCCTCCGTGGCGGCCCCCATCCTCGACCATCATGGCCGGCCGGCGGCGGTCATCAGCGTCTGCGGCCCGGCCGAACGCTTCATGGCCGAAGCCGACGCCTGCGCCGCCGCCCTCCTGCAGACCACCGACCGCCTGTCGGCCCACCTCGGCCACCACTGACCATCCTCAGCCCCCGCCCACAAAAGGGCCTCCGCTTCGCTCCGGACGTCCTTCTGAGGGCACCTTCGGCGCACAACGGGCTTCGCTTCCGGGCGCTTCGCGCTTGCGGGGCTCAGGCGTTGCTTCCAGTCGGGCCAAAGCCCCGACCCCTGCAGGGCCTCGCTTCGCTCGGACGCCCTCCCCAGGCAGGCTTCGCCTGCGAGAAACCTTGTTGACCATGGCCGCCATAAACGAATGGGCAGGTGCGGAACTCACGTTCTTGAGGAGTCGGGCTGTCGCGGTCAACGTAGGGCTACCGTGATCAAATAGCCCGCTATCGTGCTCGTCAGCCAAAAGCCCTACCGGCTATGCACCTGCCGTGAACCCGACCCGCATGGCCGGGCAAGGCCCCTGCGAGCTTCCAGTGCTCGCCACGATCCGCACCGATCTGCCACGACGGAAGACACGGTCGACACGAACGCGGGCCAGACGCGGGAAGCAGATCACGCCGCAAAGTAGCGCGTTTCCAGCAGGCCACAGCCAGTGACCATCGCCCACCGCGAGGTCTGGTCTCGGTCCGCGGGCGTTCGGGATGAGGCACGCGCTTGCCGCTCCGATGACCCGAACAGGATGTGTTCGCCCAGGTCGTGATGCTCGGGCGCGGGTACACCTGCTGAAGGAGCATGCCGGGCACACCGTGCTGGTTCGCGGCCTGCGCGTCCGGTCTCGTGGCCTACGGAGCCGGCCGCCACTCGGCCGCACGTCCCGCACTTCCTTCACACACCACATGCACACGTGATCACACCTCCGCTCAGGTACTCAGCTACGCAGAAGGAGATCGACCGATGGCCGCCAGTAACCTTGTTCTCATCGCCGGGGTCGGTGACGTGGGTCGCTCAGTCCTCGACCAACTGCGCGCGTGGGACGTGCCGGTGCGCGCGATGGTCCGCCACGACGATGATCGTGCGGCTGAGTTGCGTGCGCTCGGTGCGGAGGTGGTCATCGGCGATCTGACCCGGCCCGAGACCGTCGCGGCCGCCCTGGAGGGTGTCGGGCGGATGTACTTCGCGATGCCCGTGTCGCCGGACCAGCTGCTGGCGGCGACGGTGGTGGCCACCGTGGCGCGGGAGCAGGGGGAGCTGGCCTGCCTGGTCGACATGTCACAGATGACGGTGTCGCAGATGACCGCCACCAGCACCGCGGAGTCGCACCAGCAGCGGCTGCACTGGCTGACGGAGCAGGTACTGAACTGGTCGGGCCTGCCGGTGGTACACATCCGGCCGACGTCGTTCCTGGACAATCCGCTGTTCACCACGCTGGCGGCGCGATCGATCCGGGAGAACGGCACGATCGCGCTGCCGTTCGGCAGCGGGCGCACGTCGCCGATCGCCGCGTACGATGTCGCCCGGGTGGTCGCCACCGTGCTCCGCGACCCGGCTCCGCACGTTGGGCACGTCTACGAGCTGACCGGGCCACGTACGGTCAATATGACGGAGATGGCCGAGGAGTTCTCACACGCGTTGGGGCGTCCGGTGTCGTATGTGGACGTGCCGCTGGACCGGTGGCAGGTCGAGGTGCTCGCGAAGGCGGGCCTACCGCCGCACACCGAACAGCACATCGCCACCATGGCCCGGCTGCATCGCGAGAACCGCTACGACCGCGCCTCCGACGACGTCGAACACGTGACGGGCGTACCTGCCCAAACGATCGAGGCGTTCGTGGCCGCTCGCAGGGACTTCTACCTGGCCCCGGAGCCTTAGCTCAGACACCAGCGCAAAGTGGCAGTCAGGGCTTCGTGACGGCGGTCTTCTTCGGCTGCCGGGGCACGGTTTTGGTTTTGTCGAGACGATCGTTTGCTGACACTCAGAGGTCACTAGGCCGGTCGTTGTTGCACGGCGTCGGCGGTGGCCGCTGTTACGAGCTTGTTGACGACTGCCGTGGCCGGCGGGCCGAGGTCGCGGTCTGCGAACAGGAGATGCCCGCCACCGACCAGGGAAAGGGTGAGCGAGTCGATGTCGACGTCGGCCGCGATGCGGCCCAGTTCGCGCTCGTCCGAGAGATAAGCGGAGATCGCGGTCGTGGCCTGGGCGAGGATCGCGATGCCGCCTCCTGGCATGGCTTGCCGCAGCCGTGCGCGCAGCTCGTCGCGGAAGGTGATGAGCGGGATGATCGCCACCGCAATCGGTCCGAACAGGGTGGTCAGTGCGCTGGTGAGATTGTCGGCCACTGTGCCGGTGCCGGCGGACTCGCGCAGCGCACTCGCCTGTGTCTCGAGCTGCGCGGCCCGGTCGAGCACGAGGTCGGTGAGGAAGGCGTCGAAGTCGGCGAAGTGCCGGTGCAGGACGCCTTTGGCGCAGCCCGCCTCGTCGGTGACGGCCCGGCTGGTCAGCCCGTTCGGCCCGTCCCGCAGAAGCACGCGTTCGGCGGCGTCGAACAACTGCTGCCGCGCGTCGCGAAGGTGCATCCCAGTCGGCACTCACAGATCCTCTCATGCATCAACCCGCTGGCATCCGTTGTCAAGTGGGCATCCGCCCACTAAGGTGGGCGCATGCCCACTTTATCGCGAGAGCAACCAGAACCGTCCCCAGCGGAGCCGCACAAGGCCCGGCGGATGGCCGAGTCGTTCGGCGTGGACGCGCAACGCTACGACCAAGCCCGGCCCGGCTACCCCGACGCGTTGGTGACGCGGATCGTCGCCGGGAGCCCCGGGCCTGACGTGCTCGATGTCGGCTGCGGTACCGGTATCGCAGCCCGTCAGTTCCAGGCCGCCGGCTGCGCCGTGCTCGGCGTCGAGCCCGATGCGCGGATGGCCGACTTCGCGAGAGCCCGGGGCCTCCAGGTCGAGGTGGCGGCCTTCGAAGCCTGGCAGCCGGCCGGCCGGACGTTCGACGCGGTCATCGCCGCCCAGTCGTGGCACTGGGTGGATCCGGTCGCGGGCGCCGGGAAGGCGGCACGTGTGCTGCGTCCAGGAGGACGGCTGGCGATCTTTGGGCACGTGTACGAGCCGCCTGCCGAGGTGGCCGAACCATTCGCCGCCGCCTACCGGCGGGCGGCGCCCGACTCCCCGTTCAACGGCCAACCGGCCCGACGTCCGCTTGACCTCTACCAGGCGGTATACGCGAAGGTCGCTGACAAGATCCGCGAGACCGAACAGTTCGACGATCCCGAACAGTGGCGATTCGACTGGGAGCAGTCCTACACGCGCGACCAATGGCTGGACCTGCTACCCACCACCGGCGGCCTCACCCAACTCCGTCCCGATCAGCTGGCCGAGATACTGGACGCGGTCGGGAGCGCCATCGACTCCTTGGGTGGACGCTTCACGATGAACTACACCACGCTGGCCACGACCGCCGTGCGCGTCGGCACCTCCTGAGTCCATCCGCCAAGTCGCTGCCGACCTAGGAATCAACGGGGCCGTTCGACGCTCCGCCGGACGTCGGTGGAGTGCGGCCAGCCGCGTGGGCGGCCTCGTTGGCCACCGCTGGCCGCCATGCGTCTATGCGTGAGGAGCAACATCCGCGGGCCGCTCAGCGATGGTCGGTTATGCGTCGTGTACCTGTGCTTGTCACCGTGACAGTCGTGGCGATCATCGCGGTGTTCCTCGGATGTCTTGTGTTCCTGCCGACCTGGCTTGTCCAGCATGCCCTCGGGGAGCACGCCGCGGCGGCTCTCGCGGCGGCCGATCGACTCCAGGCGGAGAACGACGTGCGCTCGACCCTGCTCCAGGGACTTGGCGGCCTGCTGGCGCTCGGGGGCATCGCGCTGGGCGCGGTGGTGACGATGCGACAGGTCAGCACCAGCAGAGAGGGACAGTTCATCGACTTGTTCACCAAGGCCATCGAGCACTTGGCGAGCGAAAAGACCTCCGTCCGGCATGGCGGGGTGTACGCGATGGAGCAGATCGCTGAGACCGCGCCCCACTACCGCGGACACATCGCGGCGCTCCTGGCCTCCTTCATCCGGCAGCAGGCGCCATGGCCGCCGTCCGGACCCGCGCAGGCCGGCGCTGAGCTGGCCCTTCGCCATGGCGAGCTTCGTGATGATGTGGCCGGGGCGATCGCGGTCTTGGCCCGTCGCACCATGGTGGAGCCCGGAAGCAGCATCGAACTGGAGCAGGTGGACCTGCGCGGTGCGGACCTGGCCGGCTTCGACCTGAGCCGATTCTGCTTCGCCGGCGCCAATCTCGACCACGCGCTACTCGCCGGATGCGACTTGACCCGTACGACGTTCTCCAAGGCCAGCCTGAAGGGGACCGACCTGACCGGGGCTCGGCTCACCGAAGCCGACCTACGCGGCGCGGACCTGACCGGTGCCAACCTCGCCAACATCGTCGACCTGGAAACCGCCATGACCGATGGCGCCACCAAGGGGCTTCCGGTCCACCCTGCTTCCACCGAGAGCACGCGTCCTTGAAGACACCCGCTCGGAAGAGACCCGCCGGTCTGAACCCGAGCCATGTCCGCCCGAGTCCCCTCCCCGCGACCTCAGCCCGCACCATTGACGAAGATCGAATCGTGGCCATCAGGTCATGTCCGTCAGGCAGTCGGCGGAACTCGCTAGAAGCGCCTGGCGACCTCTCGGGCTCGCTCGTCGGCCTGCTTCCGCTCATCCTCATAAGACCCGGTCAACGTCGGATGGTGGCGGATCTCCTGAACGTCATCGACCCCGGCCCAGCGCAACCACCCGCCGAAGAACGTCGACTGGAAGTCACTCCCGAACTCGGCCCCGACCCCCGGCCCCCAGACCGCGCTGGTATAGACGACCGCGGCCCGCTTCCCGCTCAGCAGATGCTGGTAGCCGGTCTCCGGATCCACCCTGAACACCATGCCCGGCTGGCTGACCACGTCGATGAGCTGCTTGAGCTTGTACGGCACGCCCATGTTCCACATCGGCACGCTGAACAGATACCGGTCATAGGCATCGAACCACTCGAACGTCCGTACGGCCGCCTCCCAGGCCACCGCCTCCTCTCCTTCGGGCACACCCCCTCCGAACACGGTCATCTTGGCCTTCGCCGCGGCGGGCCCGAACTCCGGCAGACTCCCATCCCACAGATCGAAGTGGTCGACCTGCGCCCCGGGATGCGTGGCGAGGTACTCCTCGACGAAGGTCGAGGCGATGGCCAGCGAGATCGACTCCGCTCCTCTGGGGGAGGCGGAAATGTGCAGGATCGGCTTCATGACTGTCCCTTCCGGACTGCGGTCCGCTTATGGCGAGAACAATACGGACCGTGGTCCGTTTGGTCAAGCGCCGCGCGTGCACATGGCCGGGCCGGCAGACGCCGATGACGCGGTTGGTGCGGCGATCTGGCGGGCGGCACGGTGTGTGTCGTTGCGTTGCGGGCGTCGGGGCTCCGCTGTGACGGAGACCGACGGCCGACTGAGCCGACGACTCCCCCAGGGGGCACGCCGTCAACCGAGGATCAGGTGGCCACAACCCGAACGATCTCGCGAGGCCGTACCTCGCGCTCGTCATAGGCCAGATCGAGCTCCGCCTCCTGCACCGCGGCCAGCGAAGCGGCGAACGCCTCGTCCGACTCCCACCGCACGATCGAGATCACCGCGTCGTCGGACAGCCAGCATTCGGCCGACAGGCATCCTGGTGTGCCCCGGAACACCTCGGCGACCTGATGCACGCGTGCGATGAACTCCTCCCGGTGGGAGGCGTGCGGATAGTGGCTTGCGATCATTCCGACCTTCATACTGCTCTCCTCTGCCAGTTGCGTCCGATCAGCCGAATCAATGCCGGGTCCACGATCAGGTGGCGGAAGGGCCTGATCGCGGCCATGTAGGCCCTGCCGAACAGCCCGTTCGGCTTGACGAGCACGGCCATCTGCCCGTGGTAGCCGCCGAAGGAATCCGGCACCCAGCCGATGTGCATGACGGTGTGCACGGTCTTGTTGGCCAGCTCCGCCGCCCACTCGGTGCCGGTCAGATAGACCGAGGTGAAGGGCACGGCGACGGGGTCCGGCGCGGGTGGACCGTCACGCAGGTCGGCGGGCAGCCGATTGCGCAACGTCTCCACGCGCACGCCGACGCCGGTGTCCGGCCGGTCCCAGCCGAGCAGCTTGCCGATCCTCCAGCGCAGCGCGAACAGGGCCCGGGTGGTGCCGGAGAAACGGCCCTCGCCGGTGACCATCTGCCGCACCAGCCGTTCCAGGTCGCCGGGGCCGCCGGGTGTGGGCAGCTCCCATACGTCCTCGAGCCGGAAGTCGAGTGTCAGGGTGTGGATCCGCCAGGGCTGTGAAGTGTGGGCGGTGTCCGGGAGTCTCATGAGCGGGTGGCCTCCCATTCGGCCATCAGGAATCTCCTCCTATGTCAGCCAACATAGAATATGATTGATAGCATAGAGGAGGTGGCGTGACAACACGACGAGAGCAGACCAGCAACGAGAGCCGCGAGCTGATCCTCACCGCGGCGGCGGAGCTGTTCGCCGAGAAGGGCTACCGGCAGACGACCTTCATTGACGTGGCCCAACGCTCCGGGATCAGCAGGGGCTCCATCCCGTGGCACTTCGGCAGCAAGGAGGGCCTGCTGCTCGCCGTGCTCGAACGTTCGGTGGCGATGGTCCGCGACACTCTCGCCGAGGTGCCAGAGGAAGGCGAGGCGAGATTCGAGCAGCTGAACCTGGGCGCCGGCGCGATGTTCGCGCTCCCGACCACCAAGCTCTTCGTCACGCTCCTGGTCGAGGCGCTGGAGCCGGATTCACCCATCCGCGGCCGCTACGTCGAGATCCACAACTCTCTGCGCGAGCACTGCAGGCGCTGGCTGGAACGGTTGCCGCTTCCGCCGGGGGTGTCGGCCGAGGCGCTGGCCGTCGCGATCATCGGCGCCGGCATCGGCATCCACCAGCAGTGGCTGCTGGCGCCCGAGCGGGTCGATGCCGAGCAGGCGCTGGCCGCGCTCCGCGCTCTGGTGGCCGGGATCCTGCCGGCCGCAGGCGATCTCCCGCACGGGGGAGGGAACCGCCCCGCATAGCGGTGCTCGGGATCAGTGAGATCTGCGGTCGGAGTCACCGAGTTCGGTAAACCGGGCTTGGGTGTCGCGTGCCGACGGCGGTGACCGGTGGCCTCCCCATCGTGAGCCATTGCTTTCCCCCGTACAGGGGAGGGTGCCAGAGGCGGTCAGCGGCGGGGTGGGTCGATTCGGGCGCCATCGGGGGTGAAGATCATCAGACGGGCTTGGTCGACGGCCACCTTGGCCGGTTCGCCGGCGCGCCAGACCGGGCGTCCGCCCAGGCGGACGATGATGTCGGAGCGCCGGTGGGTGCCGCTGCCGACGTTCTGTCCTACCTGTTCCTGCTGCTCCCGCTCCTCTTCGCGCTGGGAGAACAGCCGGCGCACCAGCCCGCCGAGCCCGCCGGACCCGTTCTTGTCACCGTTGACCTTCGCGCGCCGGTCCGGCGGCTCGGGCACCGGTACAGCGGGCATGCCGCACTCGATGTAGGCGAGCCACTCGTGACCGTGGTACTCCAGTGCCCGCACGCGGCCGAAGAACGACGGTCCCTCGTACGACTCGGGCACAGGTGCCAGGCCGTCGGGGCGCATGCCGACCAGCACCTGGCCGCCCGTGTGCTGCGAGATGGCGTACGCCCGGGGATCGCTCCACGGGATCGTCAGCCGGTGCGGGCCGAAGTCGAGCAGGACGTACTGGTTCTGCGGCGTGCGCACCGTCGCGGTCAGGAGGTTCAGCTGCTGCGAGTTGAGGAACGCCGCCACGAAAGCCGTCGCGGGATCGTTGTAGATCTGCGCCGGGGTGCCCACGTCCTGCAGCACGCCGCGGTTGAGGATGGCGATCCGGTCGGCCAGCGTGAGCGCCTCGACCTGGTCGTGCGTGACGTAGATGGTGGTGACGTTCAGCGATCTGACCAGGGCGGAGATCTCCATGCGCAGCTCGGTGCGCATGCCGGCGTCGAGGTTCGACAGGGGCTCGTCCATGAGGAACAACTTGGGCTGGCGGACGATCGCCCGCCCCATGGCGACGCGCTGGCGCTGGCCGCCGGACAAGGTGCCAGGGCGGCGGTCCAGCGTGTCGTCGATGTGCAGCGCCTTGGACAGCTCGGTGACGCGCTCGCGCACCTGCGCCGGGTCCGACTTGGCGATCTCCAGGGGAAAGGCGATGTTGCCGCGTACTGTCCTGTGCGGGTAGAGGGCGCCGTTCTGGAACACCATGGCGACGTCGCGATCACGCGGGGCCAGGTGGTTGGCCAGTTGCCCGTCGAGCCAGAGGTCCCCTTCGGTGATCTCCTCGAGACCGGCGATCATCCGGAGTAGCGTGGATTTGCCGCAACCCGAGGGTCCGAGCAGAACGAGGAACTCGCCATTTTCGGCCTTCAGGCTCAGTCGGTCTACCGCCAGGTAGTCACCGGGGTACACCTTGGTCACTTTGTCGAGAACGACCGAGCTCATGGGCCCAACACCTTGCGCACGTGTCACCTGTGACGGGGCTGATTGAAGGGGTAGTACATCGCGCCTTAACGCTACATGTCCACCCTTGTGATAAAAGATCTCCGCCCAATCGAGTTTCGGTTAGGGGTTTAGGACATCCGATGGCGCAAATTTCCGGAAAAACGAGGCCATGGAAGGGCTTGCGTAAACTTGCGGCAAGGGCTTTCATTGTCGGGACCGTCTAGGGTTACGGAGCATGATCAGGGGGTGGCGCGAGGCCGTGGCCTATCACGTGTACAGGCGCGGCTTCGCCGGCGGTGACGTCCCGCGCGCGCCACGTCCGGCGGCTCCTCGGCGGAAAGTAAAGTGGCGGCCATGACCGGTCACGCGCGCCTCGCCGACATCGCCGCCCAGGCCGGTGTGAGCGAGGCCACGGTCAGCCGGGTGCTCAACGGCAAGCCCGGCGTCTCCGCCGCCACCCGCCAGGCCGTGATGACCGCGCTCGACCTCATGGGCTACGAACGGCCGCCCCGGCTGCGGCAGCGCAGCAACGGGCTCGTCGGCCTGGTGACGCCCGAGCTCGACAACCCGATCTTCCCGGCGTTCGCCCAGTCCATCGAGAAGGCGCTGACCCAGCACGGCTACACACCCGTGCTCTGCACGCAGATGCCGGGCGGCGCGCCCGAGGACGAGTTCACCGAACTGCTGGTGGACCGTGGGGTGAGCGGCATCGTGTTCGTGTCGGGGCTGCACGCCGACACCACCGCCCGGATGGACCGTTACACCAGGCTCACCGATCGAGGGCTGCCGATCGTGCTGGTCGACGGCTACAGCGAGCACATCGACGCGCCGTTCATCTCGCCCGACGACCGGCTCGCCGCGCGGCTGGCCGTACAGCATCTCGTGGACCTCGGACACGAGCGGATCGGGTTGGCGCTGGGGCCGCGCAGGTTCGTGCCCGTGATCAGGAAGATCGAGGGTTACCGGCAGGCTATGGCCCAGCTCCTGGGGACGAGCGCCGTCGACGAGCTGATCGCGCACTCGTTGTTCTCCGTCGAGGGTGGGCAGGCGGCGGCCATGCAGCTCCTGTCCCGCGGCTGCACCGGCATCGTGTGCGCGAGCGACCTGATGGCGCTGGGGGCGATCCGCGCCTGCCGCGAGAAGGGGCTGGCCGTGCCGGGGGAGGTGTCGGTGGTCGGCTTCGACGACTCGCCGCTGATCGCGTTCACGGATCCGCCGCTGACGACCGTGCGCAAGCCGATCGGCGCGATGGCCACGGCCGCGGTGCAGACCCTGCTCGAAGAGGTCAACGGCGCTCCCGCCAAGCACGTCGAGCTCATCTTCCAGCCCGAACTGGTCGTCCGCGGCTCCACCGGCTCCGGCCCGCTGGTGAACCGATGACCCGCCGCCAGACGATCCGGTGATCCGCGACGTCCTGGTCCTCGGCGGTGCCGGGGTCGACACCACCGTGTACGTGCCCACGCTGCCCCTGCCGTACGAGGACACCTACGCCGTCCCGCCCGTGATCGACCGGATCGGCAACACCGGCGCCGGTGTCGCGCTCGGTTGCGCGGCGCTCGGGCTCGACGTCGCGTTCGCCGACCTGATCGGCGATGACCCGCAGGGCGCGCTGATCCGCCACGCGCTGCGCGGCCTCGACTTCGCCTGGGCGCAGGCGGCGGCGGGCACCCGGCGCAGCGTCCTGCTGGTCGGTCCGGACGGCCGCCGCACCTCGCTGTTCGACCCCAGGACCACGCCCGGCGAGCGGCTCCCGCGCCACCTCTACACGGGCGTCGAAGCGCGGCACGCGCACGTGTCGATCACCGACTTCTGCCGCCACGTGTACCCGGACCTCGACATGCCGCTCTCCACGGACCTCCACGACTGGAACGGCGTCGACGACTACCACCAGGACTTCGCCTACCGCTCCGACCTCGTCTTCCTCTCGGCCACCGCGCTCGCCGACCCGGCCGCGACCATGGCCGGCATCATCGAACGCGGCCGTGCCCACACGGTCGTCTGCACTCGCGGCGCCGAGGGCTGCCTGGTCCTCACCCGCGACACACCGCTGCGCGCCTTCCCGGCCGCGCCGCTGCCCGGCCCGGTCGCCGACAGCAACGGCGCGGGCGACGCGTTCGTCTCCGGCTTCCTGTACGGCCGGCTCCGCGGGCTGCCGCTGGAGCGGTGCGTACGGCTCGGCGCCACCGCCGGAGCCCACGCCTGCACCGTCCTCGGCACCCACGAGTCCCCGATCACCGAGCCGACCCTGCTGAGCCGCGCGTAGGCTCGCGGTTCAGGCTGGTACACGTCCTAGCGATACTCCGAGATGGCGTTCTGGCCGATCGCCCACAGGGGCTTCCCGCTGGGGAGCGAGGTCATCGCGGTCACCGGGGCGGCGGGGGTGACCCGTGACCAACGCCCGCCCGCCTCCGCCAGTAGCCGGTAGCTGTCCTTCCCGGGATCGGAGCTGAACCGATGGCAGGCCACCCACACCACGCCACCACTGTCGCGGGCGATCCCGGTCAACCGCCCGCCGTCAAGGGCGACCGCCCGCCAGGCCGTGCCGTTCCACCGGTACGACAGCGGACGGAACGTACCGTCCGCCGTCTCGTAGCCGCCCACGGCCCACACGTCGTCGGCGGCCACGGCCAGCACGGCATCGAGCCGCGACTCGAACGAGCCGGGCAACGACGGCGCGGGTAGAGGCATCCGCTGCCAGGAGCGGCCGTCGAAGTGCGCCACGGCGGGCTCCGACTGCGCGGAAGTGTCGTCCGGCACCGGGTCCGCCTCCCCGACCGCCCAGATGTCCTGGGGCGAGCGCGCGAAGGCGGCGTGCGTGACGATGGGGATCGCCTGGCTGGTCCAGCGTTGCCCGTCGAAGTGCCGTGCCCACCCGTCACCGAACGTCCACACCTGCCCACCACGCAGCGCGATCACCTCGGACGGACTCGCGGCCTCGTCGGAGGTGTCCACCGGATCGGGGACGAACGACCAGCGCCGGCCGTCGAAGTGCAGCAGTCCGGACTCGCCTCCCTCCTGGTCCTCGGCGATGACCCATACATTGCCGGGGTCCGATGCGTCCACTTTGGTGAGCGTGACGTGCCGGGCCGGTTTCGGCAGCTCCTTCACCAGCCGTCGCCAGCGCTTGCCGTCCCAGCGGACCAGCAACGCCTCGTGGCCGTCGGTGCCGAAGGTCCGCTCGCCGACCGCCCACGCGTCGCTCTCGCTCGTGGCCGTGATGTCCAGGAAGTCGGCCCCGTAGTCCAGCCCCTTCTGCCGGTAGACCACCCGCCAGCGACCCTGAGGGTGGGTGGCGACCGGGGTGCCGCTCGCCTTCACCGAGGGAGTCTCGGGTCTTGTTGGTGCGCCGGCCGTACATCCGGCCAATGTCAGCACCGCCAAGGTGACGACTACCAGTCGCGGGGCCATCCTGCCTCTTCCCTTAGGAGGAGGGCCGGAAGACGGAACCGGACCTCTCCGCACCCGCCAGGGCACCGACACACCGGTAGACCCGTATCCCCTGATCGAACTGCGCCGACGAAGGCGGCTTCACATCCGCGAGCCACTTGCCGTCGGCGATGTTCTTGGCCGCGCCGTACCGCGTGGCCAGCAGGACGGCCGTGGAGCAGACCTTCTTCACCATGGGGTGTCTCGCCAGATCACGCTGGTCAAAGGTGACGGAGTCCGCCGGAAGCGGGGCGATCGCGAACGTCTCCCAGGAATGGGTCTCCTCACAACCAAGCCGCCTCGCCGTCGTGTCGCCCGCGGAGATGACCATGCCGGCCCAGCACTCGGACTCCCTGACGCACGACGCGTTCGCCCCGGGGACAGCGGATGCGGGGCATCCTTTGGTGTAGGTCTCCACGCCGAGGGTCCGGGTGGCCGCCGGGGTCTTCCGCGCGGTCGTTCCGGTCGCTTGCGGGGCTTGCCCCGTTTCTGGCCCGCGGGTGAAGTGCTCATAGATGACCACCCCCGCGCCCGTCGCCAGGACCAGCGCACAGGCCGACACGATCACAAGGAACACCCTGGAGACGCCCCGGGGAGCGACGGGCTCAACGGTGTCGTCCCGCCGGACATCCCGGCCGCCGCCACTCCGCCGTCTACGCCCCGCGGGGCGGCTGACGGACCGGCTGTTGAAGTTGCCGGCATGACCAGGCCCAGGCGGGCCGACCGGCTGCGATGCGGCGTACTCCATCTGGTACGGATCGGCCGGCCTAATGGCACCTGGCGCGCCCAACGGGACGCTGTTCGGCGATCCGGCCCGTAGCGGATCAGCGCCCTGCGACCTCGGATCCGAGCCCGACCACACCGGGCTTGAGCCTGACCGCATCGGGTCTGAGCCTGACCGCATCGGGTCTGAGCCTGACCGCATCGGGTCTGAGCCTGATCGCATCGGGTCGGAGTCGAGTCGCAGGGCGGTCAGCGCGTCGCGAAAGGCGGCGGCGCTCGGCGTCCGCTGGTGCGGGTCGCTGACGAGTGCCTGACGCAGAACCGCCGTCAGCGCCGGCGGCACACCGGGAATGTCGGGAACCGGGAGGCGATGCATCGCCAGCACCATCGCCAGGTTCGGCACCCCGCTCTCCGGAAAGCGTGGCGGACGCCCGGACAGCAGCGCGTACAGCGTGGCCGCGAGTGAATAGACGTCACCGGCAGCGCTCGGCTCGGCGAGCTCGAACGCCTCCGGAGGGGCGTAGGCGGGCGTCAGCGACTCCCGCGTCACCGACGCGTCGGGCCCCGAGTCGGGCATCGTGGCCAGCCCGAAGTCGGACAGCGCCACATGCCCGTAGCGGTTGAGCAGCAGATTGGCGGGCTTGACGTCGCGATGAAGCACGCCTTGGGCGTGCGCCGCGGCCAGCGCGTCGGCGATCCGCATCCCGGCGTCCCGCACCGCGTCCGGCCGCAGGCGCTGACCGGAGAGCGACCCGCCGGGACAGAGTTCGAGCACCATGTACGGCCGGCCGTCCGGAAGCAGCCCGGCATCGTAGACGGGGACGACATGGGGATGCCCCGACAGCGCGCCGGCCGCGGTGACCTCGCGCATGAAGCGGCGCCTGTCGCGGTCGGAGAGCAGCACCCGGTTGTCCACCTTGAGCGCCACCTCCCGACCGACGGCGGACTGGAGCGCGAGGTAGACGATCCCGAAGCCACCCTGCCCCAGCACGCCCCGGATCTCATAGCCGGGAACCGATATTTCGGACACGCGCGAGAGCGTAGCGTGTCCTCGTACGCGTCATGCGGTGTCGGCGGGGCCGCCTGTGTTGACACCAGCGCTTCCACCGTGTTTCGATGATCAACCTCTCCGCGCCCGGTTGGAGCAAGCGACGATGGTGGAGATTCATCCGGCCGCGCCGGATCTCGTCAATCCGTGGCGCCTGGGCTGGGAAAAACGGCTCCATGCCAGATATGAGGCTTGGGGATATGGCGCCGGCGATATCGCCGAGGCCGTCGAAACCTCCACCGTCAGATGGCGTGAAGCAGCTGACTCCGCCCTTTTCGCCATCATGGCGAACGGGTGCCCAGTGGGTTTCGTCGCGGTGGAGGCGGCAGCCGACGAAGGATTCGTGCATGACATCTGGATCGCCGCCACCGATCGTGAGCAAGGATACGGAACGGCCGCGTTGAAGCACGCGGAGAGTTGGTGTGCCGATCGTGGCGTCAAGGTAGTGAACGCCGGTGTCAACGGCTCGGACCCAGCGCACCTGGCATTGTTCCGCGATTATTCCGTGCAGATGCAGACCATGACCAAAACCATCGGCGCCTGCCCTGCTCCCACCGACGGCCCGCTTGACCGGAAACCGCGAGCGGATGAGTTCCGGGTATGGCTGGAGCGCGAGGCAACCGACTACGGCAAGAGCTTGGAGGCCGAAGGTCTATCGCCCCAGGAGGCGCGGGACGAGGGCCGCCTCGCCCTCGACCGGGAGCTGCCCAAGGGTATGGACACGCCCGGTCACTCCTTCCACGTGATCGAATCCGCGGGCGAGGTCATCGCGTCCATCTGGATTCAACTTGATCGCTGGGCGGGCCGCGCTTTTGTTTTCTCGGTATGGGTCGAGGAAACCTGTCGCGGCCATGGGTACGGTCATGCGCTCATGCGAGTGGGGGAGCAGGTGGCGGCTCGGCACGGCAATCACCTGCTGGCGTTGAACGTTTTCCCCGCCAACGAGGAGGCCGTTCAACTGTATGCCACTCTTGACTACCGGGTCGAAGAGCAGGTTCGCGGCAAAATGCTTTAGCTACGGGTGCTGGCGAATCAGTCAACGCCTCTCCGCCGCCCGGAGCCGAGCCGCCCGTCGTCATCACCAACCCGCGTGATGACGTTGCGATCATCCAGTACCTGCACACCGCGACCGATCCACGCCTGGACGGGGGGACTGGCCCTCTTCGCCGACGTCAACCATCTAAATCAGGAGTCTTGGTGCGGGCTCAGGGAGACGCCGCCGGACGGCGAGACCGTGTCGCCCTGGGGCCGCCTGTCATGCCATGGTGCTGGACCCTAGGATCCGAGACGTGGCCAGATACTTCGATCTTCACCCGGACAATCCCCAGCCTCGCCTGATCAGCCAGATCGCCGAGATCCTGCGGGCGGACGGGCTCATCGCCTACCCCACCGACTCGTGCTATGCCCTTGGATGCCGACCGGGCAACAAGGAGGGCCTCGACCGGATCAGGGAGATCCGCGGCCTTGGCAGCGACCACCACTTCACCCTGATATGCCGTGACTTCGCCCAATTCGGTCAGTTCGTTCACCTGAGCAATGCGCTGTTCCGCCAGGTCAAGGCGGCGACTCCCGGCGGTTACACGTTCATTCTGCCCGCGACCAAGGAGGTGCCGCGGCGGCTGCTGCATCCCCGGAAGAAGACGGTCGGCGTTCGCATCCCTGATCACGTCGTCACCCAGGCGCTGCTGGCCGAGCTCGGCGAACCGCTGGTGTCCAGCACCCTGCTGCTGCCCGACGAGACCGAACCTTCGACGCAGGGCTGGGAGATCAAGGAGCGGCTCGACCACGTGGTGGACGCGGTCATCGACTCCGGCGAATGCGGCGCCACCCCGACGACCGTCATCGACTTCTCGCAGGATGAACCCGAGATTCTCCGCCGGGGCACGGGAGACACGTCCCTGTTCGAATAGGCGATGGCAGTGGTCTCGCCGACCGTGATCTCCAGGCCGAGTTCGACGTCTGAGGGCGGGGCCGCCGGCCGAGGCGCTCTAAGGTCGGACTCGTGAACCTCACCGGTTTGTGGGCGCGGGTGGTGGCGGCCACGCCGCGCGTTCCGCCCGCCTACGCGGCCGTGGGCGGGGGAACGGTCTCCCTGGCGATCACCGCCTACTATCCGCTGACGGGCACCCTTGGCGGCGCCACGTTCTGGCTGCTGATCGAGGTTCCGGCGCTGCTCGCCCTGACCATGTTCGCGGCCCGCCGCGCGCCTGTCGCCGCTCTCGTACCTGGTCTCGCGGTTTCGATCATCCTGCTGCGCATGGTCTGGCCCGGGCCGCTCTCGTTGGTTCTGGCCGGCTGTGCGGGCTGGTCGCTCGGGGCGGTGGGGGCCGCCGCGGCTGGGCTCTATCTGCGTTCGCTCGACGGGAACCGGCGCCGGGCGGTGGTGCGGGCCGTACGGGATCAGCAGCTCGCTCTGGCTCGTGACCTGCACGATTTCGTAGCGCACGATGTCAGCGGCATGCTCGTACAGGCACAGGCGGCCCGGCTCGCGCCAGGGCTGCCGCCGCAGATCGAGGACGCCCTGCGGCGTATCGAGGAGGGCGGCCAGCGGGCCCTGGCCTCGCTCGATCGTACGGTCCACATGCTCAACGAACCCGCCAGAGGTCCCGCACCCGGCATCGACGGGCTGCGGGACCTCGCCGACGGGTTCTCGCCGACCGTCCGGGTGAATCTCTTCGTCGAGGTGGAGCAGATCTCGCGCGAGGCGTCGGCGACCGCCTACCGGGTGGTGACGGAGGCGCTGACCAACGTACGCAGGCACGCGCCGCGGGCGACCACTGTCGACATCGCGGTGACGAGAGACCAGGACATGGTCCACATCAGGGTGGACGATGATGGCAGCGGTGGCCGGCCGGAGGCCGGCGAACGCGGGAGTCGCTTCGCCGAGCACGGTCGCAACGGCGGCTTCGGCCTGGCGGGCCTCGCCGAGGTGCTCGAGACGGTCGGCGGCTCCCTTTCCGCGGGTCCCCATGGCAGCGGCTGGCGCGTCATGGCGGTCGTTCCCGTCTGAGTCCGAAGCCGCGGGCCGGAGGTGGGATGGTGGGGTGACGTACGCGCGGCTGGAAGGGGGGAAGGACATGCGACCGGCGGGGGCGACTCGGGTTCTCATCGCGGACGATCAGGATGATGTACGGATCGGGTTCCGGCTCATTCTCGACTCGCAGCCCGATATGACGGTCGTGGGCGAGGCGGCCGACGGCCGGGCGGCCGTGGAGCTCGCCCGGCATCTCAAGCCGGATGTCGTACTCGCCGACATCCGGATGCCCAAGCTCGACGGGCTTGAGGTCACCAGGGTGCTCGCGCAGGAGACGCGGGTGATCGTGGTGACCACGTTCGACCTCGATGACTATGTGCACACCGCACTACGCAACGGCGCTTGCGGGTTCCTGCTGAAACGGTCGGGGCCGACGCTGCTCATCGAGGCCATTCGCGCCGCCATGGCCGGGGACACCCTCATCAGCCCGCAGGTCACCGTGCGGCTGCTGCGCCACCTCCGCGAATCCAGGCCGGAGCCGCTCGGGGAGCCGCTCACGGAGCGGGAAGTGGAGATCGCGCGATTGGTCGCGCACGGGCGTACCAATGGTGAGATCGCCGCCGAGTTGTTCATCAGCGCCGGCACGGTGAAGACGCATGTGGCCAATGTCCAGCGCAAGGTGGGAGCGGCGAATCGGGTCGGGATCGCGGCCTGGGCGTGGAACTCGGGGACCACCTGAAGGCATGCCAGTGTTGCTGCTGGTGACCGTCTTTTCGTTGTCGGTCAGGCAGTAGGTCGGCAGGCCGCCGAACGCCCGGAACGTGGCGTCCAGACACGCCGCCACGGTCGGCAGCGTCTTGTCTATGACCGGGAAGACCACCCAGAAACGGGACCAGGCAAGCCACGCGCACCACGCAGCCAACCCGCAGGAGACCGGCGAGCGCTGTCACTTGTCACCGACAGAACCACCGCTTGGCGGTTTCGGTCTTCGATAAGACCGTCGACCTCATTCGCGAGCTTTTCCAGACTGCGTATCCCGGTGCCGGGAGAAGCCGCGTAACATCTCACGGATGTCTTCGGCTGCCTACCTTGCCCAGGGAGCACGCGTGGCCCTTCGCCACATCGGGCTCCAGGACTACGAGGAAATCTCGGCCCTGGTTCGGGAGAGTGCCGAGATGCACCGACCTTGGATGCCTGGCCAGGCCATCACCTCCTACGAGATCTTCGAGAGCTACCTGACGCGCTTCGAGCAGCCGATCAACGAAGGCTTCGTCATCTGCCTGCGCGACACCGGTGCGATCGTCGGCCGGGTCAACGTCAACAACATCGTCCGGGGAACGAACCAGAGTGGAACCCTGGGCTATGCCGCCTACGCTTCCACGACGGGACGCGGCTATATGACCGAGGGCCTGAATCTGGTTATCCAGTTCGCCTTCGGCGAGTTGGGGTTGCATCGCCTGGAGGCGAACATCCAACCGGCGAATACGCCCTCGTTGAACCTGGTCAAGCGCCTCGGCTTTCAGCGGGAGGGCTATTCGGCCAATTTCCAGTTCATCGACGGAGCGTGGAGAGACCACGAACGCTGGGCCATCACGATCGAGCAAACGAGTTGATCCCCATTCCGCGACGGCGGCGGGGTACGACAATAGCCTCGATTTGTGATCTATTGGGGGAATGGTCGGCTCTCGCGGTGGAGCGGCGCGATCGCCATCGTGGCGGCCGTCGCCTGGTGGTCCAGCCGGGAGTTACGGCCATGTGAGCGGCTCGACCGCCGGCTCGATCGCAGCGGGTGTGTGGCCGTACATCACGTGCCGGGGTTCGTGGGGGACGAGGCCCTGAGGAGCTTTCCCGCGATCGCCTTCGCACCCGATGGGAAGCGCCTGAGCATGGTCGGCACCGAGGTGCGGCAGAGCGGCCTGCCCGAGGATGACAAGCAGCCGCCGCCTCAGCGTACGGTGCTCGTGACGATCGGTGCGACCAGCGGGGCGGTCACCGATCACACCGCCGAAGGCCCCTGTCTTCGGGGTGGCCTAGGCGGAACGCTCGGCGTCTCCTGGACGGGCCGGTACGCCGCGGGGGCTGTGGCGTCTGGACGGTCGTTCCGGTGGCTGGGAATCGCCGGTGACGGAGCTGCCCCGGACCCAGGGGATGATCTTCTCTCGCGATGAGACTGCGGTCGAGGCGGCCGGCCTGTGATGGGACGTGCGAACGGGCAGGCGGCTGGAATCGCGGGACCAGGAAGCATGGGGGCGCCGGTGGGGAGCGCGGGAGGTGGCCAGCGCGGACGGCACGGTGAAGGCGGCTTGGGACGGCAAGGCCGGGCAGCCGGCTGTTGAACCTCGCCTCGCCCCTTCTGCGCACCCGCAGCGCCTGGTCTCCCGACGAACGGGTGCTCGCGGTCGAAGCGACAGGTGACAGCCGCGAGGAAGGGGGCGGCGTGGCCTTGTTCCGGCTCCCGTGATCTTCCACCCACTCGCGGCGGTCCCTGCCCTCAACCCGTCCGTGGGTTGGTCCCGTCCCACTCCGCCAGCGGCGCGCAGTGCCATCGCCAACCTGTCTGCCGCTCCTGGCCCCACAGGTCGGCTCGTCCGTTGGCCCAGAGCAGGGTCTCCCAAGCCCCGGCCGGCTCAGGAGCCCATGGGAACAGGCGGCGCAGAGTTGCCAGAGCGAGCTCCTCGGAAGGGACGAAGTCCGGCTCCAGACCGAGCGAGGCGTCGTAGGTGTGGATGAGCAGCTCGTCGCAGGCCATGGCGGCGAAGCCGGATGCGTCCGCCAGCCCGTACGGGTGCCAGCCTCGGGCGTCCGGTGGTGTGCCTTCCACGACCCTGGCCAGCACGGTGGCGAACGTTCCCAGCGTGGCGATGAGCTCCTGTGGAGGGGTTTCCGGACGTACCGCGAGGTCCATGGTGCTCAGTTCCCGGCCTCCGGCGGCGAGGTCGGTGGCGTACCACAGGAGGGTGTCGGCCGTGTGGGCCACGGCCTGCGCCACGGTCCACCGCAGGCCGGGGATCGGGCGGGACCAGTCCTGGTCGGCGGCCGATTCCAGGAACGCCTGGCACTCGGCCGCCGCCTTAATGATCATGTTTGTGTCGGCCATCGCTGATCATGTTGGACCCACCCTGGGGCATTTGCAATCCCCATCGACAGGCACCGTGTCCGAAGAACAGTGCCACCTGCGGCGACATGGCCGTAACGCGACTCCTCACAGAAGGCGCGGTGGTGGTCGGGGCGGTCCGGTGTGCCGACAGCGGTTGTGGGCGACCACGGTCTTCCCCAGAGCGGCGGCCAGACGGGTGGCTGGTCTAGAGCGCCCTTCCGTGCCGGCTCTCTCGTTGCGGTGCGCCCGGGTGAGTTCTTCCCGGACGTACGCCGCGACGAGGGGGAGGGGAAGCCCGGATCCCTGGAGCACGGCGTCGTGGAAGCCGGCGAGGCTGAAGTCCTCTCCGAGCGTCACCCGGAGTTCCTCGCGAAGCTCGTACAGGAAGTCGTCGCCGATCTTGTAGGCCAGCGCCTGCGCGGGGATGTCGCAGGAGTAGCGGAGGGTCTCGGAGTTGATCTCCGCCGTGTCCATGAAGGCGTTCTCCCTCATGTACGCGCGGGCCCGCTCCAGGGTCCAGCCGTGGGCGTTCATGCCGGTGTCCACGACGAGGCGGGATGTGAGGAAGGCTTCCATGACAAGCCGCCCGAAGCGCTCTTCCGGCTCCCGGTACATGCCGATCTCGCCGGCGAAACGAGCCGCGTACTCGGCCCACCCCTCGTCGAACGCGTTGACCGGCGCATGACGCCGGATCGGGTGGAAGTGCGTGGCCTCGCGTTGTGTGGCCATCTGGAAGTGGTGGCCCGGTACCAGCTCGTGATAGTTGAGGGCGGCCACCATGGGCAGGGCGGCCCGGGAGAGGTTCGCCGCGTTGAAGAGGTAGAGCCCGCGGTCGCGATCCGGCTGCGGCGGAGAGTAGTAGCCGAATGTCATCGTGCCCGCCGAGGCCGCGGGCAGTGGCAGCACGCCATAGCTTGCGCGTGGCCGCGAGCCGAAGTAGGTGTCCACCTCCGAGGCGAAGCGATCGATGTAGCGGTTGAAGAAGACCGTGATCTCTTCCGGCGTCGTCGCTCGCCAGGCGGGGTCGTCCGCGAGGTGCGCGAGGTATTCGAGAGGGTTTCCCTCGAAGCCCACCTGAGCGACGAGCGCGCGCATGTCCGCCCGGATACGGGCCATCCTCGCGTGCCCGCGATCGTGCACCTCGTCGGGCGACAGATCCAGCGTGGTGTGGATCCTGACCAGCTCCGCGTAGACCTCTTCTCCGCCCGGATACTGGGCCATCCCGACGATGTCCGGAGCGCGGTCCGTGTACGCGGGGCTTTCGAGAAGCTCCACCAGCCTGTCGAAGGCGGGATCGACTTCCTCTGTGATGCGAGCCTCGACGAGGTCGAGGTGGGAGAGCCGAGGAGACCTCTGGGCCACCGCTCGCAGGACGCCCCGGGCCACGTCCTTCAGGCCGCGGACAAGTGGTGCGGCCCGTACGAGCTGTGCGGCAGGCATGAGGATGCCGCGGTCCGCCTGACCCGCGGTGCGTTCGCCGAGCTGACGCACCAACCGTCCGTATTCGTCGATGAGTACGAGGTAGCGGTCGATCGTGACCTCGTCCCCGATCGTCACCTTCCCGAGCGCCTCGTGCACGATGTTGAGCAGGAAGCCGCCGGAGTAGGCGGCCGGTGCGAACATGCTGAAGAACCCGACCCCCATCGGGTCGAAGACGAGCCAGTACCAGTCCTCTTCGCGAGCCCATCGCGCGGCCATGGTGCGCGATGCCGCGAGCGTGATCGCGAGGTCCCGAGGCAGGAGGTCCGTGTCCACCCGCGCGATACGGGCGAGGATCTCTTTGCCGTCACGCGTTCTGTGCGAGACCGTGTCGGGCCCGATGTCCGGGAGCCGGTCCACGGTTCGCCCCAGCTCACGCGAGGCGTAGGGCGTCTGCGAGACAACGCGCCAGGTCTCGTCGAGGATCGCTCGGGCGGCCGACACGGCGGCTTCTACAGAGGCGTCCACAGTGGCACCCGCAGCGGCGTCCACCGCGGGGTTCGACGTTTCTTTGTGGTCCGGCATCAGAATCCTCCGGCCGATCCCTCGCGGCGCGGCCCCGAACCTGCGTGAAGCACGTTCGACTCGCGCCAGGCGGTCTGGTAGCTGCCCATGTGATAGTCGTATTCAGGGAGGGGGTTGACGAGGACCCCCAGCTCCGCGAGACCGCTGACGTACTCCCGGCTGACCCGGCTCTCGACGGAGAGCACGTAGTCGTCCGTGAGCGGGAGCATACGCGGCAGCTCCTCGGCGGCGTGTGGACTGTGCCCGTAGAGCACGACGTTCGCCAGGGTCTGGGGCACCGTGCAGTGGACGTTTCCGGGACTCCCCAGCGAGGCCACGAGCCGGCCCGCCCGTCGGATCATGGTGTTGCTCAGCACGGCCCGCATCCCGCCGCCGCCGGTGAGCCAGCCCGAGATCGGCGATGCGAGGGATGTGATCTGGTGGCTGCCGACCATCGGAACGCCGCCCACCACTTCGCCCGGGATGCCACTGCCCTGGAGTGTGTTCATGAGCTGTACCCAGTTGCCCTGCGGGTCGATCGCCGTCAGCTCACAGCTGCCGGCCGGCAGCTTCGACGCACCGCCGGCCGCGAACAGGGCATGGCCGCCGAAGGCCAGTTCGACGTGTGACGTCAAGTCGATCCTGGGAAGGCTCTTGCGCAGCTTCTTCGCCAGGAACCCGTGGAAGTCCGGGTCCAGGAGGACCGGACTGGGGTCCTCGAAGACCGCGGGATCGTTGATGAAACCGGTCTCGTGCTGCGCGAGACGCAGAGCGTGAGCCATGAAATAGCCCGCTTCCGGCGACTCTGTGAAATGCCCCATGGCCGGTACGTCCAAGGCGTCGAGGACACCGATGACGATGGCGCAGAAGACGGCCTGCCGGTCCGGGGCGGAGAGCTGGGAGATCTCGTAGTCGCCGATGTGCCAGCGCGCCGGTGCGGCCCAGCGGGGGGTCGTCACCAGGTCGTCGGGTGTGATCCCCCACCCGAGCTGTGCCGCGCGCGCGACGAACCGCTCGGCCCATCCGCCCGTGATGAAGTGGTCGGGGCCCTCGGCGGCGAGAGCGGACATCGTGTCCGCGAGCGCCTGGCTCGCCCACACCTCGCCGACCTGGGGGAGATGGCCGCGCGGTGTGAAATGCTCTCGCCCCGACGCGGTGTAGAGGAAGAAGTCGACGGTCTGGGCGAGGACGAGATGCTCGAACGAGGTGACCTCGTGCCCGTCCCGCGCCGCCTTCACGGCTGGAGCGACGAGGTCGCTCCAGCTCTTGGTGCCGAACTTCTCGTGGATCGCCTTCATCGCGGGCATGAATCCCGGGACGACCGACATTGGGCCCCTGGTGCCGGCCGGCGCGTACAGACCCTTGCCGCCAGGGACCGGGTGGTGGGGGGCGAGACCCGGAACGATCCGGCCCATCGAGTTGAGTTCCGTGATCTCGCCGGTGGCCGCCGAGTGGAACAGACCCGTGACAGAACCCGCGTGGTTGGTCATGTCCTGCTGGACGACGGCCTGCACGATGCTTCCCGCGACGACGGCGTCAGCAGCGACTCCCGCCCGCGTGCATGACTTCGAGCATGGTCTCGGTGACCGTGGGGTGCTGGCTGGAGGCGACCGCGCGGTCGGCGCTCACGTACCCCTTCGCACCGACCCGGCCGCTCCCCTCCGCGAAAGTGAACGGGCTCGCTTTCCGGCCCATGGCGTGTGCCCCCTGTATCGACGGTGTCTTACGGGGGAACGTACGCAGAGCGAGCATTCTGGGCTTCAGCGGATGGTCGGACACGGCGACGCTCGTTTTCGACATCTGTAGGGGATGCGTTTACCTGTCCGGTGTCTCCAGGTCAACGAGTCGCGCGATCTTGAGCCCGAGATGCGCGATGAGCCGGTCGTCGCCGTTGGAAAGGTCGAGACCGGTCAGCTCCTGAATACGGCGCAGACGGTAGTAGAGGCTCGTGCGGTGGGCGAAGAGGCGTTCGGAAGCGGTCTTCACATCACCCGCGCTGTCCAGGAACGTCTCCAGGGTCTGGATGAGCGAATCGGCACGGGAGCCCTGCTCCATGAGCACACGCAGGCCGGGATGGAGCATCGAACGCAATGTGCTCTCGGGCACCTGGCCGAGCAGTTCATAGACGCCGAGACGCTCGACCGGAGTGACCGGGCCGAGTGTCCGCACCCGCCGGCAGATACGGATGGTGCGCAGCGCCTCGTCGTACGAGGACGTGACTTCCGCGAGGTCGCTGCGCGACCGCCCAATCCCCACCCAGCACTCGTCGGCATCCGACGCGGCGGCTACCGCATCGCGCAAGGAGCCCCCCAGCGCGATGAGTTCGTCGCGTGCCGAAGGGCCCAGCGGTTCGGCGGTGATCAGGATCGCCTGGTTGCGCCGCTCGAGGGTGAGCACGCTCTGTGGCGGCCGTCTGCTCCGGACCGCCGCGAGTCCCGAGGCCAGGGCGAGCTGGTGCCCGTCCGTCGCATGCCCACCGGGGAGATCGATCTCGGCGACGAGCACGGCGTAGGAGACCGCGCCGAACAGTCTCTCTTCGATGATCTCGGCGGCAGCCGCTGAGCGTTGGGCGTCGGCGTCGTCGAACAGCTGCTTGATCAGCGCGTGTTCGCGGTCGCGGTCGAGCCCGGCCTGGAGATAGTCGCGGTGCATGATGAGCGCGGCATCGGAGGCGGCCCCGCGCGCGGCACTATGATGCTCTCCCTCCACGGGGCCCTCGGACGTCAGAAGCCAGACGAAGCCCAGGAGCGCGCCCTGGTAGATGATGGGGTGACCGATCCTGCCGTCGTCCAGGCCGAGGTCCTCGCGAGGCGTGACGAAGAAGAGGCCGGTGGCGCCGTCGCGGCACGCGTAGACATGTTCGGCGACCACTTTCGGCACCGCCCGGCGGAGGACCGACTCGGCGCGGACCCGGTCCACCTCGCCCTGGTGGGAGCTGTGGGCGAGCAGTCGAAGACGAGCATCGTCGATGGCCGCCGATCGTCCCAGTCGCTCGGCCAGGCTCTCCACGATGTGCTGAAGGGAATAGGTCACTCTCCGATGCTAGTGCCGGTCACGTCACCGGTAATCGCGCGCGATGTTTCCGCCGCGTGCGGCGTCGTCGCCCCCATCTCGCTGAACGGTTCGCCGCGAAGCTTCGACATCTGTCTCAACGGGGGCCGGGCCTTTGCGTCACATGCACGGCGCGACGCAGGTCACAGCGTGGTTCATTGACAGGGCGATGCCGACGAGGCGTTGGCCGAACCGCGGATGCCGACCAGCGCGCGGTCCACGGTAACAGGAACTCAACACAGGAGAAACGAGCGACGCCATCTCTCCGGGGGAACGGCCCATGAACGAAAGGACACAGCCATCAACGCCACGATCGCACCGCGAGGACAGAACCCCCTTCGCCCGCGCAGGACTTCACGCGCGCGTTTCACGCTGATTCCGATCCTCACCGCCACCGCCGTCGCGCTCGCCGCCTGTAGTCCCTCCGGCGCGGGTGACAGACCCAGGGGCACGGGCGCCACGAACTTCGGGATCACCCTCGGCGCCTCGCCCAACTCCCTCGATGTGACAAGGCACTTCGACACCAACGCCATGGCCATCATGTCGTTGTTCACGGAACCCGTCGAGCGGCTCAGTGGCGACGGATCGCTGACGCCGAACCTCGCCGTAAAGGTCACGGAGCCCGATGACGTCACCATCGTCTACACACTCCGGGAGGGAGTGCGCTTCAGCGACGGCACACCGCTGACCGCGGAGGACGTCGTGTGGACGATCAACCACGTCAGCGATGCCGACGCGGGCGCGGCGACGTCCTCGCTGATTTCGAGCGTCGCCGGCGCCAAGGCGACGGGTGAGCTGGAGGTGACGGTCACCCTCGACCGCCCGGATCCGACCGCCCGGCAGTCGCTGGCTCTCGTCGCGCTCGTCCAGGAGTCACGATTCGCCGAAAAAAACAGCGCGGAACTCGGACAGCCCACCGCCGTACCCGTCGGCACGGGGCCGTACCGCGTGACATCGAGCTCCGCCGAGTCCGTCCGGCTCGAACGCAACGAGAACTACTGGGGCGAAGCCCCCGTGCCCGACACCGTCACGATCAGCTTCCTCGGATCCGACGACACCGCGCAGCGCGCGATGCGATCCGGCTCGCTCAACGGAGCACTCGTCGCCAACCCCGTCACCCTGCCGCAGTTCGAGAGCATCTCCGGAGCGACGGTGTTCTCCCGGCCCGCGCTACAGGCGGAGTACTTCTCGCTCGACACGACGGTGGCTCCCTTCGACGATATCCACGTCCGCCGGGCGATCGCGCACGCGATCGACCGCGAGGGCGTGATGCACGCGGCGTACGGGGCGAACGCGAGCCTGCTCCGGGGACTCGTGCCGCCGGGGACGCTGACGCCCATCGCGTCCCAGGTCGAGGTGGACGCGCTCCTCGACGAACTGAAGGCGATTCCCTTCGACCTGGACGCCGCGGCCGACGAGATCGCGCGGTCGCGTCATGCCGGCGGGTTCGAGATGGAAGTCGCGGTGATGCCCGGCACCTGGATGGAGCTCGCCGCCCTCAACCTGCGGGAGAACCTCGCATCGCTCGGTGTCACGGTGAAGGTCCGGTCGGTGTCGTCCCAGGAATGGGTGCAGATGATCTTCGGCCACAAGACGACGGCCATGTTCCCGATGTCCTTCGGGGCGGCCGTGCCCGATCCGGGGCTTCTCCGGCGGGTCGTGAGCGAGGAGGCCCGCACGCAGGCGGGCGGGTACAACTTCGCGAACTGGGCCCCGGAAGATCTGCGGACGCCGGCGGCGACCCTCGTGGACAGCCGTGATGACGCCGAGCGGTTCGCGGCGGCCAGGACCATCCTGCTGCGCATCGCGGAAGAGGTTCCGTACATCCCGATGTACCAGCCGCAGTTCCTGATCGTTCTCGGCGAGGGCTTCTCGTTCAGCGAGGCCCCTACGGCGATCGACATGGCAAGCGGCATCTGGATGCGGCGGCTGATCGCCGAATAGGCCAGGGAGGCCGGACCACGTGCTCACCTTCTTGCTGAAGAGGATCGCGTCGATCCTCGGGGTACTGCTCCTCGTGAGCTTTCTCATCTTCGGGCTGCTCGCACTGAGTCCCGGGTCGATCGTGTCGACCCTCATCGGGACACGACCGGCGACGCCCGAACTCGTCGCCGCTCTCGAGGAGCGGTACCGCGTCAATGATCCGTTCCTGGTGCAGTACTGGCACTGGCTGACGAACATGCTCCAGGGCGACCTGGGCACCTCGGTGCGCACGGGTGAATCCGTGCTGACCCTCATCTCGTCCCGGTTGCCGCTGACGCTGCAACTCGCCGCGTACGCAATCGTCCTCGTCGTCGCTGCCGGCATCCCGCTGGGCATGCTCGCGGGCATGCGGCGTGGTCGCGCGGCGGACCGGATCACGAGCACGGCGGCGATCGTGGCCATGAGCGCACCCGCCTTCGCCATCGCGATCCTGCTGATCTGGGTGTTCGGTGTCTGGCTGAACTGGCTGCCGGTGTACGGGCCGGGCGAAGGGTTCGCCGAGCGCGTGCGACACCTCACCCTGCCCGCCGTGTCGATGGCGGTGGCGATGTCGGCGCTCCTTCTGAGACAGACGAGAGCCGCCACGATGCACGTGATGGACCAGGACTACGTCACGTTCGCGAGGGCCCGGGGAGTGGCGCGGGGGAAGGTCCTCACGCGCTACGCCCTGCGCAACACGGCGCTGCCGATCATCACGGCCAGCGGAGTCGTCCTCATCGTCGCCCTGTCGGGAACCGTCCTCGTGGAGCGGGTCTTCGCGCTCCAGGGGGTGGGCACGCTCATGGTCGACTCCGTCAACCACAACGACATTCCGGTGGTCCAGGGACTCACTCTGCTCGTGGCCCTCCTCATCGTCGCCGTCAACCAACTCGTCGATCTGCTGACCCTGGTCATCGATCCGCGAACGAGAGGCCGGTCATGACCCTCACCCCTCCCGCGACCGCGGCCGGACGGAAAGTGTGGCGGCCGGCTCGCGGGATGCCGCGCGGCGCGCTGGTCAACGGGACCGCGATCACCGTTTTCGTGCTCGTCGCGGCATGTGCGCTCGCTGGCGAGCTGATCGCCCCTCACGACCCGATGGCCCAGAACCCCCTCACGGGTGTCGCGCCGCCGGGCGACGGCCACCTCCTGGGAACGGACGTACTCGGGCGCGATGTCCTCTCACTCCTCGTCGCGGGTACGAGGTGGGCGATCCTCGGACCTCTCGTCGTCGCGATCGGGTGCGGGCTCATCGGCGGTGTCCTGGGAATGATCGGGGCCTACTACGGGGGAGCGCTCGATTCCGCGATCAACCGTTTCGCCGATCTCATCTATGCGCTGCCCTCCATCATCGTCGCGATCGTGGTGGTCGGTGTGATCGACGGCGGCTACTGGACGGTGGCGATCGTGCTCACCTTCCTCTCCATCGCGTACCAGATACGCATCATCCGCAGTGTGACACTGGCGCAGGTGACACTGCCGTACATCGAGGCGGCGAGAACGTCGGGACTGTCGAATCCACGCACGATGCTGGCCCATGTGCTGCCGAACATCGTGCCGACCGTCGTGGCGACCTTCCTCCTGGACATCGTCACAGCGATGGTCGGATACGCCGCGCTGGCCTTCCTCGGGATCGGTGTCCCTCCGGGAACACCGAACTGGGGATCCATGATCGCGACCGGCCAGACCTACCTCTTCATCAACCCATGGCTCGCCGTCGCACCGGCGATCGCCCTCATATCGACGGCCACCTGCGCGACCCTCCTCGGTGATCGGCTTCACGAGGCCGCGGGACGGAAGGGAACGGTTCGATGACCGAGCTACGTACAGGGGAAGGCTTGGGGAACGGCACACGGCTGCTGTCGGTGTCCGGGCTGACCATCCGGGCCGCGGACGGCCGCACACTCGTGAGCGATGTCTCGTTCGGGCTTCGCGCGGGCGAGACGATCGGCATCGTGGGGGAGTCGGGCAGTGGGAAGTCCCTCACGGCCCGGGCGATCACGGGGCTGCTTCCTCGGGACATCCGGGCGGAGGGAGAGGTGACTCTCGACGGGGGCTCCGTGCTGAGCGCGCCGGAGCCGGTCCTGCGCAGGATGCGCGGCCGGAAGATGAGCCTCCTCATGCAGGATCCGTTCACGATGCTCAACCCCGTGCAGACCGCCGCGGCCCACATCGTGGAGTCGTTGCGCGACCCCGCGGCGCATCGCGGCGGGATGAAGGCCGAGATTGAGCGTCGCCTCGCCGAGGTCGGACTCGCCGCCGACGTGGCGGCCCGCTATCCCTTCCAGCTCTCCGGAGGAATGCGGCAGCGGGTCGCGATGGCGTGCGCGCTGGCCGGTGACCCCGAACTGCTCATCGCCGACGAGCCGACGACGGCGCTCGATGTCACGACACAGAGTGAGGTGCTCGCCCTGCTCGGGAAGATCACGCGGCAGCGCGGGATGGCGCTCGTGCTCATCACCCACGACCTCGGTGTCGCATTCTCGGTCTGCGACCGCGTCCATGTGATGTACGCCGGGTCACTCGTCGAGGAAGGGCCCGCGCGCGACCTCGCCGAGACCGCCGGACATCCCTACACCGTGCGCTTGAAACTCGCCGAGCCGCCGTTCGACCACTTCGCCGCGCGGTTGAGCGCGATCCCGGGGCGCGTTCCGCCGGCCGACTCCGTAGCGACGCGGTGCGCCTTCGCCGCGCGGTGCTCGTGGGCGGCCGATGTCTGTCGCGACGGGCGTCCGCCGCTCCGCCGGATCGGCCCCGCTCGAAGCAGTGCGTGTGTGCGGATCGACGACATCCGTGACACGCTCCAGCGCGAGATCGGGAAAGGACCGCGGGCGAGCCCGCGGCCGGCGGCCGGCGCGGCCTCTCCACTCCTCGTCGTCGACGATGTGTGCAAGTCGTACACAAACTCGCCCGTCATCGGGAAGCGGCGGACGGTCACCGCACTGCGGGGCGTGTCATTCGAGCTGGGCGCCGGCGAGTCGCTCGGGCTCGTGGGCGAAACGGGATCCGGAAAGAGCACGATCGCCCGGATCCTGCTCGGCCTGGCCACCGCCGACGCGGGACGGATCACGCTGGGCGATCTCGATCTGGCGTCCTATCGCGCCCTGCGCCCCCGCGAGCGCCGCGAGGCACGCAGAAAAGTGCAGATGGTCTTCCAGGACCCCTACGCGTCGCTCAACCCGGCGCGCACCGTCGGGGGCGTCCTGAGCGAGGTCCTGCGCGTCGCCGGGCGTGACGAGCACACGGACGGCGTGGCGGAGCTTCTGACGCGGGTCGGGCTTCCCGTCGAGTACGCGACTCGGCTCCCGTCGGACCTGTCGGGCGGCGAGCGGCAGCGCGTGGCGATCGCGCGCGCTCTGGCACGCCGGCCGGAACTGCTGATCTGCGATGAGCCCGTGGCGGCACTGGACGTCTCCGCGCAGGCCCAGGTGCTGTCCCTGCTCCGGGAACTCCGTGCCCGGCACCGGATGGCGTTGCTCTTCATCACCCACGATCTCGCCGTGGTCAGACAGATGGCCGAAAGGCTCATCGTCCTGCGTCATGGAGAGATCGTTGAGGCGGGCTCCGTCGAAGAAGTCCTCGAAAGACCGCGGCATCCCTATACCCGCACGCTCGTCGACGCGGTCCGCAAGACTCGCGGCGCTCTCAGCCCGGTCGCGGAGCCCCTCACCGGTCCGGATGCCACGCCGCCCGGCTGAGCGCCCGTTACCGGGCGCCCGGCCGGGTCACGCCGGCATGTGCCGGTCGAACCACAGGGTGACGCGAGTGAGGAAGTCGGCCATGGCCGAGTAGCTCCGGATGCCGTGCCCCTCTTCGGGATAGATCACGAGGGAGGACTCGACGCCGTGCGCCGTGAGGGCCTGATGGAACTCACGCGCCTGAGCGGCAGGCGTGCACCGGTCCAGCGCCCCGGCGACGTTCAGGCACGGTGTCCGTACTCTGCTCGCCCGGAGTACGGGGCTGCGCGTGTGCGCCATCGTCCCCGGCATCTCGGGATCCGACTTCAGGAACGCCTTGCCCCAGCCGGCGACATTGCTCGTGAACGACTGGCTGTACCAATTGGTCACGGGCGACACGGGAACGGCCGCGGCGAAGCGCTGATCCTGAGTGACCAGCCACGAGGACATGAATCCGCCGTAGCTTCCGCCGATCAGTCCGACACGAGCGGGATCGACGAGGCCGCGGCCGACGAGGTCATCGATGCCCGAGAGGATGTCGGTGGTGTCCCGGCCGCCCATGTCTCCGACGACCCGTCCGGCGAAGTCCTGGCCGCGTCCCCCGCTTCCCCGCGGGTTCGGGCTCAGCACCGCGTAGCCCCGCGAGACCAGCAGCGGAACCCACGGATACCGCATCGACCACGCGTCCTGGAAGGCCCACACCGGGCCGCCGTGGATGTTGACGACGAGCGGGAACGGACCGTCGCCCTCCGGTACCGCGAGCACCCCTTCGATCCGCAGTCCGTCGGGCGCTGCCCAGGAGACGGCGGCCGACGAGCCGCAGACCGACAGCAGGTAATCCGTTCCGGCGTGCTGGACGGAGGCGAGGACCTCCGCCGAGGCCGCCGAGACCCTGACGAGCTGATGCGGAAGCCGGTAGGCGTCCTCGACGACGAGCGCCTCGCCCGACGACGTGAACGCGGCGTCCGGGTAACGGTAGCCCGAGGAGCGGGCGGTGGACCGAAGCTCCACCACGGCACCGGTCTTCGCGTCATAGCGCGCCAGTACGGAGTCGAGCCCCCGCTGTCCCGCGTATCCGAGACGGTGGGGAGCGAACCACTCGGCGGCTGTCACATCCGTCCCCGCCGTGTCGACGGTTGATCTCGCGTCGGACGCGAGATCGATGACGATCAGATCGCCGGCCATCACCTGGCGATCGCTGCACACGCCCTCCACCACGCTCGCGTACCGGCCGTCCGCGGAGGCGGCGGGAAGGGCCAGCTGGACCTGGCTCACCAGCACCTCGCAATGTGACCTGTCCGAGGGATCGATGATCGCGAGTGTGGAGTCGTACCACGAGTCTTCGCTCGGAGAGCCGCTCGTGATGGCGAGAAGGCGATCGGGACCGCACCAGCTCGCCTCCCAGCAGTTCACCCCCTCGGGCGAGGCCGGAGCCAGAGCGCCGGTGGTGACGTCGTAGATCCACAGTGTGCGCCAGGCGAACTCGGGAACACCGCTTTCCACGGTCGGGTGCCACACAGGGAGTTCGGGATCGGTCCTCGCGGTCGTGCCGGACCCCTGGCCGCCCGGGAGATCCGCTCCGTTGCCCGCCACACCGATGAGCACACGGTCTCCCGCGGGCGACCAACGCAGGTACTCGACCGTCCCCTTGACGCGTGGGGCGGCCACGGCTTCGGGCTCGGCGAGCGAGCGCAGACAGAGCTGGAACCCTTCTTCGCCGTGCGGGGCACGCAGATACGCGAACCGTGTGCCGTCCGGCGCGAACCGCCCGCCCAGTGACGCGCCGTCCGACGAGGCCGCGGGAACGAGCGCCCCCTCTTCGACGGTGAACAGCCGCGGGACGGGCACGCCTTCGAGCCGTTCCAGCACCGACCCCGTGACAAGCACCCGTGAGCCGTCCGCGGACACCTCGGGCTCCGAGAGGGCATGCGGCCGTCCGAATGCCGGCGCGTGCCAACGCAGCAGATGGTCCTCGACCGCGGCGAACTCCTCAGTCCCATGAACGTGGTGCACGGTTCTCTCCTTCTGGCCGGTCTCCGCCGAAACTATCGCGCGGTGGCCCTCACGACGCGTCGGTGGCCCATACGGTTCAGTCCCCGGAGACGGCGGTGGGGATCGCCTCGTGCTCCTGTGTGCCCAGGCGGAACGTGGGTACGAACGCGGGATCGACGATCGCGGGCCGCGTCAGGCTGAACGACGTGATGTCGTGAGCGGTGTGGCCGTGTGTGGTGAGATCGGCGAGGATCTGTCCGACGAGGCTCGCGAACTTCCCGGCGTGCCCCGCGCCGTTGAAGACGGCGACATGCGGATGCCCCGGAACCGTGTCCAGGACGAAGTCGCGGTCGGCGGGCATGTCGTACACGCAGGTCTTGCTCGAAAGCGGCGGGCCGGCCGCACCGGGCAGATACTCCGCGAGGAATGCCCGCAGGAGACGCGGTTCCTCGCTGTCGCCCTGGAAGACACGCTCGTCGCTGGTGATGAAGTGGCCACGCATATCGCGCGCGATCTTGACCGCGGCCTCGCCGTAGACCGGGAACCCGTAATGGACCTCCGAGCCGTGGTGGATCCAGATTGGGAACCGGTCGGGCGTGAAGTCGGCGAGCCGGGGGGCCGAGAAGTAACCCACCTGCTCCTGCGAGAGCGTGAGACGGAAGTTCAGCCCGAGGTCGGGCATCAGGTCATCGAGCCACGAGGCGGCGGCGACCACGAGGTTGTCGGCGTGGAGCTCGCCGTCGGCCGTTGTGACGGTGACGGCGTTGTCGTGGATGCTGATCGACAACGCCTTCGTACGCGGGCGGAACTCCACGCCGTTCGCGAGCGCGAGCGAGGTGTGTGCCGAGACCGACCCGCGGATGTCGAGGATGCCACCGTCGGCCTGGAAAACGCCCAGGGTGTCGTCGGAGACGCGCCACTGCGGATACCGCTCGCGGATCTCGTCGGCCGTCAGATTCTCGTACGCGATCGAGGCGGCGTCCATCGCCGCCCGGTACTCGTCGATCTCCGCCGCCGCGGAACTCCCGGCCGCCGCGAGGTCGATGCCGCCCGTTCGCAGGTAGAGGGGGAGACCGGAGCGTTCCTCGATCAGATCCCACGCGTCGAACATGGCGCTCGTGAGCCTGGTGTAGTCGTCACGGTGGTACGCCCGCCGGATCAAGCGCGAGTGGTCGCCGGAGGACCCGAGTGTGTTGATGAGATCGAACTGCTCAAGGACGACGACACGTTCGGCGCCGGCCTCCGAGAGCCAGTAGGCGGCGGCTGAGCCGATCGCTCCTGCGCCGATGACGATATGCGAGTGTCCCTTGCTCATGACTGCCTCCCGTATCACGTGCCCTGTGGCTACATTCGCCGGTCGGATGTCCGCGATGCGACAACGGTGTGTGCGAGATCGGGGCGTTGTTTTCGACAGGTGTCGCATCCGCTGCCGCAAGGCCGTCCACTGTGGACAGATGTCGAGATCCGGCACCGCTCGTTTCGGCAGATGGCGGAATCACCCCACCCGGTTACCGGAGTAGGTTCGTTGAGGAAACACACGACGACGCGGAGGGGCACACCGCCGTCCGCCATCGCTCCGCAGGCCATGACGCCCGGACGCACTGACCCGACAGGACCGAGAACATGTCGAACGAGACCACGGCAGCCGCTTTATGAGCTCGGACCACTGGTCGGACTACTGGCCGGACTACTGGATCGTCGGAGCGCGGATCATCGATGGCACGGGCCGGGATCCTGTCGACGGGTCGGCGATCCACGTCGTCGACGGCCGCATCGCGCACCTCGGCCCGGCTCCCGCCGACGCCCGGACCCTCGACGCCGGGGGACTGTCGATCACCCCTGGGCTGATCGACGCGCATGTCCATATCGGGCAGTCGAGCGATATCGGACCGAGCCTGAGGCGCGAGCTGTCGCCCGCCGAGATCGCCGCAGACATGTTCACCACATGCGGTACCGCGCTCGACGCGGGATTCACCACGGTGCGGGACGTCGGCGGCATCGATGCGGGGGTCGCCCGAGTCGTCGCGTCCGGAAAGGTCAGAGGGCCGCGGATCCTCCAGTGCGGCCCGATCCAGTGTCAGACGGGCGGTCACGGTCACCTCGCCGCGGACTGGGAGCCGACGGCCGACTGGCACGACCACGCGATCCCGGGGCTGCGCGCGCTCTCGCTGCTCTCCGACGGCCCCTCGGAGGTGCGCAAGAACGTCCGCGAGACATTCCGGCGCGGCGCGGACTTCATCAAGATGTGCGTCACCGGGGGAGTTGTGTCCACGCACGACAAACTGACCGACGCACAGTTCAGCGTCGAGGAGATCGCGGTCGCCGTCGAGGAAGCGGCGGCCCGCGGAACGTATGTGACGGTGCACGCGCACAACAACGCGGGAATCCGCAACGCCGTCCGCGCCGGGGCGAAGTGTGTCGAGCACGGATCCGAGATCGACGAGGAGACGGCGACGCTCATGGCCGGCCACGGTGTGGCGCTCGTACCCACTCTCTCGGTCGTGAAGGCGCTGCTCGAAGACGCGACGGAGGCAGGGCTCCCGGCCGGTACGAAGGAGCGGGTCGGACCGGTCCTCGACGGGCAGATCTCCGCGCTGCGGATCGCGCAGGCGGCGGGCGTCAAGGTCGGCGTGGGCTCTGACCTCATCGGGCCCCACCAGCGGCTCCGCGGTCGGGAGATCACTCTTCGCAGCGAGATCGAGACACCGATGGAGGCTTTGGTCGCCGCGACACGTGTCAACGCGGAGATCCTCCGCCTCGACCACGAGACCGGCACCATCGAGGTCGGCAAGCTCGCGGATCTGACGGTGTGGTCGTCCGATCCCCTGGCGGATCCGGAGGTGTTCGGCGATCCCTCACAGGCCGCGTTCGTCATCAAGGGCGGCGAGGTCGTGAAGGACACGCGTCGCTGATCGAGCGCGCGAGAGCAGATCCGACGCGTTGTCCGGGGACAGAGAATAAGGAAACGACCGATGTTGTACCGCCTTGATCGGAAGCGCGGCCGGAAGGCCGCTGCCGGCGAGCCCGGATCCGGCGAGCCCGGATCCGCCCAGCCCCTCCGCCGCGAGCTCTTGATCGCGTTCACACTGCCGACGTTGATTCTCGGCGTCATGCACGGCCCGGAGGGCCTCATCCAGGGCGTCTACGCCAAGCACGCAGGCATCTCGCTCGGTGCGCTGGCGGTGGCGATGCTGCTGACGAAGATGTTCGACGCGCTCACCTACCCGCTCATCGGATACTTCTCCGACCGCACGTACGCGCGCACCGGCACCCGACGGTCGTGGAGCATCGCGGGCACCGTTGTGTCGGTCGTGGGGATCTGGTTCCTGTTCCGTCCGCCGCAGGAGGCGACGGTCGTCTACTTCGGGATCTGGATGGCCATGACCTACCTCGGCTGGAAGATGATCGAGATCCCTCTTCAGGCATGGAGCTACGGGCTGTCCGCCGACCACAAGCAACGCGGCCGGGTGCAGGGGTGGCGCGGCATGGCGCAGGTCCTCGGCCAACTCGTTTTCTTCATGATGCCCTTCCTCGCCCTGCGGTGGGGTGTCACGGACAGCACAGAGCTCGACTTCCGCAGTCTTGGCATGGTCGCGACGATCTGCGCGGTGGCGCTTCCCGTCGCGATCGTGATCCTCATCGTCAAGGTGCCCGCGCGCGCCGCGGTGCCCCCGGACGTACCGGAAGCCGCCGCGCCGCGATTCCGCATGAGGGAGACATTCGCCGCGGTGCGGGGCAATCCCCCGTTGCTGCGACTGCTCGCGGCGTTCCTGCCGGTGAACCTGCTGGCGGGCATGAGCACCGGTCTCGCCTACCTCTACATAGACACCTACCTCGGCCTGAGCGCCGAGCTACCGGGCATCATGGCCACCGCGCTGCTGGCGAGCGTGGTGGGGATCCCGCTCTGGACGGTGCTGTCCGTACGGTTCGAGCGCCATCGGGTCTGGGCGTGCGCGCTGATCCTCGGTGCCCTGGCCTGCGGCGCGTTCACGCTCGTGGGGCCGGGGCCGAGTGCGCTCCTCGCGTGCTTCGTCCTGTTCCCGGTGATCACCTTGGTGCTCACCGGTTCCGTCATCGTCTACACGATGTCGGCGGACATCGTCGACTACGGCAGGCTCCACACCGGCCAGGACCACGGCGGACTGTACGGGTCGATGTTCGCGTTCCTTCAGAAGTCGCTCATGGGTGTCGCCGGGGCCCTTGGGCTCTCACTGGTCGGCGCCTTCGGGTTCGACGCCACAGCCGCGGTGCAGACCCTGCCCGCGGTCATCGGCATCAAGGTCGCGTTCGCCATCGCACCCGCTCTCGGGTTCCTGGGTGCCGCCGCCATCATCTGGAACTATCCGCTCGACAAGCGGAAAGTCGACGAGATGCAGACGGCGCTGGCGGCGCGAGCCGAGATGGCCGAAGCGCCCCACGCCCCGAAAGCGGATGATGGATCATGACCAACGGTGAATCGGGCGAAGACAGCGCCGCGCGGAGCGTCCCCCTGATCGATCCCGCCCCTCGGTCGATGACCTTGGCGGACGGCAGATGCGTGACGTGGCAGGAATTCGGTGTGCCCGACGGAAGGCCGGCGCTCTATTTCCACGGTGGCGGCGCGACGAGTCTGGAAGCCGGGATCTTCCACCGTGAGGCGGTGCGCCATCATGTGCGTCTGATCGCCGTGAACCGGCCGGGCGCCGCCGGCTCCAGCCTCCGCGCCGGACGGAGGGTGGCGGACTACTCGCTCGACCTCGTCGAAGTGCTCGACGATCTCCAGGTCGACCGGTTCGCCTGCTTCGGCGAATCCAACGGCGGGATGATGACGATGGCCGCGGCGGCGACCATGGGCGCGCGGGTCCTGGGTGCCGCGCCCATCAACCCCACGGTGCCCTGGTTCGATCCGGTGGCCCGGAGCGTGTCGTCCTCGTCGGCGGCGATCGGCTACCGGTTGATCAAGCACCTCCCGAGGGCGGTCGCCGCGCTGGACGCGAACGCCGTCGCCCGCCGAGGCACGCGGAAGCCGCCGCCCGCCGCGCCCCGACAGCCGCACGATCCGGCGAACCTTGAGGGACCGCCTCCTGGAATCGAGAAGGATGTCGGCGAGTTCCAGCTGCGCGTGATGACGGAGCGGGCCGGAAAGCAAGCGCTTCTCGCGGAGATGGCGTGGGCGAGTGCGGACTGGGGATTCGACCCGTACTCGATCCCAGTCCCCCTGGACTTCTTCTGCGGTGTGCACGACGCTCAGGCTCCGTTCGCGCTCATCCTTACGGACCGCAATCCGGATGCGCGCTTCCACCACTTCTCCTTCGGGCACAGCGGGTACGCGCATCCGGATGCCCGGCGCCGGATCGTCGAGACAGTGGCCGGCTACTTCGGGCAGTGAGCCGCCGGTCAGGAGCGGCTGGAGGGGCCGGCGTCGCGGGTACGGGGGAGCGTTCGACAGCCGTAGCGTTCGGCGGGAGGATATTCCACGGTGGACGGACGTCCGCAATCCCGGCACTCGATAGCGTCGGGGGCATGTTGAGGATGTTCGAGCGCTACCAGCACGCGACCGCTCTCTCCCCCGGAAAGCTCATGTCTCTCATGCGCAACCGACGTGTGGACCCGGTGTGGACAGGCGACGGCGATGAGTTCTGGTATCGACGGGAGACACGCGACGACGAGGAGTTCGTACGGGTCGACCCTGCGTCGGGTACGACAAGGACGGCCGGAAGCCTTGCCGAGCTGGGCATACACAGCGCGTCCACGGTGGTTCCCCCGGGAGTGCTGCTCGGTCCGGACGGCCGCGGGCTGCGGCGTCGCGATCACAACCTGTGGCTGGTCGACGGCGAGCGCGAGACACAGATCACCTTCGACGGCGAACCGGATTTCGCCTGGGGCGCGCTGTCCTCCGACAACAACATGGTCGTACCCTTCCGGCGGATGGGGCTCGACCTGCCGCCGGTTGGCACCGTCCATTCGCCGTCCGGTCGCCGTGTCATCACCATGCGACCCGACGAACGACGCATGGCGACCAAGTACATGGTCGAGAACCTTCCGCCGTCGGGGGCGGCCCGGCCGCAGGTGCACGAATGGAAGGTTCAGCTGGAGGACGAGGGCGCTCCGCCTCCCCCCGAATGCCGTGTGATCGATCTGGACACGGGCGCGTGGGCGTCCGTGGACGCCGCGGACGGTCTGGTCGCGCAGCTGATGGTCAACGGCAGCAGTGAGATCACCTGGTCCGCCGATGAGGCGCGTCTCTACCTCTTGCACCACCAGCAGGGCGGATCCCGTGCGGCCATCGTCGAGATCGACGCCGTCACCGGCGAACGCCGCGATGCCGTGGTGCTCGACGAGGGGCCGTTGTACGAGCCGAACCAGTTCCTCTACAGCCTGCCGCTCGTCCGGGTGCTTCCCGACAGCGGAGAGGCGCTGCTGTTCTCGCAGAGCGACGGGTGGGGCCACCTCTATCTCCATGACCTCACGACGGGTGAACGCAAGAACCGCGTCACCGACGGCGACATCGTCGTACGCGACATCCTGCACCTCGATACCGAGCGACGCGAGATCACCTATCTGGCGGGAACGTCGTCGGACGGCGCCAACCCCTACTGGCGCCGGCTCTACCGCGCCGGCCTCGACGGCGGCACGCAGCGCCTGCTGACCCCCGAGCCGGCCGACCACGATCTCGTTGCGCCGGAACCGCAGTTCTTCCACCTGGTCTTCGGCCAGGGAAAGCCGCCCGTTCAGAGCATCAGCCCGAGCGGCCGTTTCTTCATCGATCATCAGTCGACCGTCAGTGATCCGCCGGTCATCCTGTTGCGCGACGCGGAGAACGACGGTCGTATCGTGTGCGAACTCGAACGCACCGACGTCGGCCCCCTGCTCGACGCCGGGTACGTGGTGCCGCAAGCGTTCCGCGTCAAGGCGGACGACGGCGTCACCGATCTCTGGGGTGTGCTGTCCCTGCCGAAGCATCCGATCGACGCACACAGCATCCCGGTCATCGAGGACGTGTACGCCGGCTATCAGACAACTCACTCCCCGCACGCGTTCGTCGGCGGCAGCAAGATGGCCGCCCGACAGGTTTACCTTCCCGCCTACAACGCACTGGGCTTCGCCACTGTCATGCTCGACGCGCGAGGCACCCCCGGTCGCGACCGCGCATTCCGGCAATGGACCTTCCAGCACTTCCACACCGGCCGCGGTCTCGAGGACCACGTGACAGCGATCACGGCGTTGGCCGACGAACACCCGCAGCTGGACCTCGGCAGAGTCGGCATCGTCGGGCACTCCTACGGCGGGTACAACGCCGCGAGGATGCTTCTGATGTTCCCGGACTTCTACCGGGCGGCGGTGAGCAGCGCCGGAGTCCACGATCCTCGGAAGATGCCGTTCGGCAGATGGGACTGGCACCTCGGTGGGGATGTCGATCGCGAGAGCGACGCCTATCTCGAACTCGGCAACGCACAACTCGCTGATCGGCTCGTGGGCGACCTGCTCATTATGTGCGGAGAGATCGACGAGAACGCCACGGTCGATCACTCTTACGCCCTGGCGGATGCGCTGATCCGCGTGGGCAAGAGGTTTGACTTCAAGATCTGGCCCGGCGTGGACCACTACCGGATTGGCCCCTATGCGTCCATGAACGTCTGGGACCACTTCGTGCGAAGCCTGTACGACGAGAAGCCGCCGCGCGATTTCGTGCCGGAGCGGGGCTGAGCGCCGCTGAGGCCGTTCCGGTCATGGCCTCGGGCGGTAAAAAGGGTTCGCGGTGGCGCGCGGGGTCTCACGGGGGACCGGGTCGTCCAAGCGGTCCGTGGGCCGGATCCTCGCCGCCAACGCCGCCAACGCCGCCAACGCCGCCAACGTCGACCACGCGATCTCCCTCGCCCTCGCCACGAAGGTTCAGCTCGCGAGGGCGATGGTCCGCCGCGCGATCGACGACGGGATCCCCTTCCGCTGGGTGACCGCGGACGCCGGCTACGGCTACAGCAAGGGCTGGCGCTACGAGCTGGAGCAGGCCGACGTCTTCCACGTCGTGGCCACCACCCGACACGACACCGTCGTCACCCGACGGGCCCTGGACCACCGGCTCCACGACCTGATCGCCGACCTGCCCCGGCAGAAGTGGAAGCGCCGGTCCTGCGGTGAGGGCGCCCACGGCCTGCGGATCTACGACTGGGCCCGCGTCGAGGTCCGGCCCTGGCACCGACCCGACCGCAAGCACTGGGTCCTGGCCCGCCGCAGCATCACCGACCCGACGAAGATCGCCTACTACATCGCCTACGCGCCCGCCGAGGCCACCCTCAACGAGCTGATCGCCATCGCCGGCGCCCGCTGGGCGATCGAGGAGTGCTTCCAGACCGCGAAAGGCCAGTGCGGCCTGGACGACTACCAGATCCGACGCCACCAGGGCTGGCACCGGCACATCACCCTCGCCATGGCCGCCCACGCCTACCTCACCGTCCTGCGGGCCCAGCACCTCGAAAAGGGGCTGAGCCTGCTCGAACACCAGACCTGATCCCACTCACCGTTCCCGAGATCCGCCGGTTGATCGCCGGCCTCGCCCGACCGGTCCACCGCGGCATCGCCCACGTCCTGCACTGGTCCCGCTGGCGCCGTCAACGCCAACACCAGGACCGAACCAGCCACTACAAACGACGAGGCCACACCCCAAGAGCTCAAGCCTCATCACCATAAGCACCGTTGCAGTACTAGCGGTTGAGTCCGAAGAGCTCTCTCGTGGCTTGGACGGCGTCAGGTCTTCCTTGAACGTGGAGACGGCCGGTGGAGACGGCGGTGGGTGACGCGGCGGGATCGCGTCCGATCTCGGCGAGGGTCGCGGCATCGGCGAAGGTCAGGACGGCGTCGGGATCGTCGGCGTGGCCGGGGTAGGTGTGCAGCGCGCCGTCGGCGACGCGGGCGTGCATGGCGTCGGCGCCCACTCTGAACTCGACGGTGAGGGACTCGACGGTGAGGGACAGGGCCTGGGCCCGCTCTGGCTGGAACATCGCCCGCAGCGACGGCGTGATCCAGTGGATCTGGAAGGCGTCGTCGCCGCCCTGCTCCCCGAGCAGGCGCATGCCGAACCGGGCCAGCTCGGTCATCGCCGGTTGCAGATCCCGGCCGAGCGGCGTCAGCTCGTACACCTTTGATGCGGCGGGCGCGGGAAGCGTGCGCCGGCTGACGATTCCGGCTTCCTCCAGCGCCTTCAGGCGGGTGGCGAGCATGTCGGTGGAGATGCCCACGAGCCCGCCAAGCAGATCGACGTAGCGTTTCGGGCCGTCCAGCAGCTCGCGGACGACCAGCAGGGTCCACCGCTCGCCGACCAGGTCGAGCGTTTTGGCCACCGCGCAGTAGTGACCGTAGGAACGCGATGCCATGACGGCAGCCTACCGCATGTCACGCCAAGTCCAAGTTCATGATCTGAAATTCAGAGTTAACACTTGACTTTTCCAAGTGATCGTTTCAAGGTGGTGCCACAGCACGATCAGCACCTACTCCACGACCGGCCCCGGAGGACCACATGACCCTTCTCGACACCGACCCGGCCATCACCGCGGTCGCGGTCGAGCGCCTGTGCGACTTCGCCATCACGTTCCAGGCCATGCAGACCTTCGCCACCCCGCTGGGCACGCGCATGATCGCGGTCGTCGAGCGCGGAACCGTCGAGGGGCCGCGGCTGCGCGGCGAGTTCCTGCCCGGCGGTGGTGACTGGATCATGGTCGGCGCCGATCGCGTCGCCCGCCTCGACGTCCGGGCGACGATCCGCACCCATGACGACGAGCTGGTGTTCGTCACCGTCACCGGTCGCGCCACACTCTCGGACGAGGCGATCAGCCGGCTGTGGGCCGGCGAGACCATCGGCTGGGACGAGATGCACGCACGGTCCGCGCCGCTGTTCGAGACCGGCGCGGAGCGCTACGCGTGGCTGAACTCCACCGTCGCCATCGCGGTCAACGAGCTGTCGCTCAAGCACGTCAACTACCGCGTATACAGCATCCAGTAATCCGTTCGGTCAGTCATAGGAGGACCAGCGCCATGCCCACCACCGCATCGCCCGCACACGACGTCAGGGAACTCTTCGACACCTACGTCACGACCTTCGCCACCCGCGACGTGGACGCGATCGTCGCGCTGCACTCGCCCGCGACCCAGTTCTGGCTGCACAACGGCGAGCAGCCGGTCCACGGCCGGCCCGCACTTCGCGACACCTTCGCCGCCATGTTCGCCCAGTGGCCGGAGATGGGATTCGACATCCACCGGACGATCATCGGCGACCGCCACTGGGTGCTCGACTGGGCACTCACCGCCGTCCTCGCCGATCCCGGCGGCGACCGGCGCCCGATCCGCTTCGACTGCCTCGACGTGGTCACGCTCGACGAGAACGGGCTGGTCGAACGCAAGGACACCTTCATCGACCTTCCCCAGGCCCAAGCCGCGCTCACCGCCGCATCGGCGGCCGTGGTCAGGGGTCATTCATGACGCCGAAGGCCCTCGCAGACAGCGTCCGACACCAGAAAGTCACCACTTGTCGCTAACGATCTGACAAATCCCGTGTTGTCGTGCTTCAGCCGGGTAAGCATCGCGCAAACCGGGTGACGTGTGAGCCGGATCACACTGGGAGTCCCGGTCCGGGCTGAGGAGGCGCAGGTGACGCACGATCACGGGTTACCAGCGGCGGAGTACCAATCCCAGGTGAGGAAGGCAGCGACGGCGAGCGTCGTCGGTACTGCCATCGAATGGTATGACTTCTTTCTCTACGGCACGGCCGCGGCGACCGTATTCGCCGACGTCTTCTTCCCCAAGTCGAGCCCGTACGCGGGTGTCCTGGCGTCGTTCGCCACGTACGCGGTCGGCTTCGCCGCCAGGCCGATAGGCGCGGCGATCTTCGGGCACTGGGGAGACCGCATCGGGCGCAAGGCCACGCTCATCATCACTCTCGTCATGATGGGCGTCTCAAGCGCGCTCATCGGCGTGCTGCCCGGCGCCGCCAGCATCGGCGTGGCCGCGCCGATCCTGCTGGTCGTCCTGCGCATCCTGCAAGGGATCGCGGTCGGTGGCGAGTGGAGCGGCTCGGTGCTGCTGTCGATGGAGTGGGGCAACCAGCGCAGGCGCGGCCTGATGGCGAGCTGGCCGCAGGTCGGCGTGCCCATCGGCCTCATACTCGGCACGGGCGCGATGTCGCTGGTGGCCCTCACGGCCGGCGACGCGTTCAAGGATTGGGGCTGGCGGATTCCGTTCCTGGCCAGTCTCGTGCTGGTCGCCGTCGGTCTGTGGGTGCGGCTGCGGGTCCTGGAGACGCCGTTGTTCGCGCGGCTCCTGGAGACCAAGCAGGTGGCCAAGCTGCCGGTCGTCGACGTCATCAAGAAGCATCCCAAGGAGGTCGTGCTCAGCGCGCTCCTGCGCGTTTCGGAGCAGATGCCGTTCTACCTCTACACGACGTTCGTGATCACCTACATCACGGCCCCGCACATCGGGATGTCGCGCACGTTCGCGTTCGCCGCCGTCAGCGCCGCGGCGGCCGTCGAGCTCTTCGCGATCCCGTACTTCGGGCACCTCAGTGATCGGATAGGCCGCCGCAGGATCTACCTCATCGGGGCCGCACTGCTGGCGGTGATCGCCTTCCCCTACTACGCCCTGCTCAACACCGGCATCGCCGTCGTCATCCTGCTCACCATGATGATCACGCAGCTCCAGCACTCCATGGAGTACGGCCCGCAGGCGGCGCTCATCGCGGAGAGCTTCCCGACCGGTCTGCGGTACGGCGGAGCCGGGCTGGGATACCAGCTGGCCTCGGTCATCGCGGGCGGGCCGGCACCGCTGATCGCCGTCTGGCTGCTGCACGATTACGGCTGGCAGGCCATCTCGGTGTTCATGATCATCGGTGCGGTGATCGGCTTCGCGGCGACGCTCGCGCTGCCCGACCGTTCGAAGATCGACATCTCCGACCCCGCTGCCTATGGCACTACTCGAACCTGACCCGGACCCCGGTGCTCAGGCCGGAGTCATGCAGCTCCAGCCCCGCGGGCTGGGCCTCCTTCGGCAACTCGAACAGCAGCGCGCCGCTGAAGGACTGGCCCGGCCCGATGCGGACCGGTGTGACCTCCGAGCCCGCGTTGTTGAGCAGCTTGGTGCCGCTGTGTAAGGCGTCGTCCTCGTCGACCAGTTTCTGCTGGCCAGGGTAGAGGACCCGGGCCTCCTGGCCGATGTTGTTGATCTTGACGCTCACCTGGCAGGTGCGCTGCTTCGCGCTCCTCGCGGGTTTGGGGCATGTGGTGCCCGTCACCGCGAACTGCAGCTTCCCGTCCTGCACCGGGCTGTCCGCGCCGACCGGGTCGGGCGATCTGAGCACCCACGTCAGTACGGCCAGCAGCAGCACCAGCAGCACGATGGCCACGACGATGGCGGTCAGGCAACTGGCGAACACGCTCCTCTTCGGCTTGGCCGGGAACGCCGGGCCCCTCGGCCCGGGCCGCAGCGGCATTTGCCCCGTCTGATGGGCGGAAAGTGGCACCTGTCCTGTCTGCTGAGGAGACAGGGGCGCCTGACGGGGTGGTGGCGGCGCCTGGGCGGCCGGGCGGGGCATCGGCCCGCGTCCCGGCAGCGGCCCCGGGCCGGTTCGCTGGTGGGCTTGAGGCTGGTGGGCCTGCGACGGGTGGGGCTGAGGCGGGTGCGCATGCGGCTGATGGGCCTGCGGCGGCGGGGTCCAGCCCGGCGGCGCCTGTCGTACCTGCGGATTGTGCGGGAACTCGGCCAGCGGCGGGAACTCCGCCGAATTCCACGAGCTGCTGAGGTGGCGCGTCGCGGCGAGCTGGGCGGCCGGCTCGTCGGCCGCGCCGACGAGTTCGAGCAGGAGCTGCTTGGCCGCGGGGCGGCGCGCGGGGTCGGGATGGATGGCCGCGGCCACCAGCCGGTCGAGCGGCGCGGGCAGGCCGCGCAGGTCGGGCGGGGCGGTGCGGGCGCGAGCCGCCATGACGTAGGCGTCGCCCTCGCCGAACGGGTGGCCGCCGAGCCCGGCGTAGGCGATCAGCGACCCCCACGCGAACACGTCGCCCGCCGGGCTGGTGCGGCCCTCGAAGACCTGCTCGGGAGCGATCCAGCCGGGCGTGCCCATCACCATGCCCGCATTGGTGTGGCGGGAGGAGACGTGGGTCGAGCGGGCCAGCCCGAAGTCGATCACCCGGGGGCCGCCCAGCGTCAGCATCACGTTCGCCGGCTTGAGGTCGCGGTGCACCAGGCCGGCGGCGTGGATCGCGGTCAGCGCCGCCGCCACGCCCACGGCCGCCGAGTGCAGCACGGACGGCGTCAGCGGGCCGTGCTCGATCAGGTGGTTTTCGAGGGAGACGCCCTCGATGTACTCGGTGACCAGGTAGAGGACCCCGTCGTGCTCGCCGTGGTCCAGGACGCGGGCCGTGCAGAACGAGGCGACCTTGCGGGCGTTGGACACCTCTTCATGGAAGCGCGCCCGGTAGACCGGGTCGGCGGTGTAGTCGCGGCGGATCGCCTTGAGCGCGACCTGTACGCCGTCGGGGGCCTTGGCCAGATAGACGGTGCCCATGCCGCCCGAGCCAAGGCGGCTGATCAGCTCATAGGGGCCGATCGCCGGCGGGTCTTCCGGCGTCAGCGGAGTGCCTGCGGAGCGCCCCTGCTGCCCCAACGTCGCTGTCCTCTCGCCTTCGTTGCCCCGTCGACTCAACCGACCGATCCTCCGCCCGGCATGCCCGTTCCCCAAGACTCTAACGGAGGAACGGGCTGCCTGGTGGCGACTGAGTTTGGACGGGTTGGGGCACCTTTGTAGCGGAACGCGTGGTGCAGCGTGTGCCGGCTCTCGTCAAGATCCTTCTTGCCTCGCATGACTTGGTGGAGTCGCCTTCTTGAACACCGCATGTGCGCCTGCCTCTGGCCCGGCCGGTGGTGGTGGTGACGCCGCCCTCCGGCAGCAGCGGCGGGGTGTCGGTGAGCTGCAGCCGGGTGCCGACCTCGACGTGCCGGGTGGGGACGTAGGTGGAGCCGTTGCGGCGGACCGTTGACCTGTAGGGTCGCCGACCACATGGCGGGCGCCTCGTGGTCGGCAGGGAAGAAGCGAGGCGGGTAGAGGATCTTGCCGGTGACGCTGATCTGGATGTCGAGCACGGGTGCTTCTCGCGACCCGAGGAAGCCAGCCGAAACAGGGCACTGATCTGGGAAATGTCACAATCCGGCGGGCCCGTGGCACTTCCTGACAGCGGCGCGATGCCGGTGATCGAATCGAGGAGTAGGAGGTGAGCCCGTGGAGGTGAGCCTTGCAGGTGCGGCAGTGCTGGCGATCTTGTACCTGAGTCACTGCGTACGCACCTGGTTGCGCGGCCGGCACCGGCCCAGCACGGCCGGTGCGCACACGGCGAGCACGACCCCGGCGATGGTCCGGGCACTGCCGCCGGGTTGCACGCTGACGGTCCGAGCGGCCGACGGCGCGGTGATCCAGATCGACCGGGGCCTTTCACGGGAGCATGCCTCATGACCCCCTTCGCCGAAGGCCTGCTCTACGCATTCCCCCCCGAGCACGACAAGCACAACGGTCAGCTCTCTTTCGGCTCGGGCGGCGCCGGAGCTCCGAAGGTGACGAAGGCTTCGGAGGCGCTGGACGGCATCAGCTCGGTCGACCAACCGGCACCGGAGAACTTCACGGCCTTTTATGAACGCGAGGCCCCTCGGCTGATGGGCTTCGTGGTGAGGCTGGGCGCTGACCCGCACCTTGCCGCCGATGTCGTGCAAGCCTGCTTTGTGACGGCGTTTCGGCAGTGGGGAAACTTGCGCGAGCCTCGGGCATGGCTGCGCCGGGTCGCCGAGCGCAAGCTGATGCGCCTGCGAGATCGCAGCAGGCCAGGGGAGGACCCGGTCGCGAAGCTGCCGGACGGCGAGCAGTTGCTGGCCCCAGGTCATCGCAGCGACCTGGTGTTCCCCGAGGCCGCACTCGAGGTCGGCGAACAGGCCGACGGAGTGAGGCGGCTGATCGGCGAGCTGCCGCTGCGGCAACGCCAGGTAATGGCCTGGACCGTGGACGGCTACAGCGCCGAGGAGACGGCCAAGCATCTGGGCATGACGCCAGTCGCCGTACGTAAGAACCTCAGTCGTGCCCGAACCACTTTGAAGGACAAGCTCACCGGAGGGGGTAGGGACGATGGCGCATCGGATGTCTGACGCCGAGCTGGACGCGATCCTCAACGCCGTCAACCAGGAGATCGACACCATGATTGAGTCGGCGGTAGATCTCGCCGCTGGCCAAGCTGAGGTGATGCGACTGGCACGCGGTGAACAGAACGCCGGCACGGTACCGGAACTGCTGGACGGCGCCGCTCCCCACTGGGGATGGCCGATCAGCCCGTTCAAGGAACTCACCCGGGGACCGGACCAGACCCGGCGGCAACTACAAGCGCCGGACGGCTGCTGCCACACCGATTCGGTCATGGAGGGGTTGCTGTCGCGGCTGTGCACCATGCAGTCCGCGGTGGAGCGCTGGGTCACCTACCCCGATAGGTGTGACGCCCCGTACGGAGTCGTGGAATCGCCTTCCTGGCCGGCAGCGCAGGTGCGCATCCTGCTGGTCCGGATGGAGTGCGGGCTGCGCGCCCGCACGCTGCCCCGCGAGTCCGCCCTGCTCATCATCGACCAACTCGACTGTGAACTGCGGCCGCTGACCGTGTGGCGTGAGCTGAAGGGCGTGCTCGTGCGGCATACGATCACCAAGCCGTCGTACGACGACAAGGCGGGCAAGGTTCCCGATCCGCAAGAGCTGCTCGATCAGCTGGAGAGACTGCGGCAGGACGTCGATGAGCTCTACGACGACGGCAACAACTTAGTGACCTGCTGATGACTTCGGCTACCGCTGGGCCGACTGCAGGTCGGGTCGGGATTCGCGGGTCATTAGCCCGTGAGTCCACTGTGATGATGGCTCACTTACTGCGTGGACCGTGGGTTCGTGATCGTGGCATCATATTTCTGTGCGGTCGCCGGGTTCTCGAGGATGTTGATTATTTCGTTCGCGAAGTCCGAGGGTGTGACCTCGTACTTCGCGAACGACTGATTTGAGGTCCGCCCATGGTAGGCGGCAGTGAATTGCCACTCGCAGGCGTCAAGCGTCAGATATTCCTGCTCTCCCGTTTTTACCGCGAGGTAGCTTGTGAAGCGATCGGTGATGGAGACGCTGGTCAGCGGCTGGCGCTTGATCGTGTGCGGAAGCAGCCAATTCGGGGAGTCGGTGCGGAAGATGCTCGCGGATTCGTCCGAGGTGATCTGGACGGATTTTCCCTGGTACCACGGCGGGCGGGATGTATCGAGGGACCGAGGAAACCGCCAGGTTACCTGGGTGCCGTCGGCGTACGTGGCGATCCGGTTGCTTTCGACGTACTGCAGAAGACCTACCTCGTGCCCGCTGTTGTTCGAGCCGGAGAAGGTCACCCTCGCCATGAAGCCGAACAGGCCAAAGCCGATGTTCAGATAGGGGCCCTCGTAGGGGTCACCACCGATCCAGGCTATGCCCTTTTTGGTCGTCTCGATCACCGGGTTGTACATGATGATGTCCGGAGTGGTGAAGTCCACCCTTCCGTTACGGAGCTGAAGGCTCTGGTCCAGCCTCAACCCAGGCGCGATGAAATCGTAAAACACGGCGGGCACGAATCTGTCATTCGCTGACAGATTCTTCAGGTAGGAGGTGATGCTGCTCGCCCATTGTCCGTCCCCGGCCCGCAGCGACGCCGCTACTGCGATTGCTGTGTGGATTTCCTTCGTGTTGCTCTCGAATTCGCCCGGAGACTTCACGACTCCGTCAAGCAATGATGTGACGAACGCTGGGTCGCTCTCCAGTCCAGAGCTTTCGACGATGCTCTGTAACTCCCCGCTGAAGGACAGCGCGTCGGGATACTTCTTTTGGAGGTAGACCTCTGCTCGGAACAGGTCTTCCCCCTGTCCTGAAACGTTCCCGCCGGAGGGTTCGGCGGCATGGGGCGTGGCGAGGGTCCGCCTGTTCACTGTTTTGCTGGACTGTGCGGTCTTGGTTGGGACCGTGTTGTTATCGGGATCCTGTTCACTGCGGCTCTCTTCAATGACCTGGTTGAGAAAGTCCACGTCGAAGGCTTTCATCCACGCGTCGTCGTCAGCCTTGTCTGGCTGTTTCACCTGCGTGGGCGCGTCAGTCGGGTTGTTCGGCGTCTCGGTCCTTTCCCCCGTATTCACAGCGCTCTCGTCGACGGTAGGCGAGTCGGGTGCTGCTGCTGCGTCGGTGTGGCTGGCGGCGGAGCCGGACTTCCGGCGGACGGAGTGGGTCGGGTTGTTCGTGGTCATCTGGGGCCTTTCTGGGTCGGGAACGGACGTCTTGCTTGCTGTCTCGGGCCGGGGCGGGACTGCTCGGCGGCCTGGTGCCCCGTGTTCCTCCTTGTCCTCTCTCGGCGGGCGAGGCGGTCGTCTTCCGCCTGGCTCTTCGGCGCAGAAGGGTCATGGGAGGTCATCGCACGGCGGCCTCGTACATGAGCACCAGGGTGACGTTGGCGAGGGTGCTCCGGTCGCCTTCGACGGTGAAGACCCAGTAGGACGGGCCGCCGCCGGTGAGGCTCAAACCGGGGGTGGTCAGCGGGACGCCGTCGGCGAGTGGGAGGCGCCGCCCGGTCTCCAGCACCAGCCGTGCCGTGCCTTCGCCGGCATACTCGTACTGCGTGTACAGGCCGGTGATCCGCCGACTGCTCATCCCGGGGAACAGGTCGGGGGAGAGCGGCAGCACCAGGCGGTCGCCGCCGACGAACGCCGCCCACTCCTTCGGGAAGTCGTGGGCCACATCGACAAGGTGTGCCGCCGTGTAGGGACGCAGCATGCCCTTGACCGACTCGGCGAACACCTCTCCGCCGTACTCGGCGGTGTACCGGACGGTGAGCACCACGTCGGTCAGCGCGCCGGCCGCGGCGATACCCTGGGTCCCGCCGCCGAGCTCCAGCCGCCAGGTGGACACGGCGCCGGTGCCCTCGAACGGCAGGTAGCGCTCGTCGTCGTAGCGCAGCTCGAACAGGCCGTTGTTCTCCATCGGGTACTCGACCTGGGACAGCGCGACCCGCTGGCTGGGTCGCCAGTCGCCGCGCACAGTGGCGGGGGCCTCGCCCTGCGGGTCGAGCAGGTGCTTGACCGCCTTGGAGTCCGCCTCCAGCACGGTCTTGCTGGTGAGCTGGGTCAGCGTCGCGTTCAGCCCGAGCTGCCCGCCTGCGGCGTCGGTGAAGGTGACCGACACGGTGCGGATCTGGCGCAGGAAGTGGCCGGGGAAGTCCCGGCTGAACAGGTCCTCGCCCAGGGTGAACTCGCACCGGCGGCCGGAGCGCAGCCGCAGCAGCGCGACCGGGTCCAGCTCCAGCAGGGACACCTTCTTGGTGATCTCCAGGCCGCGGACGTTGCCGGTGAGGTAGGTCTGGCCGAGCCGTTCCAGGTCCGTGCCGAGGCTCTCGGCGGCCTGCAGGCCGCTGCGCCGGCTCTCCCAGTAGGCCGGCCGGATCAGCTCGGGCTCGCCGTCGCGCACGCCGCGCTCGAACCGGTACGCCGCCTCGGCCGACCGCGCCGCGTCGTAGGCGAGCTGGTAGGCCTGGAAGCACAGGCCGGACAGTCGCGCGGACAGCCACCCGTACAGTTCGGCGCCGGTGAACTTGTTCCGCATGAACGTCGCCGTTGAGGCGTTGTGCGCGATCTCCTGCTCCGTGATCTTCAGCTCCTGCCGGGCCGATTCCAGCCGGTGCTGCGCGGCGGTGATCTGGTACCCGATCTGGAGCACGTCGCTGTCGGCGATGGCGCGCTGCAGCTTCCAGTCCTCGACGGACCGCTCGTGCTGGGCGCGTAAGCCCAGCGCTTCGCCGATCATGCTGAGTCCCTCCGCGGAGGACTCCGACACCTCGCCGGCTTTGTCCAAGGCCCGGCCGACCTGCTCGCCGCCCCACTCGGTGCCCAGGATGAACGGACCGGCCGTGACCTGCGGCGCCGGGTAGGCGAACGCCGCACCGGTCTTGAGGATGGCGGCGAGGACGTGCAGGGCCGCGCCGGTGGACATCATCGCGAGCTGGCCGTGTTCCAGCGGCGACAGGCCGGTCTCGATGAGGTCACCGTAATGGTCGGCGCGCCCCCGCGCCGAGGACAGGCTCTCCTGCAGCTCGGCCAGGTCCTCTTCGGCGATGCGCGCCTGCGCCTGCCCGACGGCGAGTGTCAGGCCCAGGATCGCCGCCTCCTGTTTGACCTGGAGCACGCTCAGCTCTTCGGCGTCGCGTCGCTCCAGCACGCCCAGCAGGTCGGCGCCGAACTGGCGGACCCGGTCGACCAGTTCCTGGGCCCGGCGGAAAGCAACCGGGAAGCGCTGCGGCGGTACGGCCGCGGTCGTCGCGGCCGTGGCGGCCTCGCCGAGCGGGGTGCCCGCGGCGGCGGCGCGCACCAGCCGCATCGGGTCCAGCGGCGGCTCGAACAGCGGCAGCGGCTGGCTGATCCCCAGGATGTTCAGTGATTCGCGGATCTTGCGCAGCCGGTCCGCGACCCGCTCCCAGTAGTCGGTGAACAGGCTGTTGTCCGGGATGTGGAAGTAGGAGCCGGCCACGCCCGCGTGCACCTCGCCGGCCTGCTCCAGCAGGGAGCCGCCGCCTGTCAGGTAGCCGAGCAGGTCGAGGTCGCCTTCCTCCTCCTCCAGTTCGGTGAAGGTTTGTGGGGCGGGCGGCAGCCCGGTGCCGAGCTGCTCCGGAGGTTCGCCGAGCAGGTCGAAGGCGAGGATGTACAGCATTCGCGCCTCATCGACGCTTTCGGGGGTGAACTGCCGGAACAGCAGGTCGCCCCAGTCGAGCAGATTGTCGATGTAGGCCATCACCACGGCGCGGCGGTAGGCGACCGGGCGTAGCTGGGCGATGGCGTGCGGGTCGAACGGGTCGTATCGGTAGGCCCGCAGCAGGTCGGCGCGGCCGCCCAGGGCTTGCAGCTGCTTTTCCAGGTCGGCGAGGACGGCGGTGCGCTCGCCCAGCGCGGCCACGGCGGCGGACTGGCCCGGGGTCAGTCCCGCGGTGGCGGCCAGTGCGGCGACGGCGGCGGCGATGGCCTGGTGGGTGTCGTCGGCGGTGACGGTGAGCAGGTCTTCCTCGCTGGGCCGGCCGTCGCCGAGGTCGGCGGCGGCCAGCCGGCGCAGCGCGGCCAGCACGTCCGTCAGCCCGGCGTCCTCGACCGTGGTGACGGTGACGCCGAGTTCGCGCGCCGTGTCCAGGTCGCGCGCGCATCCGTCGGCGAGCGCCTGGAGGTCGGCGCCGAGGAACGGCAGGAACCGCCAGTGCCCGTGCGGGTTCGTCGGGTCGAAGATGTACTCGTACCAGCGTTTGGCGTCCTCGAACCGCTGCGCCTCGTTGAGCGTCTGCGCGATGAGCAGCGGCGCGTGGAAGAAGATCTCCCAGTAGTAGATGCCGTTGGCGCTCTGGAAGTCCAGGTGTGCGCCGGTCGGCAGCCGTCCCTCGTCGACGGTGCCCTCCCGGACCCGGACCGCCGAGGTGGCCTCGGCGTCGGTGGTGACCGCCACCTCGTCGCTCTCCTGGGTGGCGGTGTCCAGCAGCGCGGCCACGCCGCCCGACAGCAGCCGCTGGTTGAGCACGGCGGCGGTGCCCGTGGTCAGCCGGATGATCTCGAAGGGCAGGGCGGCGCGCTCGTACGGGCGGGGCACGGCCGCGGTCCTGGAGCGGCGGACGTAGGAGCCGCCGACGAACAGGAACAGGCCCTCGCCGGAGTCCATCGCGGCGTCGAACGGGGTGGGCGACTCGCGGGGCAGCCCGCCCCAGGCGCCGGCGACCGGCAGGTACTCGCCTGCCTCGTCGGGCTCGCTGTCGGTGGCGCCGCGGGCGTAGGCGGCGCCGGAGAACAGGTAGACGTGGGCGCCGCGGGTGAAGGCGGTGTTGATCTCCCTGGTCAGCGGTTTGGGGTAGCCGGGGTCGACGAGGCGGCCGGGCAGGCCGTCGGTGCCCAGGGTGTAGCGGACGTACTCGGTGCCGCTGGTCAGGTACAGCCGGTTGCCGCCGACGTAGGCCGCGCCGACCTTCCCGGTCGAGGCCAGCGTCGTGGTGGCGCTGATCTTGTGCAGGGTGGTGGCCCCGTTGGGGATGATCTTGCGGTAGGAGCCGCTGCTGCCGTTGTCGCCGTTGTCGAAGAAGTAGATGACGTCGTCATGCCACGCCGCGGCGTTGACCCGGGTTTCTGGAAGGCTCATCGGGTTCCCGGAGAGGGGCAGCGGATATCTGACATGGGCTTCCTGCTCGTCGAGGACGAACCGGCTCCGCCCGTGTCCGCCATACCCCCGGTCGTGGTCGTCGGAGTCGGTCTTCCAGACGAAGCGGGCGAAGAGATTTCCGGCGAAGGCGACGGCGATGCGGTCGTAGACCAGCACCGCGTCCAGCGGCTTGAAGCTGTTCGGCAACTGCTTGAGGACCCACAGGTCGGCCAGCGGGTGGTCGGCCGGAGGCTCAGGGGGGTTCGTGGCCGCCGCGGCGGCGATGTCCTCGGACGTCATGTAGCGCCCGAGGGAGTGGGAGACGAAGTACTCGACGTTGTCCGGGGTGGTGAAGGCGACGTCCACCTTCGTCCAGGGCGGGAGGCTCTCCTTGCTGGTCTTGATGTTCTTGGGGTAGTCGTCGTCGATGACCTGGAACGGGGTGCCGGTGAAGCGGACGTAGCGCTGGCCGGAGAAGACGTAGGTGTACTGACCGCGGCTGAGCACCGTGTCGACCTTGTCGGCCTTGGGCAGGACCGTCGGGACCAGCCCCCACCGGGAGGCCGTGGTGAGCCGTCCGCTCAGCGCTCCCGTCGGCGCCTTCCCCGGCACCGACTCCGCGTACTGGCCGGCGGCTTTGTCGAAGAAGTACCGGGCGCCGCCGGGCAGCTCGACCGCGGCGTCCACCTGCCCCCATACCGGCAGCCCGTCGTCGTTGCCGTCCAGCGGCAGCAGGTCGGCCGACTCGTCCGGCCCGGGGTCGCTCGGGCGGCACAGGAAGCTGCCGCCCTTGACGTCCACGCTGAACCAGGACCCGGACTCGGCCGCGACCGGGGTGTCGAACCGGACGACGTCGGCGGGCTTGACCGGGTCGACGAAGACCTCGGCGACCCGCTCGGCCGCCGCGGCGAGTGCCTGGGCGACCTTGTCGTCGGTCTCACCGGCCACCCATGCCCCGGCCCGCACCTTCAGGGCGGGGCCGTGGAAGGTCCCGAAGGGCAGGTCGGAGATGCCGGGGATGTCGGCCAGGGCCCGCTCGGTGAGGTCCTCGGCGACGAGTTCGGGGCTGAGCGAGAACATCAGCCCGGTGCGCGACACGGTCGGGTCCTGCGCTCCGCCGTCGTCGGCCGGCGGGTTCGGCGTGGTCACGGTGTAGGCGCAGGCGACCACGATGGAGGTGCGGTTCTCGCCGGCGGTCACCGGTTGGATGAACAGGGTGATGCCGTCGATGGTGCCGTTGCGCGGGGCGCCCACGCCGAGCGTCTGCGCCGCCACCCACTCCTTGTTCAGGTTCTCGAACGAGTAGAAGATCTTGATCTGCCGGGTCGGCGGCTTGCCGCTGACCCGCTGCTCGTCTCCGTTGGACGCGGCCACCACGGTGGTCGTCGCCCCGTCGTCGGCGACCGGTTCCACGGCCGCCCAGAAGACGAACATCCGGCCGAAGGCGTGCACGGGGTGCACCTCGTCGGCGTCGATCTGCAGGCTGACCTTCTGCCACGGCTCCCAGGACGCCGACAGCCGGTGCCGGCTGGTGAACTCCGCCCGGCGGTGATAGTAGCGCCGCGGGTCGGTCTTGGTACGCCCGAACAGCGCCAGCCGGTACGGGCCGCCGGTCGTCCGGTCCTTGGTGTGGACGTAGCCGCCGGCGATGGTGAGCCGGGACACCTCGGTGTACTCGTCGAGGTAGCGCTTGTAGGCCTGCTCCATCGCCGTGGGGGTGATCTCGTTCTGCAGCAGGTCGCCCTCCAGCGCGCGGAACGCGGGGGTGCGGTCGGCCCGCAGCTCCGGCCGGATGTAGTTCTCCGGGTAGAGGAAGACCTTGCGGTTGGCCTCCCACAGCCGGTAGCCGCGCATCCACTGCCACCACTCGCGGATCCGGCGGCGGGCGTCGTCGGCGGACTCGACGACGCCGGCGCTCCCGTTCGACGCGGCGGTCGCGACGGCCCCCGCGTCCGGAGGGGACTCCAGGCCGAGCAGGTAGCGGTGCACATAGAGCTGGACGGCCGCGATGGCCTCCCGGACCCGGGAGGTGTCGCCGCGCGGGCCCATCTCGACGTCGATCAGGAACCGGTCGAACAGGTCCCTGGAGGTGCCCGGCTCGTCGCCGGGGCCGCGGGCGAGCACGGCCGCGACCAGCGCGTCACGCCGCAGCACGGTCAGCTCGTCGTGCAGGGTGCGCTTCAACGCCGGCCAGTCCGCCGGGTCGTTGCGGCGGGCCAGCAACTCCTGCAGCGCCTCGGCGGCGGCCTCCAGCGCCGGGTCGCCGCCGTCGGCGTGCAGCCGGGACCACACGTCGGCGTGCAGCACGGACGGCACAGTGCCCAGCCGGGCGGTGAACGCGAACAGAGCGGCGATCCGGATGAGGAACTCCAGCTCGAACAGCGACTCGTCGGCCGCGCCGTCGGTCAGCAGGCCGACCCGCCGCCGGCACCACCGGATCTCGTCGGCGTCCCAGCCGAACAGGTCGGCCAGATACCGGTACGGGTCCTCGACGGCTGCCTCGCCGGGCAGCAGGAAGGCCGCCAGATCACCGGGGTGGGCCTTGGCCAGCTCGGCGAAGGCGGCGATCGTCCGCACGTCGCTCAGCCGGAAGTCGGCCGCTCCGGACCAGCGGTGCCGGAACGGCTGCGGGTAGGTCCGGTCCGGCGTGTCGTACCGGTCGCCCGAGTAGCGGACGTGCTCGGTGTCCCGGCACAGGTAGGTACGGCCCTCGAAGGAGAACGCGGCGTCGGGCCCGGCGTCGAACGCCTCGGGCAGGTTGCCCCAGTCGCCGGCCACCGGCCTCGGGTAGCCGTCCTCGACGGTCTCCAGCGGGGTCATCCGGTAGCGGGCGTACTGGCCGCCGCAGAAGACGTACAGGTCGCCGTCGCGGGAGGTGAACGCCGCCTTCACGCTCGCCCCGGGGGCGCGGAAGGCGTTGTCCACCACGCCCCAGGCGCCGGCGACCGGCGCCTGGGCCGCCTGACCGTCGTCGACGCGCAGGTAGCCGGCTCCGGCGAACAGGTACACGACGCCGTCGGCGTCCTGGAAGGCCGCGTCGATCGCGTCACGGAAGCCTTCTGGCAGCTCGGCGATGCCCAGCTCGGCGGGCAGCGCCTCGGCGATGACCCGGGGGTAACCCTCGTCGACCTGGTCGTAGCCGCCGGCGTCGGAGTAGCGGATGTACTGGTCGCCGGAGAACAACAGAGTGCGCGGACCGCTCTCCCCGCTGATCACCAGGGCGGCGTCGACCCGCTGCCGCTCGGCGACCGTGTTGCGGACCCGGGCCAGCGCCGTCTGGTCGAACCGCGCGGTCAGGCCGCGCGACAGCACGTGGCAGACGCCGCCGGACAGGATCCGCACGGTACGCCCGCCGCCGGCCACGGCGTCGACCATGGACCGCCCATCGGCCTCCAACCGGTCGGCCAGATCCTCCTCGAACGACACCGGCAGGCCGGTGAACGCCTCCTCGGCGCGCAGGTTGCCGGCGATCGGCTTGGGATAGCCGGGGTCGGCGTACCGGTAGGAGGCGCCGGTGTAGCGGACGTACTGGTTGCCGGAGAACAGGTACGTGACCCGGCTCCCGTCCGCGCGGACGTCGGCGAACGCGGCGTCGACCACGTCGTCACCGCCGCCGAGGAAGTTGTTGCGGGTCCGGCCCCACGCGTCCCTGATCGGCCGCCGCGCCGCCAGGGTGCCGTCGTGGCGGGCGAACTCGCCGGGGAAGAAGAAGTAGACGGCGCCGTCGCGGCCGACGAACGCGCTGGTGAGGCCGTCGGCCTTGGTCAGTCCGGGCCAGGCGCGCTCCAGCGGGCGCGGATGCGACCAGGCCCCGGCGACCGGCCCATCGGCCATCGTGCCGGCCGGGCCGACCGGGTCCCTGCGCACGTACTGGCCGTCGAACAGCAGCAGCATGCTCTCGCCCACGGACAGCACGGCGTCCGGCACGGTGAACCCGGCGGGACGGTACTCCTCGGGCAGACCCCAGAACGCGGCGTCGGCGATCCGCGGCACCCCGCCCTCCGGCGCGCGGGTGTAGTCGCGGCCGGTGTAGGTGACATAGCGCATCGTGCCGTCGGGCCGGGGCGGCTCGAACAGGTACGTGACGTCGTCATGCACGTAGGCGAGCGTCACCCGGGTCAGCCCGCCCCAGTGCGCCGCGATCGGCAGCGGCGCGCCGTCGACGTCGGCGTCCATGGCGGCGGGACCGGCGTACACCACGAACTGGTCGCCGCTGAACAGGTAGGTCCTGCCGTCGGTGCCGACGAACGCGGCGTCCACCGCGTTGTCGTGGTAGACGTTGTTGCGCGGCCGGCCCCACTCCTCGGCCAGCGGATAGGCCCGCCCCAGCCGGGCGTCGAAGCAGGACGCGCCCTTGAACAGGTAGGTGTTGCCGTCGGCGCCGTGCAGCACGGCGTCCAGGTCGGTACGGAACTCCGGCGGCACCGCGCGCGGGAACCGCGGCCGGGCCGGCTGCGGCGCGACGGCCGCACGCTCCGGCTGGCCGTGCCGGTGCCAGCCGCCGGGCGTCTCGGCCAGCAGCGCGCCGTCCTGGTCGAACGCGCAGCGGACCGGCTCGGTGAAGGCGTTGTCATACCGGCGGTAGGCGGTCTGGGAGACCGCGTGGCAGCGCCCGCCGCCGAACAGATACACGGTGCCGCGGTCGGCGAACGCGGCGTCCACGGCGGCCGGCGCCTGCCTCAGGTTGCCCAGCCGCGGCTCACGCGGCAGCGCGGCCAGGGTCTGCGGGTAGCCGAGGTCGGGCGTGGACAGGTCGGTGCCGGTGTAGCGGACGTACTGGTTGCCGGAGAACAGGTAGGTACGGGTGCGCACGACGCCGTCGGCGTCGGTGTCGTCCGCCACGAGGGTCGCGTCGACCCGCCCGGTGCGGGCGATGGCGTTGACGACGTTCCCCCACAAGCGGGTGATCGTCGCCGGGTAGCGGTCGTCGATCCGGGTGTGGCCGCCGCTGGAGTACCGGACGTAGCGGGTGCCGGAGAACAGGTAGGTCCGGCCGTCCTTGCCGAGCAGGGCCGCGTCGACGTGATCGAACGGCACGTCGTCCCAGTGCCGGCGCAGCGGCTGCGGCTCCGACCACCAGCGGCGCTTGTTGTCGAACGTGACGTACCGGTCGCCGGAGAACAGATACACCAGGCCGTCGCGGCCGGTGAACGCGGCGTCCACCCGCGTGAACGGGGCGTCGGCCAGCGCGTCCGGCAGGTTCCATCGGTTGGCGTCGAGCGCCTGCGGGTGGGTGGCGTCGGGTGCGGTGTAGTCCTTGGTGGAGTAGCGGACGTGGAAGGAGGCGTCGGACGGGTCGGCGCAGTGCACCTCGATCCGCTCCCCGGCGACCCGTTTCCCGGTGATCGGGTCCACGGCGGCCGGGTCCGCGGCGCGGCGCAGCGCCAGCCGGATCCCGTGGTCGGCGGTGACCTGCCAGTCGGGGGCGGCCCAGACCACGGGCGCGTCGTCGGCGACGGTGATGCCGTGCTCCAGCAGCAGCCGGCGTACCGGATGCGGCAGCCGGCCGGCGTCCAGGTCGCCGGCGTGCTCCATCGGGATCCAGGTGATCAGCCCGGCCGTGCCGAACAGGTGGGTGGCGCCGTCCAGGGTGAACGCGGCGTCCACCCGCAGCAGCCCGCCCCAGTCGTCGGCGACGCGCCGCGGGTAGCCGGGGTCCACCGTCGAGTAGTCGGCGCCGGAGTAGCGCAGGTAACGATCGCCGGAGAACAGGTAGGTGCACCCGTCCAGGCCGACGAACGCCGCGTCGACCGTGCCGCCGGGCAGGGCGGCGCCGAGCGCCCCCCAGCGCTGCGCGGTGGCCTCGATCTCCGGCCCGCTCTGGTGCAGCGCGACGGTCCTGGCGTTCTTGAACAGGCGCAGCACCCCGGCGGGGTCGCGGAACGCGGCCTCCACCCCGTCGGCGAACTCGGCGGGGACGCCCGGCAGGAACTCCTCGATCAGCTGCGGGAAGCCCGCGTCCGCCCGCGACTCGCCGCTCTCGACGTCGCCGGAGTAGCGGAACACCTGGTTGCCCGAGAACACCAGGTAGGCGGCCCCGTCGGCGCAGGCGGCGTCGATCCGGCCGGTCTCGGCGAACGCGTTGCGGATCCGCCCCCAGACGTCGGCGACCGGCCGCTCGGCGGCGGTCGCGTCCACGGCCAGGAACGTGTCGCCGGAGAACAGGTAGGTGGTGTCGTCGGTGCCGCGGAAGGCCGCGTCCAGCGAGCGGCGGAACCGGTCGGGCAGGTCGGCGCCGCGCTGCCCGTCCTGCCACCACTCGCCGATCCGGCGAGGGTGGCCGGGGTCGACGTGCTCGCGCCCGGCCCCGGAGTAGCGGACATACTGGTCGCCGCAGAACAGGTAGACCCGGCCCTCCTCGTCGGTGAACGCCGCGTCGATCGCCGCGGGGGCGTCGAAAGCGTTCTCGACCACGCCCCACTCCTGCTGCTTCGGGGCCCACCGGGCGCCGTCGCGCTGCCGGGTGAAGGTGCGCGGGACGCCGCCGCCGTCGCGGCCGATGATCCAGTCAGTGCCGGTGACGTCGCTGAACGCGGCGTCCACGCCGGTCAGGACGCTGAACCGGCTGGACAGCTCGTCCAGCCGAACCGGCCCGTCGCCGGTACGGACGTAGCCGGGGCCGTACACCCAGCACTCCTGGCCCCGGAACAGGTAGATGTTGCCGTCGGAGCTCTCCAGCAGGGCATCGATCCGGTCGACGCCGCGGGGCGCGGTCAGCGGCTCGGGGAACTTGCCGGCCAGATCCTGGTCGCGGAAGGCGAGGGCGATCTGGTTCGCGTCGAGGCCGAACTTCGTGGCGAGCAGGGCGACGGCGCGGATCCGCCTGAGGGCGGCCCGCGAGTCCGGCGGCAGGTCGGCGCCGCGTTCCGCGCCGGCCAGCGCCGGGGCGACCAGCAGCTCCACCGCCTCGGCCGGGCCGCCGGCGACCGCCGAACAGGCCACGGCGATGATCGGCGCGCTCACCCCCAGTTCGTCCTGGAGCACGGCGAGCAGCGTGACACGCTGCCGGCCGGCCAGTGCCTCCAGCTTGGCGGTGATCTCGGCGATCGCCGCGTTCGTCCGCACCGCGACAGCGTGCAGCAGGAAGAAGACGTCCTTGGCGAAGTCCTCCAAACCGGGCAGGACGAAGTCCAGCGCGTTGTACACCTCGGCGAAGAAGCCGAGCCGGTGCTCGGGGACGCCCAGCTCCGGGGTGAGGTGCCCGGCCTCGACCAGCCTGACCACGAGCCGGGCCTGCTCGCCCGGGTCGAAACCGAACACGGCCGACGCCGCCGGGTCGAGCCGGTAGGGGGTGTGGTCGGCCAGGCAGGTGGCGATCCGCCCGAAGATCGCGGAGTTCTCGGCCGCGGTGAACCCGGCCAGCTCCAGCCGGCCCGCCGGGTCGGCGAAGAACGCCCGGCTGCCCTGAAGGACGCGGTCGTCGGCCAGGTGGACGCCGTCCAGCAGGTCGGCCGCCCGCTGCGCGGCGGACGGGTCGGCGATGTCCAGGAAGTCCGCCGGGGTGACGGCGAGCAGTTCGGCCCGGGCCTTGGTGAGCGGGCCGCGCAGGGCGTCCAGGACGTGCCGGCGGTACGGGTAGAACTCCAGGGCCAGCGCCAGATCGCCGAGACCGGGGTCGAGCAGCGCCGCCGGGTCGGTGAAGAAGCCGTCGGCGTCGATGTACCCGTTGAACCGCAGGCTCTCGACCAGGGCGGTGACCTGCTGCGGGGACAGCGGCAGCGCGGTCAGGACCGCCGGGTCGAACGCGACGGCGCCGCCGGTGAACCGGGCGGCCAGCTCACGCAGCCGGGCGTGCGCACCGGCCGCGACGCCGCTCAGGTCGGCGTTCACCGCGAACACGGCGCGGTTCTCCTCGATGGCGAAGAAACCGGGCCGCAGCACGGTCCCCTCATCGTCGAGGTACCCGTTGAAGACCAGGTTGTCGTACAGCTCGGTGCGCTCCGCGCTGTCCAGGTCCGCCAGTTTCGCCAGGTCGGAGGGGAAGAAGACGGCCGGCTCCGGCAGCGGCTCCGCGGGGTCCGGCACCGGGCACAGGCCGCGGACCAGGTCGAACAGCGCGTCGCGGTGCTCGCCGAAGTCACGGGTCAGCCGCAGCCCCGCGGGCGTCTCCGGCAGCCGGTCCGCCACCAGGGTGCCGCCCGGCTCCAGCTGGCCGGCGAAGACCAGGTTGGTGTAGATCTTGACCGCGAGGCGGTCGCCGAGCCCGATCCCCTCCAGGTCACCGCCCACCACCATGTCCAGCTCGTTGAGCGCGAGGTAGGCGGCACTCGCGGCGCCGGCCGGGTCGACACGCAGCAGCCGGGCGTCCCGGCGGGACACCACGCCGCTCGGGCGGGTGACGGCGATGTCGTGGATCACCGTCGCGGCGCGCGGGCCGAACCGGGCGGAGGTGAACAGTCCGGGGGAGGGCGCGAGCTCCTCGAACCGCCGGCTCAGCTCCGCCAGCAGGGTGGCGTCGGCGTCCGGCTCCTCCTGCCCGCCCGGGACGGCCTGCCCGTTCAGGCCGGTTCGAGGGCCGGCTCCGGCCTGCGCCCGCGCCGCCGCGGCGCCCAGCACCGTGGCCAGCTCCTGGCCGTTCAGGTCGGCGGACCGCATCCACGGCACCACGGCCAGCAGGGTCTGTATCAGCCACAGGCCGGAGGCGACGTCCGCGCCGGCCAGTACCGCGTGGTAGTCGTCGGTGCTCACCCCGGTGTCGATCAGTAGCGGGAAGGTGGTGTGCCGTCGCAGCGCCGGGTCGCTCTCGAGCGCGTCGATCACGTCGAGCAGTTCCTCGGCCGAGACGCCGAGCGCCGCCGAGAGCCGGTGGATCCGGTGTAGCAGCGACAGCTCGTCCGGGCCGGTCGCGCGGTCGAACGGGGGCGGCTCCACCGTGTCGTCCGAGGTGGAACGTTCCCGTAAGCGAACGACGAGGGCGGCCAGCTCGTCCTCGGTCAGGGACAGCGCCGCGGTGACCCGCCCCCGGTACTCCTTGTTGCGGGTGGCGAGGATGTCGCCCGCGCAGGTGAGCACCGGCCGGTCGGCGTAGCCGTACGGCACCCTCGTCGATCCGAGGATCACCGGGGCGCCCGCCGTGGCGAAGGGCACGTTGAACACCCGGTCGAACAGGTCCTCGGGCGTCTCGCCGTCGCCCGCGCCGAGTGCGTTCATCGGGGCGACCAGGCTGACGGCGACGTCGATCGGCACGTCCAGGCCGCGGTGCAGGTGGAGCAGCACGGCCAGATGCCGCAGCGCCCTGGCGTCGATCCGATTGCCGCAGCAGTCGCGCAGCATCAGGTCGAGGTCGGTGAAGGTCAGCCCGGTGCGGCGGGCCAGCCGGACGAACCGGGAGACCCGGTCGAACCAGGCCGCGGGGATCGGCTCGTCGGAGGGGTCGGTGGGGTCGTCGACGCGGACCAGCCGCTTCTCCTCGGCGTCCAGGCCGATCACCGGGCCGTCGTGGTGGACGAAGAACGCGGACGCGGCCGAGCGCTCCGCGGGCGCGCCGCCGGTCGAGGCCGTGCCGAGGCCGCCGTACAGCAGTTCGCGTAGCTCCGCGCCGCTCAGCGTCGCGGCCTGCCGGAACCGGTCGGCGTCGGCCAGCGCGCGCAAGGCGTCCTCGTCCGTGGGGTCGAGCCCATAGCGCGTGCGGAGCTCGGGGCCGTCGGCGAGCGGCGTCGTCAGCAGTTCCACTTCGGTCGGGGTGAGCCCCAGATACTCTCTGGCGACGACGTCCGGGTCGGGGGCGTCCGCCAGTTGGCGATACAGCTCGGCAGGCTCCACTCCCAGGTGGTGCAGCAGGCGCCACAGCCGTTGGTGGCGCAGCGAGATCGGCAGGGTGAACGGGTACCGCAACGCCGCCAGGAGCCGATCGGCGCCGCCTTCCTCGCCCGCGGCCAGTTCTCGCTCCAGCACCTCGTTGACGATGTCAAGGTAGGGCAGCTCGGCGTAGGTGTGCGCGGCGTCGAGCGGGACATCCCCGATGTCGAGACGGCGGGCCAGGAGATCGGCGAGGAGACCGGCGGGGCCGTCGGTGGGATCATCGGCGTCGAGCAGTTGCAGGAGCTCGGCAAGGTAGGCGGCCGGGGAGTAGACGGAGCGGGACATGTCGCCGTTCCGGAACGCGAGATCGCCGAACAACCGCTCGTAGCTGGGAAGTAAACCGTCCGAGTGCATGCGCTTTCTCCTGCCATGGAGCTCAAGGGGAATGTTCGGGCACACGTCATTCGTGAGCCTGGAAAATGATGACGAGCGACATGTCTGCCCGCAGGCGATGGTGGCGAGCCAGAGAGCACTACATGTACGGCTAACGTATTGCGCTACGATGTAGCGTGAACGTGGAAGTCCAATCCGTCAAGGGGCGGATTGCGCGTCCAAGGCTCGTTGGAGGAACACTGATGACAACGCCTGCGGACGGGACACCCCGGCACACACCCAATCGGCGCGGCCAGGGCGACCGGCTCCGCCAGGATCTGATCGCGGCCACCAACCTGCTCCTGGAGCAGGGCGCCACCCACGAAAGCCTGTCACTGCGCGCGGTCGCACGTGAGGTCGGCATCGCCGCGACCAGCGTCTATCTGCACTTCCCCGACAAGATGTCCCTCCTGCTCGCCGTCTACCAGGAACACTTCGCCGTCCTGGCCGGCCACCTGGACGACGCCGTCGCCGCGCACGCCGAACCCGACCGTCAACTCCATGCCGTCGCCGTCGCCTACTGCCGGTTCGCCGAAGACCACCCCGACGCCTATCAGGTGATGTTCACCGCGCCGCAGGCACCACCCGTGACCCGTCCACTGCCCGACGACGAACGCCCAGGTCTGGCGGCCATCGAGATCACCCAGAACGTGTTCAAGGCGTGCGCCGACGCCGGCCTGGCCAGGATCACCGACCCTTATCTGGCCACCCTGTGCCTATGGGGCGCCCTCCACGGCCTGCTCACCCTCCGCGCCGCCCGGCCCATCGTGCCCTGGCCCCCGCTCGGCACCCTCATCGACACCCTCATCGACACCCACCTCGACCTCCAGCGACGTCCTCAGCCCGCGAGCCGAACGGCGGACCCGAACAATCCATAAAACCCACATTCGATAAAATGATTGGGAATTCTTCTCTGGTCCCGCCAAACTGATCACGAACCAGTGAGGAGATTTCTTTCATGCCGAACCAGCCCGCACCGAACCTGCTGTCGTGGGCCAGCGAGATCGACGAAGGCGCGATCGCGCAGGCCGCACGCACTGCCCGCCTGCCATTCGTCTCCGGTCACGTCGCTCTCATGCCCGACGCGCATATCGGCATCGGTGCCACGGTCGGTTCGGTGATTCCCACGGAAAACGCCATCATTCCCGCCGCCGTCGGTGTGGACATCGGCTGCGGCATGGTGGCCACGGAGACGACGCTCACGGCTTCGGACCTGCCCGACACCCTGGCCGCCCTCATGCCGATGGTGGAGCACCGCATCCCCGCCGGCGTCGGCAAGGGCCACCAGGACCCGTCGATGGACCGCGCCCTCGGCGACCTCGGGCTCCCCTACACCGACCTGAACCCCAGGCAGACCAAGAAGGTGGCCGACCAGTTCGGCACCCTCGGCTCCGGCAACCACTTCGTCGAGGTCTGCCTCGACGAGCGCGACCGGGTGTGGACGGTCCTGCACTCGGGTTCGCGCGGCGTCGGCAACCAGCTCGCCACGATGCACATCGTCGGCGCCAAGAAGCTGATGAAGAAGCAGGCCACCAGCCTGGAGGACCCGGACCTCGCCTACCTCGTCCAGAGCACGCCGGAGTTCACCGCCTACATCGAGGACATGCTGTGGGCGCAGCGCTACGCCATGGCCTCGCGGGCCCGGATGGACAAGGTGCTGATCAACGCCCTGTTCCGGGTCGTGGGCAAGGGCGAGCGGGTCCGTACGATCAACTGTCACCACAACTTCACGCAGCAGGAGTCCCACTACGGCAAGTCCCTCTGGATCACCCGCAAGGGAGCCATCAAGGCCGACACGGGAGATGAAGGAGTGATCCCCGGCTCGATGGGCACGTGCTCGTACATCGTGCGCGGTCGCGGAAACCCCGAGTCGTACAACTCCTGCTCTCATGGTGCGGGCCGCCGCATGTCCCGGACAAAGGCGAAGCGGGAACTGTCGGCGACCTCTCTCACCGCGGCCATGAGCGGTCGAATCTGGAATGCGGACAGGGCCGCCGCACTGGTGGACGAGCATCCCGCGGCGTACAAGTCCATCGACCAGGTAATGGCCGACCAGAAGGACCTGGTGGAAATTCAGCACACTCTCCACCAGATTTTCAATTACAAGGGTTGATGCCCTTTATCCGCGCGCCCTGGCGACCAGCGAGGTCGTCAGGGCGGCGAGCAGCGGAATGAGCGTGAGGCCGCCCAGGAACAGCAGCCCGACCGGCCACAGCCCCTGCCCGCCCTCCCGGAGCTCCTTGATCACGGCCGGGACGAAGGAGACGTAGAACGGGGCGGCGGCCGGCAGCCCCCACAGCACGCCCACCTGAGGGACGAACCACCCGGCCAGACCGGCCAGGACCGCCAGGACGAGGAACGCGGGCAGCAGGTAGGGCGAGTCGAAGAAGTCGCGGGGGGCGTCGGCGGAGACCACGGGCGAGGTGGCGACGCAGAGGGCCACGGCGATGGATCCCGCGATGACGAGGATCAGGGCCCACACAATGACGGAACGGGACATGCGACTCCCAAAGAGGTGTGAAGTCCATCCTGATCACCGACGGACCTTCCCGGCATCGGCCCTCGTACGGGTCAGGCCACGCTCAGGTCCCGGGGGCCTTCCCGCGCTAGCCTTCGCCTCCCGCCCGAAGGCACGAGCGCCTCCGGAGAGAGCGTCAGCGGGATGCGCTAGCGGAGGGCGGCCGCTTCGGCGGCGAGTTTCTCCACGCGGCCCCAGTCGCCCGCCGCCAGGGCGTCGGCCGGGGTCAGCCAGGTGCCGCCGACGCAGCCGACGTTCGGCAGCGCGAGGTAGTCGGGCGCGGTGGCCGGCCTGATGCCGCCGGTCGGGCAGAACCGCACGTCCGGCAGCGGTCCCGCCAGCGCCTTCAGGTACGGTATGCCGCCCGCCGGCTCGGCCGGGAAGAACTTCAGCTCCTTCAGACCCCGCTCGGCCAGCGCCATCACCTCGGTGGCGGTAGCCGCGCCCGGCAGGTACGGGAGCCCGCTCGCTGCCATCGCGTCGGCCAGCGACAGCGTCGTCCCGGGCGAGACCAGGAACTTCGCCCCAGCCACCAAGCACGCCGCAATATCATCAGAAGTCCGGATTGTTCCGGCGCCGACGACGGCCTCCGGCACCTCGGCGACGATCCTGGCGATGGCCTCCAGAGCGTCAGCCGTACGCAAGGTCACCTCGATGACCGGCAGGCCGCCCGCGACCAGCGCCCGCGCCAGCGGCACGGCCGTCTCCACGTCATCGATCACCACGACCGGGATCACGGGGGCGAGATCGAGCAGGCTCATGAAAGTTCTCTCCTCATCGGGTGCAGCTCTATGCGCTCGTGCGCGGACCCCAGCTCTCTTGCCGCGCGCTGCGCCAGCCAGGCGCCGGCGCCCGTCAGCGCCGGTTGCGGGGCGACGATGAGCGTGGTCGCGATGGCCGACAGGTAACCGGCCATGTCCGGGTTGTCGGCGAATCTGGCGCGGAAGTCGCTGATACGCACGCGCTCCACGATACGGGGCAGCACTCCGCCGCCGAGATAGACGCCGCCCCTGGCGCCGAGGGTCAGGGCCACGTTCCCGGCGAAACTCCCCAGCATCCCGCAGAACACCTCGACCGTCTCCGCGCACAGCGAGTCGTCCAGCCGCGCCACGATGTCGGAGACCGACAGACTGGGCGGGTTGACGCCGTTGACCTCGGCGAGCGCCCGGTGCAGCCGTACCAGGCCCGGTCCCGACAGGACGTGCTCGGCCACCACGTGGTCCAGGCCCCCGGCGCGGAGCGCCCGGACGATCTCCCGCTCCCGGTCGTCGAACACCGGCACCGTGACGTGCCCGCCCTCGCCGGGGACCGGCGTCCAGCCGCCGTCGGCGGGCACCAGCCCGGCGACACCGAGCCCGGTGCCGGGCCCGAGCACGGCCTTCACGCCGTGGGCGGGTTCCGGGCCGCCCAGGGACACCAGGTCACCGGGCTCCAGATGGGGCAGCGAGACGGCCAGCGCCTCGAAGTCGTTCAGCAGCACCGCGTACGGCAGGCCGAGGTCGCTCGCCGAGCCGCTCCAGGCCGAGTTCGTCAGCGTGTAGCGGTCACCGTTGACGGGCCCCGCCACGGCCAGGCACGCCGCCCCCGGCCGCACTCCGCCCGCGTGTTCCGCGAGGTAGGCGGCTACGGCTTCCGGGAGGGTGTCGTACTCGGCCCCCGCCAGGACCGCGACGTGCGACGGCCGCGCTCCCGGCGAGGTGACCAGCCCGAACCGGGCGTTGGTGCCCCCGATGTCGGCGACCAGCCACGGCAGATCGAACGCGCTCACAGCGCACTGTCCGTCAAGCAGAACACGGTCATCCCGCGACGCCCGCGTGCTGTCCGAGAGGGGCGCCCGACTCCAGGTGGGAGGCGCCCGCCTCGGCGGGGAAGCCCAGGCCGGGGCCGTGGTCCGGGGACTCGGCGCCGCTGATCCCGAAGATCCCCGCGCCCTGCTCCGCGTGCCCCGCCATGCGCCGGAACGTCGCGAACAGCTCGCGCCCCGTCCCCACCCACTGCGCGTCGCTCAGCGGCCGGCCGCCGGGCGTGCGCCGGGCCAGCTCCTCGGCCGGGACCAGCACTTCCAGCGTCCCCGCCGCCGAGTCGAGCCTGATCACGTCGCCCTCGCGGACCAGCGCGATCGGTCCTCCGTCCGCCGCCTCGGGCGACAGGTGGATGGCCGCGGGCACCTTGCCGGACGCGCCGGACATGCGGCCGTCGGTCACGATCGCCACCCGCTGCCCCCGATCGAGCAGTACGGCCAGCGGCGGCGTGAGCTTGTGCAGCTCGGGCATGCCGTTGGCGCTCGGCCCCTGGTAGCGGATGACCGCCACGAAGTCCTGCCCGTCCAGCTCGCCCGCCTCGAACGCGCGCAGCAGGTCGAGCTGGTCGTCGAACACCTTGGCCGGCGCCTCGATCACCAGGTGCTCGGCCTTGACCGCCGACACCTTGCTGACGGCCCGGCCCAGGTTTCCGTCGACCATGTGGATGCCGCCGTCGGCGGCGAACGGCGCGGCCACCGGCCGCAGCACGTCGAGGTCGGCGCTGCCGTCGGACAGCTCCGACCAGGTCAGCTTCCCGTCGGACAGCGACGGAGCCGAACGGTAGTGGTCAAGGCCGCGCCCCGCCACGGTCAGCACGTCGCCGTGCAGCAGACCCTCGTCCAGCAGGTCGCCGATGAGCACCTGCATGCCGCCGGCGTCGCGGAAGTGGTTCACGTCCGCCTGGCCGTTGGGGTAGATCTTGGTCAGCGAGGGCACGGCCTTCGACAGGCAGGCCAGATCGTCCCAGGTCAGCACGATGCCCGCGGCGGCGGCCATGGCGACCAGGTGCAGCGTGTGGTTGGTGGAGCCGCCGGTGGCCAGCAGCGCCACGCAGGCGTTCACGATCGACTTCTCGTCGACCAGCTCGCCGATCGGGGTGTACTCGGGGCCGTGCGCGGTGATCTCCACCGCCCGGCGCCCGGCCGCCTCGGTCAGCGCGTGCCGCAGCTCGGTGTGCGGGTTGACGAACGTCGAGCCGGGCAGATGCAGGCCCATGACCTCCATCAGCGCCTGGTTGGAGTTGGCGGTGCCGTAGAAGGTGCAGGTGCCGGGGGAGTGGTACGACTTGGCCTCGGCGTCGAGCAGCTCGTCCCGGCCCACCTTGCCCTCGGCGAAGAGCTGCCGGGCGCGGGCCTTGACCTTGTTCGGCAGCCCTGAGGTCATCGGACCGGCGGGCACGAAGATCGCGGGCAGGTGCCCGAAGTGCAGCGCCCCGATCAGCAGGCCCGGCACGATCTTGTCGCAGACGCCCAGCAGCAGCGACGCGTCGAACATGTCATGCGACAGCGCGATCGCGGCCGCCATGGCGATCACGTCGCGGCTGTAGAGCGACAGCTCCATACCGGCGCGGCCCTGCGTGATGCCGTCGCACATCGCGGGCACGCCGCCCGCCACCTGCGCGACGCCGCCGGCCGCGCGCACCGCCGCCTTCAGCTCGGCCGGGTACGTCTCGTACGGCTGGTGGGCCGAGAGCATGTCGTTGTAGCTGGTCACGATCGCCACGCCGGGCTTGGCCGAACCCATCAGGAGGGGCTTGTCGGCGGCGGGCGCGGCGGCGAAGCCGTGGGCCAGGTTCGCGCAGCCGAGGTGCGCGCGCGCCGGGCCCTTGGCGCGGGCGGCTTCCCCGTCGCGCCGGATCCGCGCCAGGTAGACGCTGCGGCTGGCCTGGCTGCGTTCGGTGATCCTGTCGGTGATCTCCTGGATGACGGGGTTCACAGACCCTCCTTCGTCGGGTCCTCGAACCCAAAATCGCGGTGTTCGGTGGTGCGCTCGCTCACGCCTGGTCCTCTTCGTGCCACACGCGCCCGCTGCGGCCGAGCAGTTCGTGGGCGCCCGCGGGGCCGGTGGACCCGGCGGGGTACGGCTCGGGCAGCTCGGCCGACGACTCCCAGGAGGCCAGGATCGGGTCGATCCACTGCCAGGCGGCGGCCACTTCGTCGCGCCGCATGAACAGCGTCGGGTTGCCCGCCAACACGTCCGTGAGCAGCCGTTCGTACGCCTCGGGAACGCGCGTGGTGAACGTCTTGCCGAAGCTGAGGCTCAGCGGCACCGGCTTGAGCGCCACCTCGCCCGCTCCCGGCTCCTTGGCCATGATGTGCAGCTCGATGCCCTCTTCCGGCTGCAGCCGCAGGACGAGGCGGTTCGGCGAGCCGCCGGGGAAGATGGAGTGCGGCACGTCCTTGAACTGCACCACGATCTCCGAGGTCCGGCGCGGCAGCCGCTTGCCGGTGCGCAGGTAGAACGGCACGCCGGCCCACCGCCAGTTCTTGACCTCGGCGCGGATCGCGGTGAACGTCTCCACCCGGCGCGACGCCTCGGTGGGCGCGGTGGAGCCGGGCTCGTCCAGGTAACCGGGCATCCCGTCCGCCTCGGTGTACTGGCCGCGCACGGTGAAGCGGTCGACCTCGGTGCCGGTGATGGGCCGCAGCGCCTGGAGCACCTTCACCTTCTCGTCGCGGATCGCCTCGCGGTCGTTGCGGGCCGGCGGCTCCATCGCGGTCATGCAGAGAAGCTGGAGCAGGTGGTTCTGCACCATGTCGCGCAGCGCGCCGGCCTGGTCGTAGTAGCCGCGCCGGCCGGGGGTGCCGACGGTCTCGGCGGCGGTGATCTGCACGTGGTCGATCCAGAGGGAGTTCCAGATCGGCTCGAGGAAGGCATTGGCGAAGCGGAGCACGAGCAGGTTCTGCACGGTCTCCTTGCCCAGGTAGTGGTCGATGCGGAAGATCTGCGCCTCGTCGAAGATGGCGCCGACCTCCTCGTTGATCCGCTGCGCGCTGGCCAGGTCGCGGCCGAGCGGCTTCTCCAGCACCACCCGGGAGCGCGGCGTCACCAGGCCCGCCTGGTCCAGATCCCGGCAGAACGGGCCGAACGTCATCGGCGGGCTGGCCAGGTAGAACACCCGGTCGCGCTGCTCGTGCCCGCCCAGCAGCGCGGTCAGCGCGCTCCAGCCGGACCGGTTCTCGCCGCCCACGTCGACGGACACGTGGTGCAGGCGGCCGAGGAAGCGCTGCCACGCGCCGGGGTCGGCCGGGACCTGGTCGCGTACCTCGGCGTCCACCTTGCCGCGGAAGTCATCGTCGGTCAGCCCGCCCCTGGACATGGCGATGATCCGCGTCTCGGGGGAGAGGCGGCCCTCCACGTCGCTGTGGTACAGCGCCGGGAGCAGCTTGCGCATGGACAGGTCGCCGGTGCCGCCGAAGACGACGAGGTCGGCGGTGTAAGCGGCAGTGGGAGCTGAGGTGGGGGACACGGCTGGGAACTCCGATGATTTACCAAGCAGGGACAGAACGGACACTAGCCAGAGTTACGTACCTACACAAGCTGAGTTTTGCTATTTGAGATGAAAAAGTCGTGACTTTTCATTACCTAACCTCCTGTGATTCACTTGGCGGATGCCTCGACGTACCGCCGCGACCCTCGCCACGAGTGGCGAGGTGCTCCGCCTCATCCGCACCGGTGAGGCCGTGACACGGGCGGACCTCGGCCGGGTGACCGGCCTGTCCCGCCCCGCGGTGCAACTGCGTGTCGGCGAGCTGCTCGACCGCGGCCTGGTCGTGGAGCGGGCCGACGCGCCGTCCACCGGCGGCCGGCCGCCGGTCCGGCTGGAGTTCAACGCCTCAGGCGGCGTGGTGCTGGTGGCCGCCCTGGGCGCCAGCCGTACGCGGGTGGCGGTCTGCGACCTCGCGGGCCGTGAGCTGGCGGGCCGCGACTTCGCCATCGACGTCGAGCAGGGCCCCGACGTGGTGCTGCCGCTCGTCATGGACACCTGGGACGAGCTGCTCGGCGACCGGCCGCGCTCGCTGCTGCGCGGTGTCGGCATGGGCGTGCCCGCCACGGTCGAGTTCGCGCAGGGACGCACGGAGAGCGCCAGGGTGATGGCCTCGTGGACGGGCGTGGTGATCCCGCCGCTGGTCCACGAGCGCTTCCCGGTGCCCGTACTGATCGACAACGACGTCAACCTGCTGGCCATCGGCGAGCACCGGGGCGCCTATCCCGAGCTCGGCGACCTGATGTTCGTCAAGGTGTCCACCCGGATCGGCGCGGGCGTCATCGCCGGCGGCGAGATCCTGCGCGGCGCGCTCGGCGCGGCGGGCGAGATCGGGCACATCCCGGTACGCGACGGCGGCGGCGTGCTCTGCCGCTGCGGCAACACCGACTGCGTCGACTCCGTCGCCAGCGGCACCGCGCTGCTGCGCGACCTGCGGGCCGCCGGCAAGGACGTCAAGACCATCGCCGACGTGACCAGGCTGGTGCGCGCCGGAGACGCCGAGACGATGGCGATCGTCCGCGAGGCGGGCCGTCAGATCGGCGAGGTCCTGGCCGTCGCCGTCAACATCCTCAACCCGTCGGTCGTGGTGCTCGGCGGCGACGTGGCCGAGGCGTTCGGGCCGCTGGTGTCGAGCATCCGCGAGGTCGTCTACCGCCGCTCCACCGCGCTGGCCACCCGCCGGCTCCGCATCGAGCCCAGCAGGCTGGGGGCCGGGGCGGGCATCAGCGGGTGCGCGGTCATGGTCCTGGACCACGTGCTCTCGCCCGACGCCGTCGACGAGAGCATGATCACCCGCCTCAAAGTCAGCTCCTGACGGACTGCCGCGAGGCCCCCGAACACCTCATCGCGCGGCGTCAAGGGCGCTTACCGGGCCAGGGCTTTTTCGTCTTGCGCGGCGACGGGCTCTGGCTCTGGGGAGTGCTGCTCGGCGTCGGAGTGCGCCCCATGGCCGCCTCGGACAGCGCGGGCCCCGGGGTGGGCCTGGCCCCCCGATGGGGCGACGGAGCCGGTGACAGGCCGCTGCTGGGGCTCACCCGGTTGCCGGTGGGCCTGGAGGTGGGGGTGGCCGTCGGCGTGGCCTTGACGGTCTTCCTGGCGCCGAGGGTGGGCGCGGGATTCGTGGCGGGCTGCGTGGTGTGGACCGGACGCGTGACCGGGACGCGATAGCGGGCCAGCTTCGACTCGATCGCCCCCGGCTCGCCCCGGCGCGGGCCCGGGTGGCCATGGTCGGGCAGGCCGGCCAGAGTGAGCCGCGTACCGGTGAAGGCACCGCCGACCAGGATCGCCGCGGTGGCCAGCATCAGGCAGCCGGCCAGTAATCCGGCGACCATCAGAATCCGCCTGCGCCGCTCCGTATGATCCACAGGCGCCGATGATAGTGATCCGGCGCCCGGTCCCGGGCGACTCCCAGCGAATCGTGATCAAGTTCCCGCGGCGCCCGGATCCGTGACGCTCAGCACGCGCACAGCAGGCCGCGACGGTCAGCACCCGCACGGCAGACCGCGACGCTCAGCACGCGCACAGCAGGCCGCGCAGCGCGGTCTCCAGGCAGAGCGCGGTGTGCGCGGGTGTCGGCCAGGGGAAGCGCAGGAGCTGGTCGTCCGCGCGGACCGTCGCGCCGTAACGGTCCAGCTCCCACAGCCACACGTCGCCGGCGTCCTCGCCCAGGGCCTTGGACACCCCGCCCGCGAGCTGGGCCCGGTGCGATTCGTTGATGTGGGCCAGCACGCGCTCGGCGGTGGCGGCCAGCGGATCGGGGGCGGCTTCGAGGTAGTCGTCGGCGTCCAGCACCCCGGAGTCGCGCCCGGTCAGGTACACCACCTGGCCGATGTCGAGCCGCAGCAGCCGGGGCGCGTCCGGCCGGCCGAACCGCTCCAGCGCGTCGAACAGGGCCTCGTCGGCCGTGTGCGCCGCGACCGCGACGGCGGCCTGACGCGCCTCACTCTCGGGTACGGCCTGCGCCCACCCCTGCACCTCGATCAGCCCGCGCGGATGCTCCACCTTGCCGAGCACGCGCATGGCGGTCAGGTTCACCGCCACGACGGCGTCGTCGCGCAGCCCGTGCAGCGCTTCGCCCGGCCGCACCAGCAGCACCGGGCGGCCCCGCTCGTCGACTCCGCCACGGGCGGGCGCGGGGGCGCCGTCGATGGACAGCCGGGCGACGCTCGCCGACGCGGCGAGGGTGCGGATCCGCTCGGGGATCGTGAGCATGGCGCCTCCTTGAGATCACAGCCAGCAGTAGGTTAGCCTTGCCTAAGTAAGGACTACCTAATCACATGAGGTGAACGTGCGCTACACCGGTCCGAAGGTGCGACTGTCACGTCGCGCGGGCGTCCCGCTGACCAAGAAGGCCGTCCGCTATTTCGAGCAGCGCCCCTACCCGCCGGGCGAGCACGGCCGCAAGACCAACCGCCGCACCACCGGCGACTACGGGCTGCGGCTGCTGGAGAAGCAGAAGCTGCGCTGGTACTACGACGTGTCGGAGCGGCAGCTGCGCCGCTACTGGGACCTCGCCCTGCGCAAGCCGGGCGCGTCGGGCGCCGAGCTGGTCGCGCTGCTGGAGACCCGCCTGGCCTCCCTGGTGCTGCGCGCCGGCCTGGCGCCGTCGATCTACGCGGCCAGGCAGTACGTCAATCACGGCCACATCGCCGTCGACGGCCGCAAGGTGGACATCCCCAGCTATCTGGTCAAGCCCGGCCAGGTCGTCACCGTGCGGGAGCGTTCGCGCGGGATGCAGCCGTTCGTGGCCGCCAAGGAGGGTGTGCACGCCGACGAGCGGATCGCGCCCTATCTTTCCGTCGACCACGCTGACCTGCGGTTCACGCTGGTCAGCAAGCCCGAGCGGGAGCAGATCAACGTCCCGGTGGACGAGCAGCTCGTCGTGGAGTTCTATTCTCGTTAGCCGTGAGTGATGCGGGTGAGCGGCACGCCAGCTGGCTGGAATTGTTCTTCGACCTCGTCGTGGTGGTGGCGGTCGCGCAGCTGGCGCACCGCCTCCAGCATCCGACCTGGGGCGACGTGGCGTTGTTCGCCATCCTGTACTACGCGGTGTGGAGCATCTGGACGTCCCTGACGCTCTACTCGAACGTCCGCGCCGAGAAGACGCACCTGCGCAGCATGCTGATCGGGATGTTCGGCATCGCGGTCATGGCAGCGGCGGCCCCCGACGTCGCGCACGCGATCCCCGGGGTCGGCAACCACGACCAGTGGTTCATCGCCGCCTACGTCACCTGCCGGATCAGCGTCTCCCGGTCGATCCGGGCGGCCGGCACGGTGATGACCTCCTGGCCCGCGGCCCAGCTCGGCGCGGGCCTCACGCCGTGGATCGCCTCGCTCTGGATGCACGACGAGTGGCGCTACTACCTGTGGGGTATCGGCATCACGCTCGACCTCGCCTTCTCCATCGCGCAGAGCCGGCGGCCGGAGCGCCTGGTCAGCGAGCTCAAGGCACAGGCGGAGCGGCACAGGGCGCGCGAGCTGCGCCGGGCCGGCAGGGCCGGGAGGCCCCTGGAGGCGCGCTACCTGGAGGACCCGAAGGCCGCCGTGCTCGATCCCGGGCACCTGGGTGAGCGGCTCGGGCTGTTCGTCATCATCGTGCTGGGCGAGGCGGTCATGCAGGTCGTGATCGCCTCCTCCGGGCTCGACTGGGACTGGCCGCTCGGCCTGGCCGCCGTGGCCGGGTTCGGGCTGATCGTGTCGCTGTGGTGGCTCACCCTCCAGTACGGCCTGAGCGCCGTGCCCGAGATCCACGAGCGGGGGCTCAAGCCGTACGTCGCGCTGCCCGCGCACTACGCCATGACGGCGGGCATCACCGCGACCGCCGCGGGGCTCGGCGCGGTGGCCGCCAAGCCCGCCGAGCACCTGCACGGCGGCGTCCAGTGGGTGCTGTGCGGCGGCCTGGCCGTCTACTTCGCCGCCTCCACCGTGCTCGGCCTGGCCAACGGCGCCGGGCGCCGGTGGATCTGGGGCTGGGCCGTGCCCTCGATCGTGCTGCCGACGGCGATCGCCGGACTCGCGGGGCTGGTGCCGGCGTGGAGTGTGGTGGCGCTGCTGCTGACCGTCACCCTCTGGCGGGTGGCCTACAAGCCCAAGGCGGCCGCCGGGCAGCCCGCCTAGTCGAGCACCCGCTGCTCGCGCAGCTCGGCGATCTCTTTGCGGAGCGCCGTCAGCTCGGACAGGATCAGCTGGCTCGAGACCGTGTTGTCGTCCACCAGCTCCGCGCGCTCGGCGGCCGACTCCTCCTCCATCGCGCTCACCACGACGGCCATGAACAGGTTGAGCACGACGAACGTGCAGACCAGGATGAAGATCGTGAAGAAGATCCAGGCGCTGGGGTGGTTGCGCATCACCTCTCTCGCGATGTTGCCCCAGTCGTCGCCCGTCATCGTCTGGTAGAGGGTGAACAGCGAGGTGGGCAGGCTGCCGAAGCGGGTCGGCGCCGTGTCCCCGTACAACTTGGTGGCCATGACGGCGGCCACGTACAGGACCAGGGAGAGCAGCAGCACGATCGAGCTCATGCCGGGCATCGCGCGCAGCAGGGCCGAGACGACCCGGCGCAGGCTGGGCACCACCGACAGCAGGCGCAGCGCCCGCAGGATGCGCAGCGAGCGCAGGACCGACAGGCCGCCCGCGAAGGGGGCTAAGGCGACCGCCACGATCACGGTGTCGAAGATGTTCCACGGATCGCGCGGGAAGCGCGACCGCTCGACGTAGATCTTCGCGAGCAGTTCGGCCACGAAGACGTAGAGCGCCACATGATCGACCACGGTCAGCAGGTGACCGTAGTCCTCGACCACGGCGGGCACGGTTTCGAGGCCGAGTGTGGCCGCGTTGAGCACGATAATGCCGACGATGAACCGCTGGAAACGCGGGTGCTCAATGAAGGCTCGGGTGCGTTCACGCACGGGAAGGGGCTCCTCAAGATGGAAAAGTTGCCCCACCATGATGACGCAGGAGATCAGCGCGTTGGCGTCAGGCGGAAGACCCGCAGCTCCCGTCCGGACTTCTCCGTGTAGCGGTCGAAGAGCGGCCACCGCTCGATCAGGGACGGCCACGCGGCCTCACGCTCGGCGCCGGTCAGCAGTGAGGCGGTGACGGGGAACTCGTGGCCCCTGAAGCTCACCGTGGCCGTGGGCGTCTTGAGCAGGTTGCCGCTCCACGCCGGGTGGTGTGTCTGGCCGAAGTTGCTGCCCACCACCAGGAGGGTGCCGTCGGGCTCGGGCAGGCAGGCGAGCGGCGAGCTGCGCGGCAGGCCGGACTTGGCGCCCGTGGTGACCAGGATCAGCGTGGGGATGACCGGGTTGTTGCTGAGCAGTCGTCCCCGGGTGAGCCGGTGCACGGTCCGATCGAGCTGCGGCATGAACTTGGGGCCGGCTCTCATGAACCACTCGGCCGCCGCCAGCCGTTGTAGGAAGAGCCTCAGAACCCGGAGCATGCGGCGAGTGTAGCAAGCGTTTGGTCAACTGCGGTGCGAGGTCGGCCTGTGGTATAAAAAGCCGCTGAAACGATAAGCGGGGGCGAGCGCGCAGATGTCCTATCCCAACTACGGTCCCTCCTATTACGGGCCGCCACCTCAGACGCACCCCAACGGCACCACGATCCTGGTGCTGGGCATCCTCAGCCTGGTCGTCTGCTCGATCCTCGGCCCGTTCGCCTGGTCGATGGGCAACAAGGCGCTGCGGGAGATCGACAACAGCGGCTATGTCTACGAGAACCGTGGCATGGTGCAGGGCGGGCGCGTCTGCGGCATCATCAGCACGTGCCTGTTCCTAGGGTCGATCGGCATCATCCTGCTCTTCGGTGGCGCCGCCTTCCTGAGCAGCCTCAGCAACTAGCGATCGGCGGCCGTAGCCGCCGATCCCCGACTCCAACAGGTCGAACGCCCTCGTCGCCTGCGTGCGCGCGTCCGCCCAGATCTCCGGCCACTGCTCGCCCGCCATCTTGCGCCGTATCGCGTGCCGTGCCAGCAGTCGCGTCGTGCTCAGGATCTGGTCCGCCACGAGCTGCGGGGTGAGGTCGTCGGGCCCGGCGCCGGTCTCCTCGGCGACGATGGCCGCCAGGTTGGCGGCGGAGAGGTGCTCCACCTCGCGCATCCTGGCGATCAGCGCCGGGCTCTCCCCGACCAACCGGCCGAACACCTCGGCGCCCTCGCCCATCCCGTAGCGCCAGTCGCCGGTGTCGAGCGCGTCGATGAAGTCGCGCCGAAAGGCGGCCACGATGCTCTCGCCGGGCCGCCGCTCGCGCACCACCTTGCTCGACAGGTCCACCACCTCGTTCTGCCGGTCGGCGAACAGGTCCTCCTTGGTGCCGAAGTAGTTGAACACCGTGTTGACCGACACGTCAGCGGCCCGCGCCACCTGCGCGACGGTGACGTTGTCGAATCCGTGGATCATGAACAGCCCCATCGCCATGTCGGCGATGCGCTGCCTGGTCTCACGCTTCTTCCGCTCGCGCAGCCCCTCTTCCATGCCTCTATGCTACCAATATTGCAGTCACACCAAAATTGTGACTACTCTATTTTTGGAGGCGATGAAAATGATCAACACCACGGGTCTGAGCAAGACCTTCGACGGCGGCGTAGAGGCCGTCAAAGGCGTGGACATATCGGTGGGACCAGGCGAGATCGTCGGGTTCCTCGGCCCGAACGGCGCCGGCAAGCCGAATACGTGATTGTGACACTTTCGATATGTGAGCACCCTGTCTGACCTGGGGTTCGCGTTCGGCGGCAGGACTGCAAGCCGCACGGTGTAGGGGGTTAACGAATCGTTGCGGTGGCGCTGAACACATGGGGCCAAGATCACAAAAGGGGGGCATTACGCTGGTCCAGGCAATGGGGAGGGGCATCGCCCCTGCCCCGGATCTTCCTCCCAGGCCCCCCTTTTGTGATCTTGGGAGGGGTCCCCATGTGTTTGGCTCCGAAACGATTCGGTAACCCCCGGCCCCCTCAGAGGCCGCGTCAACGCCGTGGGATACAGGAAAGCCCGGTCACCATGTGCAGGTGACCGGGCACTCGTGCGTTCGACGCAGCTGGCTCATGCTGGACTCATGCCAGGTCGAATTCTCCGTCCTTGGTGCCCTCGATGAACGCGGCCCACTCGCTGGGAGTGAACACCAGGGCTGGCGCGTCGGGGTTCTTGCTGTCTCGGACGGCAACGATTCCGGGAAGGTTGCGTGCTACCTCAACACAGTTGTTGCCGCCGCCGCTGCGGGTGCTCTTGCGCCAATCGGCGCCCGAGAGATCAATCATGAGATAGATCGTCCTTCAGTTCAGAGATCAGTCGCAGGGACTCATCCGGGGGCAGTGCGGCGTTGCATATACGGTCAAACACCAGCTTACAGCGCTCTACTTGTTCGGTGCTCTCGACGTAGACGTCTCCCGCCGTACCCTCCACATAGGCAACATCGGGATCGAGGGGTTCGGAGAAGCCAAGTAGCGTGAACGCGCCTTCCAGCCCAGGGTGTTCGCCGGCATGGTACGGAAGGACGCGGATCGTTACGTTCGTCCGCCGCGCCGAGATCAGAAGCGCCTGCAACTGCTCATGCATCACCTGGCGACCGCCAATCGTGCGCCGGATAGCAGCCTCGTCCAAGACCGCGCTGAACTCCGGCGGGTCGGGACGGCTGAGCAGAGTGCGCCGCGCCATGCGTGCCATGACCCGACGTTGCACCTCGTCCGCTGGCCGAAGGGCAGTGATCACGGTTCGGGCGTAGTCCTCGGTTTGCAGGAGTCCGGGAATGAGCTGGACCTCCCATTGGTGAATGAAGGCCGCCTCATCTTCCAGGCCGATGTAGGAGCCGGTGAAGACGTCAGAGTAGGCGGTCCACCAACCACGCTGGCGCACTTCTTTTGCAAGCTGTATGAGCCCGGCACGGATGGAAGATCCAGCCCCGTACAGGTCGCAGATGGCGGCCACATCGGCGCGGCTTGCCATGGTGCGACCAGTCTCAATGCGGCTGACCTTGCTTCGACTCCATCCAAGTTGAGCGGCAGCGATTTCGGGGGTCAAGCCGTGATGTTCTCGCATCTTGCGCAGCTCGCGTGCGAGACGCCGGAGTCTCACGGTTGGGCTGTGGGTGGGCGACATGAAGACCAGTGTTCCAGAGCAATGCGCTGCATGCTCGCCTTTTTACCCCAACTGCTTTGAGAATGCACAGTGCATTGACAGACGGCTCGGAGCGAGTTCATGATGACGTAGCACGGCAATGGAGTGACCTTGATCACACCGAGGCGCGCGGCATGACTTTGGTCCGATCCACGCCAGCAATCACCCGGCACTTGAAGAAAGGTCCGGCATGCGCACATTCGACCACGAAGAGGAGCTGTTCATTCACTTAGTGCGACTGTCGTGGGATCTGTCGCAATTCGGGCTGGCTCACGCGGTGGAGTGCCCGTCGAAGGTTGAGCCGTTCATCGCCATACGCAGGGTGCGGGGTCCTCTGTACGTGAGGGCGGCTTTGAGGGGTGAGCAGTGGGTCTTCACATGGGGTCATGGTCGGGGTCGGTGGGTGGCTGCGTACGACGTGGATGCGGCTGCGCGGGTCTGGGAGGTGGCGCGGTGAGTGAGCGGTTTCTTGGTGAAGTCGTGCTGCCGGGGGTGGCGCAGTCGGTGGCGGTGGCGCGTCACTGCGTCGGGGAGATGCTGGCAGCGGCAGGGCATCGGGTCGTGGAGGATGCGCGGTTGATCGTGAGCGAGTTGATCACCAACGCGCTGATCCACTCCGCTTCCGGGCTGCAGGGCGGGGTGGTGACGGTGGAGGTCGTCGCCGTTAATGCCGAGATTGTTCGCGTTGAGGTGAGCGACGACGGGTCGGACACGGTTCCCCGAGCGCGTGAGTCCGGCGATGACGACTGTCACGGGCGGGGTCTGTGGCTGGTCGAGCAGATCTCGCTCAAGTGGGGCGTGCGCTTGTTGGGTGCGGGGCAGCGTGCGGTCTGGGCGGAGACGTTCACGGGTCAGGCCGTGTCTGTCTGCGCCGGGGAAGGCGTGGCGGCCGGGTCGCGCGCGGAGAGTGGGAGGTGAAGGGGTGAGTTGGTTGGTCGGTCACTGGAGTTTCCCCCCTCATTGCACGGCGCCGCATGTGTCAGCCGTGCAGTCGCACTGCGACCACTTGACGTGGAACCCTCCACGCCTGGGCGAGCGGGACGGCCGGGTCCTGCGGTGGACCTGCGAGTGCCATGAGGTCGTTTACGAACTGATCGCGCTCGGCGGGTTGTGCTTCATTCGTCGAACAGCTCTCCAGGGCAGGAAGAGCGTCATTCATGAGAGTGATCGTTGGTCCTTCCCTGTGGCAGATGCCATGTGGAGCGCTCTGCTTTTCGGTCATGCCAGATGACGTATGGGCGTGGGCTGAGGTGTTCCCGGCCGGTGATGTGGTGGCCGATTCGCTGGGAGCGTCGGTCCGTGCTGGAGAGGCGGGCTCGTGATGGTCTGCGCGGCGCATGGTCGGCGTCCCCTCGATCGGTCGGGGCTGTCCGACGGCCCGATGGTGGCTGGAGGCTGGCTTTGACGAGGTTCGAGGTCCGGGGCGGCCGGGTCATGATCTACCAGTTGGAGCACAGTCCGGCGATGACTCGTGAGTGCGGGTCTGCGCTGATTGGCCGGTGCGGAGAGATCGTGTTGTTGCTGCGGGTTGGCGGGGTCGCCGTGGTCGAACTCGAAGACTGGGGAGGGGGCTTTCCTCGGGGTGTGCGGCGGTGGTCGGTGTCGTTGGATGACCTGAGCTTTGTCGGGCATCGGGAGCCAGCGGGGCGGGCGGGCTCTTGTGTGCGGCGGGATGCCTTGCTTACGGGCATCTCAGGGTTTGGTTCGCGCATCGTGCGGCACGCGGTGTGGCCGGATGAGGTGAGAGGTCTGTGTGGGAAGCCGGTTCGTCCGTTGACGTTCACCGGTTGGTTCATACCGTTCTCGCCGTCTGCTCCGAGAAGGTGCGCCGATTGTGTCGATCTTGCGCGGTTGGACGATACCGCCGAACAGGGCTTATGAGACGGGGTGTGGTGAGGCGATGAGCGCGGCCCGCCGAGTGAGCGCGGTCGGGGCCCTCGTCGCCACGGAACTCGCCACACCCTCGTGGACGGCAACGCGGTTGATGCTCCTCAGGCGCCATCCAGGGTTGAGCGCCCGCGTTGCCGCCCACCTGCGGCAAGGGTCCGATATGGATCATTACTGCGGCGAGAGAAGAGAGGACAAAGCAAAATTCGGTCAGAACTCACAGATAGGTCTTTTAGCCTTTAAAACAGCACAAACGAGCCAAAGGAGAGTCATATAGGGGCATAGGCGGAACTACAGTAACGTCACTTGTGGGGTCGGATTATTCACCTGCGGGCTAGTCATTGAATCGCGATTGCCCCGGACCGGTGGTATCTTCTCCGCTCTCAGCAAGGATGTACGTATGGCCTGGTCGGAGTGACTGAGGTCATGCATGGTTGATGTGCTGTCTTTTGAAGGTTCCGCCGTTGGTAGTTATGGATGCGTGTAAAGCTGTGTGGTGTGCCGTAGTATCGCCGAAGGCGTTCGACAAACGTGCAGCTCTAGCTATACAGGCGGACCCTGCGACAGTTGAATGTATCCGTTCGGGATAGCTCACTTCATTTCGTGTTCAGGTTAGCTTCGAAACAAGGAGGCCGATTATGGCATCGCAACAGTTCGACCCACCCTCGGGTACGCGCGATTTCCTGTCGCGAGATCTTCGAATGCGCGAACACGTGTTTTCCGTGGTTCGCGATGTATTCGAGCGTTACGGGTTCGAGCCGTTGCAGACACCTGCCTTTGAGCGACTGGAGACGCTAACCGGCAAGTACGGCGATGAAGGTGACAAGCTCATCTTCAAGATTCTTCGTAGAGGGGAACACGAAGCAACCGGAGCGGCTGACCTGGCGCTGCGCTATGACATGACCGTCCCTCTAGCGCGTGTGGTCGCTGCGTACGGTTCGCAGCTTCCCACCCCGTACAAGCGATACGCCATGGGGCCGGTATGGCGCGCCGACCGTCCGGGAAAGGGCCGCTTTCGGGAGTTCGCGCAATGCGATGTGGATGTGGTGGGCTCCACGTCGCCGATGGCCGACGCTGAAGTTGTCTGCGCGGTAGCTGAAGCGCTCGACGCTGTGGGGGTCGCAGATTTCCGCGTTTTGGTGAATTCGAGGCGTGCGCTGTCGGGCTTGCTGGAGGTCTACGGCATCCCGTCCGATCTGGGCGGCGGTGTGCTCATCACGCTCGACAAGCTCGACAAACTGGCTCCTGATGCGGTGGCGGCCGAACTGATGTCAGCGCGTTCGCTGGAGGCTGCCACGGCGCGGACGCTGGTCGATGACCTGACGGCTGAGGATGCGGTGGACCGCGTGCGGGTCATGCTCAAGGACAGCGCGGGAGGGCGGGCCGGGCTAGAGGAGATCGATCGCCTGATCGACCTGGCCAAGGCAAGCGTGGGTGGTCATCGCCTGGCGTTCACACCAAGCCTGGTCCGTGGCCTGGACTACTACACGGGTGTGATCTTCGAAGTGGTCGCGGCGGGAATGGCGGGCTCGATCGCCAGTGGCGGCCGGTATGACCACCTCATCGCCAACCTCGGTGGACCGGACGTGCCCGCGTGCGGTGGCTCTATCGGGGTGGAGCGGATTATCGGCCTACTCGATTCCCAAAACGATGAGGTCAGGCAAACAGACATTGCCGTCACTGTCATCGACGAGGACTCAGCCGCAGAGCTGATGGAATTCACTAGCGAGCTTCGCAAATCGGGGCTGCGGAGCGAGATCTATCTCGGATCAAGCCGGAAACTGGCGAAGCAATTGAAGTGGGCAGCCGATAGAGGGGCGCGCTTTGCGCTTATCTATGGCCAGCAGGAACGGGGTGAAAGAACGGTCACGGTACGGGATATGGAGTCTGGTGAACAGACGCGCGTTCCCGTTCACGAGCTCGCGGAGCATCTAAAGGGAGGGTGCGCCGCGTCGCGGTAACACGACCAGGAGGGTACACATGGGTGCGCAAGGCGACCGGATCTTCGCGGCAATCCAGGAGAAGGGCTGGCCCGACCCCTGGGCTACGTTCGGCGAGTGCATGTGCTGGGAGGCTGCCTACTCCGTCCAGCTCAAGAAGGCGATCGAGGACGCTCGCAAGGATCAGGACGAGGGAACTCTGGCGGCGGTGGAGGCGCTGTTCTCGGTCAAGCTGGCCAACCTGGCCAAGACGCGCCGTCTGCTCGATGACGTGCTCGGCGAGTACGAGGCCAACGGTATGTGGCTCGAACTCAACGCACGGGCCGGGCGTCTGGACATCGAGGACGTGTCCGAACGCTGGGCGCGGGGACCGGCGGAACACCCGTTCCCGATCGCGGTCAAGTCTCTCCAGTTCAACTGGACCTACATGAAGGATCATGGGGTCCGCGCCTTCTACGAGATGACCGCTCAGTACGTGGACGGTCTCACCGAGAACACGCACCGCTGGCACAGTGCGTGGCGGGACGAACTCAACAGCGGTCTTGTGGATCGCGTGACCATGATGGAGTGCGACCTAGCCTCTGAAGAGGCACCGATGCACTGCAACGTCTGTAACAAGACGATCGCCGCGCTTCTGTTCCTTGACGGCTAGCGCGGAACCTCGCACGTAAGCGACCCGTCCTCGGTATGCAGGTCCGAGGGCGGGTCGCTGCTCGATAGGTCGTTCGTACAGGCGGGAGTGGCGGGGCCGGCGGAATGGCCGTAGGCCACCCGTAGGGCGAGCGCGAGCGAGTTCGGCCGGCGCCGCCACGACCTTTCATGATCATCATAGACCACCGCGGTGCTGGTCATGATCATTTAAGTCCCGTGCGGGACGAACGCGCCATGGGGCCGAGTTGTTCATCGGCGGCAGGCGGGCGGCGGCGCGGCACCTGGTCGGCGGGTTTCGTGATCACGGCGGCTGCTCTGGTCGGTGGGCGGCGGGTTGCGCACGCCGCGCCGGGCGGCGCGGGCCGGGACCGGCCTCCAGAGAGGACGCGGGCCTGCACGGCGACGCCGTGGGCGTCGAGATCGGCGACCTGCGGCCCCGCTTCGCCGAGCTGGAAGAGCACCTGCTGCACCACG
>NZ_JBEZYD010000046.1:0-109001 GCF_040638335.1 Nonomuraea sp. NPDC026600
CCGTGACGTGCGCGTCCCCGGCCGTCTTCTTCGGACTTCCCCTACCCGTGGCGGTCCGGCCCGGCCTGAACCGGAGCCACCCGGACGATGACCCTTTTGTCCCGGACCATCGCCGCCTCGTAGTCCGGCCAGTCCGGATGCTCGCCCGAAATGCGCCAAGATGCAGCGGGTACTGGAGTTATACGATCACCCACCCGCCGACGGGCGGGTGGGTGATCTGCGTCGATGAGTTCGGACCGCTGAACCTGATGCCCCGCAAGGGCAAACGCTGGCGGCCGGCCGCCAGCCCTGCCCGGCTGCGAGCCACCTACAACCGCTACTTCGGCGTCATGCACATGATCGCCGCGCTCGACCTGGCCACCGGCAAGCTCTACTACCGCATCCGCATCCGCATCCGCAAACGTAAGCGGTGGCGGGAGTTCTTGTCCTTCCTCAAGACCCTGTGCGAGCGCCGGCCCGGCGAGAAGCTCTACGTGATTATGGACGACTACTCGCCGCACAAGCATGCCCAGGTCCGCTCCTGGGCCGCCGACAGCGACGTCGAGCTGGTGTTCCTGCCCACCTATGGCTCGTGGTCGAACTGGATCGAGTCCGAGTTCGCCGCGCTGCGCTACTACGCCCTCAACGGCACCGATCACCGCACTCATGACGAGCAGAACGCGGCGATCGGCGGCTACGTCCGCTGGCGCAACACCCGCGCGCAGCCGAAAACCAGCTTCGCCGCCAGCTCGCCCATCCGAAGCTGGACCAGTTGCCCCGCCAAGGTTTCGTGACGGGCCACCAGGTGCTGCCTCTGCAGCAAGTGCCGCGCATCGGCGAATTAGTTTGGGGTTGCTCAGGCCGGCCAGTGAGTCGCGGAGTTCGGGTTCGGCCGCCACCAAAACGGCCTTGAGCTGGTTGATCGCCTGGGACCTTGATTTGATGGCCGAGGTCTTGGCCAATCTGAACAGCCTGAGCATCTCCACCTGCCCGTCGCCGGCCTTGGCCAGAGCCGTAGCGCTGCCGGACAGCACGGCCCGAGCTGCTGCCTCGGCATCCAACGCGTCAGTCTTACCCCTTCGTCGACGTGCGGCTTTGTCGGGCTGATTGACCTCCAGGACATCTACTCCCGAAGCGCTCAGATGGCGGCCCAGTGCCGCGCCGTAAGAGCCCGTGCATTCCACCCCGGCGCGGTGCACGTATCCGAATGAGCGTGCCCACTCCAGCAGATCCCGGTAGCCGGCCACGGTCGTGGGAAACTTCCTGCATTCCAGCAGCGTGCCCACGACTGTGATCACGGCGGCGACGTGGAAGCCTTTATGGGTATCGACTCCGAGGATCACCTCGGCCTGCTCATCGGCGGAACGCTCTGCGGAGGCGGGAGGAGTGTGAGGCATTGGAGCTCCTGATCGGCGCGGGCACGGATATGGCCGTCGCCGGGCCGAGGGAGCGGTCAGGACTGTGATGGTGCTGGCGGGCAAGGCCCCTATCGGGACACACTCCACCGGTCCGGCAACAGCAAGCCTCGCCCCGAACCGTGATCGACAGATCAAACGAAGGACACTCTGGTCAGTCATAGCGCGGGTTAGACCACGGCCCGAGGCGGCACCCATAGATCCTCACAGTCATAGCGCGTGGCCACGGCCCGGAAGTTCTTCAGCCGGTTGATCGCCCGTTCGACGACGTTGCGTGCCTTGTAACGTTCGGCGTCGAAGCCGGTGGGCCGTCCTCCGGCTGACCCGCGCCGGCGGCGGTGGGCGCGTTGATCGCGTGGTTCGGGGATGGTGTGGCGGATCTTGCGGCGGCGCAGGTAGACGCGGTTGGCGCGGGAGGAATAGGCCTTGTCCGCGGCCAGGCTGTCGGGCCGGGTGCGTGGACGTCCCGGCCCGAGCCGGGGAATGCGGATGTGGCCCAGCACCCGTCGGAACTGCGGACTGTCGCCGTACTGGCCGGGCGTCAGGACCAGCGACAGCACCCGGCAGTGGCCGTCCGCCGACAGGTGGATCTTGGTGGTGAACCGCCCCGGGAACGACCTAGGCACTCCCCAGCCTGACCACCCCCGCCAGCCGGGCCGCCAGAGACCTCAGCGCCGGATCGCCCCGGTTTGTCCCGGCGACGTCCCCCTTTTTGCCCCCCGGCGCGGGAGACGGCGAAGACGGCGGTGGCGGTGTGCGTGGCGCGCCGGCGGAGTGCTGGTGCGCCCGGACCGTAGTGGAGTCGACGGAGATATCCCAGTCCACCCGGCCCTCGGCGTCCTGCTCGGCCTGGATCGCCGTCAGCAGCATCTGCCACGTGCCATCGGCCGACCAGCGGCGATGCCGCTTGTAGACCGTGATCCACGAACCGAACCGCTCGGGCAGATCCCGCCAGGGCAACCCGGTCCGAGCCCGATACAACACGCCGTCGATCGTCGTGCGGTGGTCATTCCACCGCCCGCCCCGACGACCCCCCTCGGGTAACAGCGGCCTGAGCCGCTCCCACTCGGCATTCGTTAAGTCACCACGACCCATGCACCAATCGTGACAACATCACCACAACTAGTCAGCAGATCTAAGAATCAGCTCTTAGGTCAACCGGCGCTCAGATCTATGTGGTTTCGAGACTTCAGCAGGTGGACAACGAACGGATACGTTCCTGAGTTCCCACGGTTACTGAGGGTTGTTTAATGGGGCATTTCCTATGGTAGACGCGGGTGCCCCCGGCGGGATTCGAACCCGCACTACAACCCTTTTAAGGGGTTTGCCTCTGCCTTTGGGCTACGGGGGCGCCGCAATCATACGAAACGGACCAGGCTTCAGAGAGCACAATTTCGTATCAGGCGTCACATCTGTGAAGTCTGCGGTGAAGTGATAGGGCTCCTGGCGCTCTGTCCAGGAACAGAACGCCGCCGAGATGGTCCAGTTGATGCTGAATGCACCTAAGAGGGAGTTCTGTGAGATTTCGTCCGTTCTGGGGCTGAGTGGTGGGCGTCTACGCGTGGTGGATGGCTCGGGGCAGGGTGAATAGCCCGGGTTCGGGTTCGATGAGAATGCCGTGGCTGACCAGGCGTTTGAGCTTGGCGCGCATGTTCTCGGTGTGCTTGGGCTCCAGTCCTCTGTTCAGCATCCGGCAGATGTCCTTGGCGCGCAGCCCGTCCGGCGCTTGCTCCACGACGGCCAGGATCTGCTGGTAGGCGGGCGGGAGCGGGATCGCCTCGGAGCTGGATTCGGGCAGGTCGCCGGTCATTTCCAGGATCGTTTCGCGGGTGATGCGCAGCCGGGACAGCACCTGTTCGGCCGCACTCAGGAGCGCGGACAGCTCGGCGATCTGCTCGCGCAGCGCTTCGGCTTCGGTTTGTGCGGCGGGTTGGCGTTCGGCCAGACGCTCCAGGAACTCGTGCATCCGCGCCCCGACCCCCTATGTCGCCGTCTGGCTGGGTTGGCGCCAGGTCGGGGTGGTCGTCCTGGTCAACCGCCGGGTCATGTTGTCGGTCATCGACCAGTAGATCATCGATTCGGAACTGGCGGGCAGCGCCTCATAGTCACGCGCCAGCCGGCGATGCAGCATCAGCGTGCCGAAGACCTGCTCGGCCACCCAGCGCTTGGGCACCGGCGCGAACCCGATGGTGTGCGGGTTGCGATGCACCACCTCCACGTCGATGCCCAGGCCGGCGCCGTTATCGATGACCGCGTTCTTGAACCCGGCATCGGTCCACGCTTTGGTCACGCTGGGGTTGTCGGCTGCGACCTTGTCCAGCAGCGCGAGGCCGATGGCGTTGTCGTGCACGCTCGCAACTGCCACCACCACGGCGATGATCAGTCCGAGTACGTCGGAGGCGATGCCGCGTTTGCGGCCGCGGCTCTTCTTACCCGGATCCAGCCCCGTAGTGGTGGCCGGCGCGTTGACGGAGGTGTGCACGGTCCGGGTGCCCAGCACGACCGCGCTGGGATCCTCGGCTCGGCCGCCCTGCTCGCGTACCTGCCAGCGTAAGAGATCATAGATGGTCTGGTCGGTGCCGTCGTCGCGCCACCTGGCGAAGTAGGAGTAGACGGCGGTGTACGGCGGGAGGTCGTGCGGCAGGTAGCGCCACTGGCAGCCGGTCCGGGCCTGGTAGAGGAGTGCGTTGACGATCTCCCGCATGTCGTAGCGGCCCGCATGGCCGCTGACCGAGGGTGCTGGCCCTTCCACGCCGACACCACCGGCCGGATCAGTTCCCACCGCTCGTCGGACAGATCGACGCCGTTAGGTAGACAGACCCGTATTAGGGCAGCAGTGCATTCGCGTGAGCCGGGTGCCGGTGATGGTCATCAGCCCCTAAGCAGAAGTCCGTCGGCGGCTGCCGGGCGAGGGCGGTCTTGATGCGCTGATGTCTTCTCCGGTGTCAGCCGTCCGGAGACGGCGCGAACTGGCTGACGTACCAGGCGGCGATCTGTGCGCGTGAGGTGCATCCGAGCTTGTCCATGATGTGTTCCACATGGCCCTCGGCCGTGCGCGGGGAGATGACTAGTCGGGCCGCAATGTCCTTGTTGCGCATGCCTTTAGCGACAAGGTTAGCCACCTCGAGTTCCCGCGGGGTCAGCACCGGTTGCGACAGGGCGGGCGTCGGTGCGGCGGAGGGCGCGGAATCGGCTCGCGACTCGGTCGGCTCCTGCAGGGCGTAGCCGATGGCCGCGTCGAAGTCAAAGCTCGCGCCCTCGTCGACGGCCTTGCGGTAATCCTTTTCGCCGAGGCGGTCGCGTAGCAAAGACTCTGCGGTGCGGTGGGCGTCGTCGTAGGCGCGAAAGCCTGCGATTGAGATCTCGAACTGGCGCCGCATCATGGCGGCGGCGCCTATCAGGTGCGCGGCGTGCACATCGCGCCCCTGGGCGGCAGCGACCCAGGCTAGCGTTTCCACGTGCCACACCTGGGTAAAGCGGTAGCCGACCGCCCGTTCGAGGCGCAGGCTGGACTGGAGCAAGGAGGCGGCCTGCGTCAGGTCGCCCGCGGACCAGCGTTCGATGCCCGCAACCCATATCGCCAGCGGAATCTCGCCGCGCGAGCCCGCCGCCTCGGCGAGTTGGCCGCATCGCGCCACCCAGGACCCGGCGCGAGGGTCGCCGGCGAAGATCGCGGCCAGGGCCAGGTAGAACGCCGGCAGGAACGCATCCTGCAGGATTCCGTCCTGCGTGATGTCGCCCGTGTTGTGCTCGTACCAGTTCAGGGCCGGTTCGAGCAGTTCGACCGCCTCCTGGTAGTCACCCTTCATCTGGGTCAGGCGTCCCGACAGAAATCTTGTCATCGCCTGCGGTCCCTGGCGATCGCTGTCGGCCAGAAGCCGGCACTCCTCGATCAGCAGGCTCGCGGTGTCGATCCTGCCTTGCATGAGAGCGAAAAGCGCGCCGAGGGCCAGTGCACTGAAGCGTTTCCGCCCGGTTATCTGCCGGCATTCGAGAAGCCGGTCAGACCAATGACAGGCTTCTGACGGACTGCCGAAGAAGCGCCAGTATCCCTCCAGCGACGTGAAGATTCGTACCGCCGCTTCGGCGCGGAAGTCTTCACCTAGGCAGTGGTCCAGGGCGGCTCGCAGATTTGGCATCTCAGGCACGACCGTGCTGAAACACTCCATCTGGTTCGAGCCGAACCAGTTGGCCCTGTTGCGTTCGGCCAGGCCCTGGTAGTAGTCGGCGTGCTGGCGGAGTATCGCTGGTGTCGCCTCGCTCTTGTTCAGGCGGTCCTGACCGTACTGTCGCAGGGTCTCCAGGATCCGGTAGCGGGGGCGGGTGCCGCAGGCCTCCCTGGTCACGATGGACTTCTCGGTCAGCGCGGCCAGCAGGGGCAAGACGTCCTCGCGCGAGAGCGGCGCAGCCGAGCAGACCTCCTCCGCCGCTGCCAAGTCGAAGCCGCAGGAGAAAACCGACAAACGTTCCCACATGGTCTGTTCCTGTGCGGAGCACAGCTCGAAGCTCCACTCGACCGCCGCGCACAGCGTCTGATGGCGCGGCAGGGCGGTGCGGTAGCCCCGCGTCAGGAAGTGCAGGCGGTGGCCGAGCCTGCTGATGATCTGCTCCAGCGACAGGACCCGCAGCCACACTGCGGCAAGCTCGATCGCCAGCGGAATGCCGTCGAGCAGGCGGCACAACTGCGCCGCCGCCACATGCTGGGAAGTGATATCGATCTCCGGCGCGATGCTCTTGGCCCGCTCCACAAGCAGCTCCAGGGCACCATAACGCAGGACGTCGCTCTCGGTGCCGCGGGCGTCGGGGCTGGGGCAGGACAGTGGCGACACGATGAAAGACGTCTCACCTGGCACCCCCAGCGCCTCTCGGCTGGTGGCCAGTAGTCGTATCTTGGGCGCCGCAGTGAGCAGGGTGTTGGCCAGCGAAGCGCAGGCCTCCACCAGATGTTCACAGTTGTCCAGCACCAGGAGCATCTGCTTGGCTCGCAGATGGGCGATCAAGGTTTCAGCGGACGGCTGGGACATCTCTTCCTGCAGACCCAGGGCCTCCGCGACGGTCACGGCAAGCAACTGCTCGTCCCGTAGGGAGGCCAACTCGATCAGCCACACCCCATCGTGGAAGGCTCGTTGCACGTGGGCTGCCACGTGGGTCGCCAGCCGCGTCTTGCCCACGCCGGCCGTACCCGTCAGGGTCAGCAACCGCGTGGTGGACAACAAGCTCCGGACCGCGGCAATCTCCCGCTTGCGACCGATGATCTCGCCCGACCCGGCACGGAGGTCAGGAGTGAGCTGCTCGGCTACCAATCGACCCATGTCGGTCACTATCTGCCCCTGACCTGCGGGATGTAACCAACGTACGGTCGAGGCATGGGATAGGAATTACCAAGGATCGGGTGCGGGTGCGGGTGCGAAGTGTTTGACGTACCGTTTTCTGGTCGCGGTCATCGGGCTGCTCGGGACGGCCGTAGGTCAGGTCGGAATGAAGAGCCCTCATGGTTGTCCGCCATGGACGGCGTTCGCGTCTCCGTCATCAGCCCTATCGGTGGTGCGGCTCTACCGGGAGTGCTCAGGCTGCCTCGTACGCCACCGCGTCGAGGTGCAGCAGCGGCAGGCGCAGCACGAGCTGGGCGCCTCCCATGCCCGATTCCCGGGCGGTCAGCGTGCCGCTGTGCGCCTGGGCGATGGCCAAGGCCATGGTAAGGCCCAGCCCGAAACCGCCGTGCTCGCGGCTGCGGGCGCCGTCGGTCCTGCTGAAGTGGTCGAAGACCCGTTCGCGCTCCGAAAGGGCAATGCCCAGGCCGTCGTCGTCGACCGTGACCACCACCTCGTCGTCCTCGCTCCCTACGGTGACTCTCACCGCTGATTTGGCATGTCGTTCGGCGTTGTCCAGCAGGTTGCTGAGCAGGCGGGCCAGAGTGCTGGTGAGGCCTCCCACGATCAGGCCCTTCTTCAGGTCCAGGTTGATAGGTACGACTGTGCCCCGCTTGCCGACCTCCTCTTCGACAAGATCGGCAACCTCGATGGGCAGGAGCGGGTCATGGGAGCCAGTGTCCAGCCTGGAGAGCATCAGCAGGTCATTGACGATGGCCTGGATCCGGTCGACTTCGCGTAGAGCATGGCTGACCAGGTGTCCTAGGTCGGTTTGGCCGGGATTCATGCGGGCTTCCTCCAGTTGCAGCCGGAGACCGGCCAGAGGCGTGCCGAGTTCATGCGAGGCGTCAGTGACGAACTGTCGCTGCTGGGCGTGCATGTGCTCAACCAGGTGCTCCATCCGCGCGACGAGGGTGACGATCTCGTCGCCTCCACTTATTGTGATCATGGAATCCTCCCCTGAGTACTGATCCTTAGCTTGGCGGATACGATGGGGCTCCCAGTACCGTAGAAATACGCGTTCGGCAGCACGCCGATGCGTAGCCGCCGCACAGGCGGTGTCCGCGTCGCCGTCACCACTGCCCGCCGCTGGGCCGGTCGCTACCGGCGCCACGGCATGCGGCTGCAATGGGTGAGGACCATCTCGATGCTCAAGACCCTGGCCGCCAAGCATCGCTCCTCGGTCGCGGTGATGGCCCGCAAATACAAGGCCGTCGCCGGCGACAGCGCAAGACCCTCGTGGTCTGCCGCACCTGCCACCAGCACATCCACGCCGGACGAGCGGCCAAGAAGCTGCCGGGCCGCAAGAGAGGGCTGGCCGTGGACGTGTTCGACCTGGTCATCGCGGTGGTTGTGCGGCCGCCTCCGCGCACGAGAACACCGCCGGGACCGCTCTGCTGGACCGGGTCGCAGCCCAGACCTCCGGCACGGTGACCAAAGCCCTGGTCGACCAGGGGTTCAAGAACACGGTCGTCGACCATGGGGCCGGGCTCGGGATCGACGTGGAGATCGTCGAACGCAACCCCGCCGACCAGGGGTGCGTCCCCCAGTCGAAACGATGGATCGTCGAGCAGGCGTACGGCACCTTGATGCTGCACCAGCGCCACCTCATCCCGCGAAGCACACCAATGCTCTCACCGCAAGCCCCGGAGCGCTGTTACTTCTCAGCGACATCGCCTTCAACTGGAAACGATCGCTGTCGCAGCAGACCGGCAAACGCTGTCACATATCACCGACAAACCCACGGGGGGCATTTCGCACGATGCTGGCCACCTCATACCCAAGGACGAACGGCAGCTCGGGTTGGAGCTGGTACTGACCACGAGTGAGGAGCACGGACGCATCATCCACTTTCTTCGTCCATGAACACTTCGATCTCCCGCCGCCTGACCCGGCCCGTGACCACAGCCATTGCTGACCTGCGCCACTCTCGTCGCATCAGCGAATCTCCAGGCCGGCAAATCCTGGCGGTCGGCGCTGGAGGTAACTCTTGATGCCTTCCACGAAGTCCTGACCGGTGAAGGCCTCGACCATCAGCTGGTCGGCCTCCGTGACCGCATCGGCGAACGTCATGTTCTGAGCATTGAGCACCTGCTGCTTGATCGCCTGCATTGCGCTGGGGGAGCAGTATGTGGCCAGGTCGTGGGCGTAGGCAACCGCTGCGTTGAGCAGCTCCTGGGGCCTGACCACTCGGTCGACAAGACCCATCTGCAGCGCCTCCTCCCCGAGAATCACCCTGGAGGACAGAAGAATGTCCAATGCGCGGCTCCGGCCGACCAGACGCGGCAGCAGCCACGCGACGCCGTACTCGGCGATGAGACCACGTCGAGAGAATGCGGCGGTGAACTTGGCCTTCGGCGCAGCGAAGCGGACGTCGCAGTAGAGCGCTTCCACAAGACCAAGGCCGGCAGCCGCACCGTTGACGGCTGCGATGAGCGGCTTGCGGAACAGCAGCGGTCGGTGCCGCACGGGATCGCGCCGCACCAACGCGGTTAGGTCGCTGTTGTCGACGGCTTGGAGATCGTCCATGTCCGCGCCTGCGCAGAAGCCTCTCCCGGCACCAGTCACGACGACGGCGCGCACATCCGGATCCGCTTCAGCCTCGTCGAGCAGGCCAAAGTAGCGCTGCTCCAAGGCTTCGTTCCAAGCATTGAGCCGGTCGGGGCGGTTCAGGGCAAGAATCAGCACGCCGCCTCGTCGCTCGGTGAGGACAATGTCGGCCGGGGGTGACGCTGTGGTCTTAGTCATGTGGGTGCTCCTCTTCTCGTCCGGATCCAGCAGTCTTGGGGTTCGCCCGCACTGGAGGGTCAGGCCACCGAGAACAAGGCTGCGGCACCTATGCCTCCGCGGATGCACATGGTCACACCGGTGCGACGGACGCCTGCGCCGCCGATTCCTCCAGCACCAGGCCGAACGGCCCCTCCGCGTCGAAACCCAGCGGGTTGACACAACTGATCACGACCTTGCCCTCGAGACCATCGGCGAGCGCCGACACCAGAGCGGGTGACCGTCCCCTGGCACCGCGAGCAGCACGACGTCCGCGCCTGCCGCGGCACCTGCGTTCGACGCCCCGGTCACAGCACCGCCGACGCCACCGAGCCTCTCGGCTATCTCCTCCGCCGTCACCTGTGCGCGGGCTGCGTCCCACGATCCGACCTCCACGGCGCATCCAGCCAGCGCGAAACGATAAGCCAGGCCCCGGCCCCGAGTCCCCGTCCCACCGACCACTGCAACGCGTCCCAGATCATCCATCGTGCGGTCGCCCCTTATCATCACGCCCGCTCAGGGCGCAGTCACCGAAACTGGTGACAGGTTTCTACCGTTTGTGAGTGCGATCACCTCACGTGCGATATCGGCCAATATGTCTCGGTCGATCTCATAGGGCGTGTCGAATGAGAATCTGTCGACGAGACCGTCGAATCGGTCGACCACCCGGGCAGCGGCGGCACTGGGCTCGGCGACGATGGCGAACTCTTCGAGGATCTCGTCCGAGATCAAGCCGCCCATCTCGTCCCAGCGCGCCGCCTTGGCCAGCTTGTGGAGGTCTGTCTGCAGGTCTCCCCACCCATGGGTTTCGAGAACGGGCCGATAGGCCGGCGTAGACGCGTAGAAAGCGATCGAGTGCTTGACGCGCCGACCGGCCTCCCTCATCTGCTCTTCGGTCTCGCCGGTCACAAAGAAGACCGGGCCCGAGACTTGGAATCGGCCGCCCGCGCTCGTCGATCGCCCTTCGCGCAAGGCGGGCAGCGTCACGGCCTCCATGTATCGGGCTGTAGTGAAGGGGTGGAAAACGAAACCATCGGCGACTTCCGCCGCAGTCTTGGTCATGAGAGGTCCAACCCCTGCGATGAAAATCGGAGGCGTGCCCCAAACCTCGATGTCGCTGGGATCGGGGGAGAGAGTCGGAGACATGAGGTTGTGGGTGTAGAACTCACCTTCGAAGTTCAACGGGGCGCCGGTCAGCCAGGTGTCCCAGATGGCGCGAATGGCGAGAACCATCTCTCGCATCCGCGCCGCCGGTCGGCTCCACGGCATAGAGAAGCGTCGCTCAATGTGCGCCTTGATTTGTGTCCCGAGCCCGAGGATGAGCCGACCGCGGGTATAGGCCTGAAGGTCCCACCCGAGCTGCGCAAGGTCCATCGGATTTCGAGCGAAGGCAACGGCAATCGACGTTCCGAGTTCGGCCGAGTGTGTAACCTGAGAGGCTATCGACAGGGGCAAGAACGGGTCGTACTGGGTTTCAGCGGACCAAAGTCCGTTGAAACCCGCTCTCTCGAGAGTCGAAGCGGAGTCGGCCGCCAAAATCGGGCGGCATTCAAGCATGGAGTCGACCTTCATTGTGGTTTCTTTCGTTCAGCGGCTCCGGGAGCCAGGGCGGGATCTGTCACAGCAAGGGTTGTCGTCACAGGGAAATCGCCGGTCCGGTCGTCAGTGAGAGTCATCGCTGGGTTCATTCGGCGGCGTACCTGCGGGTCATCTCCTCACGAAGCAGGAACTTCTTGACTTTCCCGGACCCGGTTTGCGGGAGGCTGTCCACGACGTAGACGTACCTCGGGACCTTCTGGTGGGTGACCCGCTCGCGCAGCCAGAGGCGCAGCGCCTCCGGGTTGAACGGGCAGCCGTTCTTGACGGTGACGACGGCACAGGCCTCTTCGCCGAAGAACGGGTCGGGCACGCCGACCACGGCCACCTCGAGAATGCCGTCGTACCCGCGGATGGCTTCCTCGATCTCCGCGGGGTAGAGGTTCTCGCCGCCGCGGATCAGCACGTCCTTGAGCCGGCCGATGATCCGGAGTCGTCCCTCGGCATCGAGCGTGGCGAGGTCACCAGTGCGAAACCAGCCGTCGCTCGTGGTCGCTGCGGCGGTCGCAGCCGAGTCCTCGTGATAGCCCCGCATCACCTGGTAGCCGCTGACCTGCAACTCACCGGACGAATTGACGGCCACCACCTCGTCGGTTTCCGGGTCGACCACGCGCACCGCTGTCCACGGGAGCGGACGGCCGACGGTGGTCCATCCGAGGTCACCGTGATCGTAGGGTGAGGTGCCCGCGACCGTGGGCGAGAGCTCCGTCGAGCCGTAGAGCACCCGCAGTGGCGCCCCCCACTCGCGGAGGCAGGCCTGCCCGAGCTGGTGCGGTGTGGGGGCTCCGCTGGTGCCGACCAGGCGCAATGAGCCAAGGTCGGCCCCGTGGAGACGCTGCCGGTCGACGAGCGCGGTCAGGATAGTGGGCACCGTGGAGACGATTGTGCATCGCTCACGTTCGATGGTGTCCAGCACCTTGTCAGCGTCGAACCGGACCAGCGGGAGGTGTGTCGCGGCGGCAGCGACAGCACCCAGGGTGAGCATCGCGCAGCCGGCGGTGTGGAAGAGCGGCAGGGGGTTGCACCACCGGTCGCCCGGTTCGACGTTCCAGAGCCAGGCCGACTGGCGGGCGTTGTTGACCACGTTATGGTGGGTGAGGGCCGCTCCTTTGGGGCGTCCGGTCGTACCCGAGGTGAACTGGATCTGGGCCAGGTCGTCGGCGGAGGTCGCGCGCGTGCGACGATCGAGCTCGCCGAGGTCGACGCTGTCACCCTGTCGCAGGACGTCGGCCAGCCCCGAAACGTCCTCGACGGGGCCGCCCAGCGACACGAGGTGCCGCAGCCGCGGCAGTGCGTCGCGGATTTCGCGCAGCTCCGACCACAGGTCCAGTCGCTCGAAGTCCGGCAGGAACAAGCACGCCACGGCGCCCGAGAGCTCGAGCACATGGCGGATCTCGTCAGCACGGTAGGTCGGGTTGGCCGGCACCAGGACCGCGCCGACCCGGGCCGCGGCGAACTCCGTGACCACCCACTCCGGGACGTTGGGAGCCCAGAGCGCCACGCGGTCGCGGGGCTGGACCCCGAGGGCGACCAGAGCCCTGGCCAGACAGTCCACCCGCTCGGCCAGCTCGCGGTACGTCCACCGCACCGTGAGCTCGGGGGCGTCGTACGCCGACATCACCAGGGCTTCCCGGTCTGCCGCCCTGCCGACAGCTTCGGCGAGGAGGTCGGCCACGGTGGTCGGGAGGAGGGGCACCGGTCCCGGGTCAGCGAGCCACAGGGACCGGTCGTCGACCAATGCCATGGTCAGGCCTCCAGGTGAGTGAATCCGAGCCGGGCACGGACGTGCTCGGGGACGGGTGTGCTGGTTCCTGTGGCCGGGTCGACATAGGCAGACCCGAGCACCCCGTGGGCGCACACGGTTTCGTCGAGCAGGATGCGGAAGTCCAGGTCGACCGAGGAGCGGCCGACGCGGGACACCTTCACCTGGACCGTGATCAGGTCGTCGAAGCGAGCCGGCCGCACGTAGCTGGCGGTCACGTGGGTGCGGGGCAGGTGCGGATAGAGGTCTCCGAGCACCCCGGCCTCGCGGAAGAGGGCGATCTCAGCCTCCTCGACGTACTGCAGCGCCGAACTGAACTGGTAGTTGGACGACGGGTCGACCTCCGTCCAGCCGATCCGACGCTTGATGCTGAACCAGCCGTCGCCTCGGGTGTCGGCGGAAAGGTGCGGTTCGGTCGTCGCGGACAAGTGAGCACTCCAGGTCTCAGGGTCATGGTCAGGGTCTCCGGGCGACGGACGTGCGAGGGTCCCCTTCCTCCACCCTCGTCATGCCGCTTCCGTGATCCGAGGTGCCGTGCCCAGGCTCGGGTCGCGCTTGCGGGTGGCCAGGGCGTAGCAGCCGCCCGCGACCAGGAGCCCGACGAAGATGGAGAAGTCCGCCCCTTCGATCAGCTTCGCCACCGCGCCGACGTACAGTCCGGGGACGCTGAAGAACGGGATCATCGCCACGAAGCCGAGGACGTAGGAGGCCAGACCCGAGGCCGACCAGCGTCCGTATTGCCCGTCGCGGTCGAACAGCGCGGACACGTCGTACTGCCCGCGGCGCAGCACGTAGTAGTCGAGCAGGTTGATCGCCGTCCACGGGATCATGAAGTAGAGCAGGAGCAACAGGAAGCTGTGGAAGTTCGTGAGGAAGTCGCCCGGGGCGAAGACGGCCAGCAGCATGACCGCCGCACCGCACACGACGGCGGTGACCAGCCGGGCAGTGCGCCCCGTGCCGACCGGGCGGACCGAGTCGGCCATCGAGAGCACCGTCAGCGAGGCGGTGTAAAAGCCCACGGCGTTCACCGCGACCAGACAGACGAGCGAGTAGAGCAGGACGGACTTCCCATAGCCGGAGAAGATCACGTCACCGGCGCGCAGCAGCGACCCAAGGGAGGCCTCGTCGGGGAACGCGGCACCGAGGTAGCTGCCGAACCCCATCAGCCACAGTGCGCCGGCAGCCGAGCCGATGTAGGTCCACCAGAACGGGGCGGCGTGACCGACCGACGGCGCCAGGTAGCGCGAGTAGTCCGAGACGTACGGTGCCCACGCCAGTTGCCATCCGGCGGTGATGCCGAACATGGCCAGGAACGGCACCCACCGGAATCCACCGAGGTCGAACTGGGCCGCCGACAGGTGGATCTGCGCGGCGGTGCCGATGGTGAGCACGCCGAAGAAGGCCAGGAACAGGTACGCCAGCCAGCGCTCCACTCCATGGATCCACCGGTAGCCGACGCATGCGAGCATCACCGACAGGGCCGCCCCGACGCCGATACCGACGTCATGCGGGAGCGTGTTGGTGGTTGCCGTTATCTCGCCGATGAGCTGGAGGCCGAAGACATTGAAGCCGAGCAGCATGAGGACGACGAGCACCATGGGCAGCAGCACGCCGAGGTAGCCGAACTGGGCTCGTGACTGGATCATCTGCGGCAGACCCAGATGCGGGCCCTGGGCGGAGTGGAAGGCCATGAAGAAGGTGCCGAAGAGCACCCCGGCCACGATCCCCATGAACGAGGTCAGGAACGTCCCTCCCACGGCAGGTCCGATGAGTCCGACCGCCAGCGAGCCGACCTGCGCGTTGACCATGAACCACAGTGTGCCCAGGTGCCAGGTGCGACCGCGCCGCTCTTCGAGGGGCACGAAATGGATGGAGTGTGTCTCGATGGCTGGCGTGGCCATGGCAGCTCCTGGCGACGAAGAATACTCCGAAACGGACTGTGAAGGGTGAACGTACGGTACGATTCGGACCATGTCAATGAGTCGACGGCGCAAGCTCTACTCGCTGACCGCCGACAGTCGCGCGGCTTTGCGGCAGTGGCTCTCGGAGCCCGTCGGAGAGCGGTTCCAGCTCCGCAACATCGGCGAGCTCGACCGGATCGCCGAACGCTTCGGTGACGCCGCCCCGGATCTCGCCGGCGCCGGCTGATCCCGCTGCAACTCGGGCGCGAGCTTGAGGAGGCGGCACTTCGATTCTGGGAACGGCTCGTGCCGGATGGCCGCGAGGGGTCATAGCCGGACGGCTTCGGCCCGAAAAGGAGCGCTACTCGGCTCCAGACAGAGTGACGACGGACTGCTACACCGACTCCGCTTGCGAGATGAATGTCATCCCGACGGCACGAGTACATCGCTCGGCCGGGTCGACGACAAGGCGGACGTCGTGATGATGAAGTGCAGCATCGGCGACAAGTTCTGGCGCGGCCCACCGCCCGGCGAAAGCCCGAGGTTAGGCGAGGGAGGTGTGATTCCGGAGGAAATCGAGGGTGGTGGCCCACGCACGGCGGGACGCCTCGGGGTGGTAGAGGGAGAAGTCGTCGTTGTCGAACGCGTGGTTCGCGCCGTCGTACAGCTCAACCTGCGCGGGGCGGCCGTCGGCGGTGACCGCCTTGGTGATGGCGCGGACCTCGTCCATGGAGAGGTAGTCGTCAGCGGTGCCGAAGTGGTGGAGGCTCGGGCAGGTGACCTGCGGGGCGAGGTCGAGCAGCTGCGGGAGCGCGGTGCCGTAGTAGGAGACGAGGGCGGCTGGCTCGGTCCGGGCCGCGGTGGCGAAGCCGAGGCCGCCGCCCATGCAGAAGCCGAGGTTCGCGGGGGTACCGGTCACCTCGTCACGGGCGGCGAGGACCTCGAACGCCGCGACGGCGTCGGCGACGGCCTGCTCGGCGTCCATCTGCCCGGCCAGGGCCATCGCCTGTTCAACGACGTCAGGTGCGGACACGTCGTCGAAGGTCTGCCGGTCGAGGCGCCAGTAGAGGAAGGGCGCAAGCACGACGTACCCCTCCTCGGCGAGCGAGGCCGCGCGCCGCTGGATGTAGGCGCTGACCCCGAAGATCTCCTGGAGCAACAGGATGCCCGGGCCCGAGCCGGACTTCGGGGACCAGAGGCGGGCCGGCATCTCGCCGTCGGTCGTGGGCACCGCGATCTGCTGCGTCATGAGGTCAGCCAACCAAGGTCGGCGACTGAGCTTGCCAGGACTTCCGTGGAAGGGGCGATCGGCTGTTGTGACAAGTGAGCACTCCAGGTCTCAGGGGCAGGGCCTCCGGGCGGCGGACGTGCGAGGGTCCCCTGCCATTGCAAGGACTCGAGGCCCGTGTCGCCGGACAGGCGGGCCAAATTGTAGAGGAACGCACCCATGTGTTTGTCAAGCTGGTCGCCCAGAGCATCCGGCGAACCGCGCGGGTGCTGGAGCAGAGGATCTCGGGCCGGGCCTGACCGATGTCCAGGTCACGCTCACGAGTTGACGTCCGTCGTCACTCTGTCTGGAGCCGAGTAGCGCTCCTTTTCGGGCCGAAGCCGTCCGGCTATGACCCCTCGCGGTCATCCGGCACGAGCCGTTCCCAGAATCGAAGTGCCGCCTCCTCAAGCTCGCGCCCGAGTTGCAGCGGGATCAGCCGGGCGGCGAGATCCGGGGCGGCGTCACCGAAGCGTTCGGCGATCCGGTCGAGTTCGCCGAGACGTTCCCGATGGAGCGCTACCTGCTCACGCGCTAACCGGGGGACGTCATCAGCGTCTCCGAGCTCGGCGAAGAAGAGCTTGAGCTCGGCGATGTTGCGGAGCTGGAACGGCTCTCCGACGGGCTCCGAGAGCCACTGCCGCAGGGCCGCGCGACCGTCGGCGGTCAGCGAGTAGAGCTTGCGCCGTCGCCCGTCCTCCTCCTGCTCCATCTCGAGCAGACCGGCCTCGGTCAGCCGGATGGGCTCGCTGTAGAGCTGCGCGTGCGGGAACGGCCAGAAGTAGCCCACCGAGTGGCCAACGGCGCGTTTGAGGTCGTACGGGGTCGATGGGCCGCGCAACCCGACCAGCCCGAGGACGACGTACGACGTCGGCGACAGCCGAACTGCGGCCTGATCCGCCGCTGCGTGACCCATTGACATGGTCCGAATCATACCGTACGTTCACCCCTCACGGTCCGTTTCGGAGTATTCTTCGTCACCAGGAGCTGCCATGGCCACGCCAGCCACCGAGACACACTCCATCCATTTCGTGCCCCTCGAAGAGCGGCACGGCCGCACCTGGCACCTGGGCACACTGTGGTTCATGGTCAACGCGCAGGTCGGCTCGCTGGCGGTCGGACTCATCGGACCTGCCGTAGGCAGGATGTTCCCGACCTCGTTCCTGAGGGTTGCCGGCCAGGTGGGCGATGTCTGAAATTCCAGACCCAACCGCGCCAGCGTCGCCGCACGAAGCGGTCTGTACCGCACTGAATGGGGCATGACATGGCGTTCGCAACGCTCTCCGTCTCCACCGACGGGCCGGTCACCGTCATCGCTTTGAACCGCCCGGAGAAGGCGAACACGCTCAGCACACGTATGTTGATCGAACTCGTCGACGTGCAGGTCATGATCGCGGCTGATCCGTCAGTGCGCGCCGTCGTAGTGACCGGCGCGGGCCGGCACTTCTGTGGCGGAGCAGACCTCGCCGACGACGAGCCCCTACCCGCCGGTGTGCGAATCGGATTCGAGAGACTCCCGCAGCCGGTGATCGCGGCGGTGAACGGTGGAGCCGTCGGCGGCGGTTGTGAACTCGCGCTCGCCTGCGACTATCGGATCGTTGCCGAGGACGGCTTTTTCTCGCTGCCGGAGACGCAGTTCGGTGAACTCCCCTTCGGAGGAGGCACCACTCGGCTGCCCCGACTGGTCGGGCCCTCGCTGGCCAAGCGACTCATTTGGACGGGCGAGCGCGTCCACGCCGAGCGGGCTGTGCAGATCGGCCTCGCCGATGAGGTGAGCCCGTCGGCCGGCGTTCTCTCTGCGGCGAAGGAGCTCGGCCGGGTGATCAGTGAGCGACCCGCGTACGCCATCCATGCCGTCAAGTTCTTGATAGACCGGGGAGCGGAGTCCCCGCTGGAAACAGCTCTGCAGGTCGAGAAGACCGTTGCGGCGACCATGGCCACCCCTGCGCAGCGAGAGGAAGCGCGCCGGCAAGCCGCAGCCCGCAACCCCGTATACGCACGCATCTTCGGTTACGAGGAGGTCTCGTGACGACCTCTCGCAGCGATATCTCCGCGCCGATGGCTACGCCTCAGGGAGAACTCCTTCGCTTGGACGGCGTGACGCTGCGTTTCGGCGGCGTCGTGGCGTTGAGCGAGGCGTCCTTCGCAGTGCGTGAGCGCGAGATATGCGGGCTGATCGGACCCAACGGTGCGGGCAAGACGACTGTGTTCAACGTGGTCAGCCGAATCTACGAACCTGCGGCCGGCAACGTGACCTTTCATGGGCGAAGTCTGATGAAGTACCCTGCTCACCGGATGGCGAAGCTGGGGATCGGGCGCACCTTCCAAAACCTCGCGCTGTTTCCATCGATGACCCTCACCGAGAACGTGATGGTGGGCGCGCACGTACACGGCAAAGTCGGGTTCGGGCGCGCGGTCGCACGGTTCGGAGCGTCGGCTGAGAACAAGCGCGTTCGAGCGCGAGCCGAGGAACTACTCGACCGCGTCGGGCTGGGGCCGTGGCGCGACCACCTGGCTGACGGGCTGCCCTTCGGCACGCTGAAGAAGTTGGAGATCGCCCGAGCTCTTGCTTGCGAGCCCAGCCTGCTCCTCCTGGACGAGCCGGCCGCAGGCCTGACTCATGGAGAGGTCGACGAACTCGGCGCCGGCATCAGAGCCATCCGAGACGACTTCGGCCTCTCGATCCTTCTCGTTGAGCACCATATGGCCATGGTCATGTCCATCAGCGACCGCGTCGTGGCCATGGAGTTCGGCAAGGTCATCGGCGACGGCACGCCTGAGGAGATTCGCAACAATCCGGCGGTCGTCGAGGCCTACCTGGGGGTGGAACCGTGATGCTCCAGTTGGCGGATATGGACGCCGGCTACGGCCGGTCCACCGTGCTGCACGGCTTGTCTCTCACCGTGGGTGACGGCGAGTTCGTCGTGATGCTCGGCGCGAACGGGGCCGGGAAGACCGCCACGATCCGTGCCATCAACGGCGTTATCAGTCGCACCGGCACGGTCATGCTCGACGGCAGCGACATCAGCGAGGCGTCTGTGGAGCAGATCGTGCGCCGCGGTGTCGCCCAAGTCCCGCAAGGTCGTGGAACGTTTCCGGAGTTGACCGTCGCCGAGAACCTTCGAGCGGGGGGCTACGTGCTGCCGAAGTCGCAGGTGGCCGGCGAGATGGACAAGTGGTACGACATGTTCCCCAAGCTTGCGGAGCGCCGTAGCCAGCGCGCCGGCACCCTCAGCGGGGGTGAGCAGCAGATGCTCGCGATCGCCCGTGCCCTGATGAGCCGGCCGAAGATTCTGCTTTGCGACGAGCCGAGCCTGGGATTGGCACCTCGCATTACGCGGGGTTTCTTCGACGTGCTCCACCGGCTCAACAAGGAGACCGGACTGTCCGTTTTTCTTGTGGAGCAGAACGCGAATCTGGCGATGAGCTTCGCCGACCGCGTCTACGTCCTCGAGACCGGTCGCATCGTCGCCGACGGACCCGCGCACGAGCTCAGCGCAGACGACACCATCCGCAAGGCGTACCTGGGATTCTGAGATGAGTACTTTTCTCCAATATGTGCTCGACGGGCTGAGCATCGGCAGCATCTATTCGCTGGTCGCGCTGGGACTTGTCATCGTCTTCCGCGCCACGTCGCATCTGAACATCGCCCAGGGCGAGATCGGCCTCCTGTGTGCCTATCTACTTTACCAGTTTGGCGAGTCGGGCCTGCCCCTCCCGCTCGGTGTGTTGCTCGCGGTAGCAGCAGGTTTCGGCCTAGGCGTCGGCATCGAAGTGGCAATCGTTCGACCACTATCGGCGTCGACGCTCGCGGTCGTCATCGCCACCATCGGGGTGATGCTGCTCATCAACTGGCTGGCGGGCGCCATTTGGGGCGATCAGCTCCTACCGAACTTCAACAGTGTCCAATTCACCTACCCGTCGGTGTTCCCCAGCGAGAGCAGCGACTTCGTCCGAATCCTCGGGGCGACGTGGCGTTACGAGTACATCGGCGCGCTCGCAACGCTACTGGTGATGGCGGCCGGATTGGCATGGCTGTTCAGCAAGACACGCCTAGGCCTGGCGATGCGACTGGTCGCCAGCAATCCAGACAGCGCCAGGTTGTTGGGCGTTCCGCTCAACCGCGTCAACGCCGTCAGCTGGGGATTGGCGGGCGCCTTCGGAGCCGTCGCCGGCCTGGTCTTCGCGTCCATCAGCGGCAACGTCAGCTTGACGCTGATGCTCACCGTTTTCCTGTACGGCGCGACCGCGGCCACGCTCGGCGGCTTCGACAGCCCGCTCGGCGCGGTGGTAGCCGGACTGAGTATCGGCGTCGTCGAAAATCTGGCGGCCGGCTACGCCCAGGTGTGGGTCGGTCAGGAGATGCGGACTGCCATCGCATTCGTCGCGCTCCTCGGTGTGCTCACATTCCGCCCGTCAGGCCTGTTCGGAACAGCACGAGTGCAGAGGGTGTGAGCGCCGGCATGTTCAAGTCACAACACCGGTCGACGGCCGGCCGTGCGGGCACATGGGTCGCACCGGCAGCGGGATTCTTGGTCCTCCTCGCCCTGCTGCTTTACCCGACCTTCGGTTCGGACAGCGGCGCAGGCACCATGACGACCTTCTTCATCCTCGCGAGTGCGGCGATGGCGCTCAACCTGATGTTCGGCTATGCCGGACAGCTGTCACTGGGGCACTCGGTCTTCTTCGGGATCGGTAGCTACTCCACCGCGGTTCTGGTTTCAAAGTACGGCTGGAGCCCGTGGGCGACCTTCGTCGTCGCCTTCGCTCTGGCGTTCGTCGCCGGCCTCCTGCTGGCGTTGCCAGGACTCCGCATTCGAGGGATTTACCTGGGCCTCGTCACCCTCGCGTTCGCTCTCGTCTTCCCGAATCTCCTGCGCTGGCAGAAGCTCGCATGGCTCACGTCCGGATCCGCCGGCATCCAAGACGCCGGATTCGACTTCCGTTCGATGCCGCGGCTGGAACTCTTCGGACTCACCCTTATCGACAACCTGCGATCCATCACCGGCAAGACAACCTTCTTCTACTGGCTTGCGCTTCTGACCGCCCTCGTCGTCTACCTCGCCTGCAGGGGCCTCGTCCACAGTCGAGTCGGCCGGGCACTGGTGGCCGTTCGCGACAACGAGACGGCGGCCACCACAATGGGCGTCAACGTCGCCACCACGAAAGCACTCGTCATCGCCACTTCGGCGGGCCTGTGTGCCCTAGCCGGAAGCGTCGCGGCTATTCGGACCGGGAACGTCACCGCTGAAAGCACCTATCTGACCTTCCAGGGAGCGATGGTCTTCCTGATCGCCGTCATTCTCGGCGGCGTGGGTACGCTATGGGGCCCGATCATCGGCGCCGGCGTGTACATCATCATCAGTGATCAGACCGGTAGCTGGGCGAACGATGAAAACATCCCCGCCATCCTGCGCCCGGTCTTCGGCTGGGCGGAAATCCCGCCAGGCAACGGCATCTTCGCCGTGCTCCTCATCCTCCTGATGTTCGCCGCGCCACGCGGGCTCGCCGGTATCGGCACGCGCATCAAGGAGGCCGTCCTGGCGTACCGCACGCGGGACGCCGCAGTCGCCCCCTCAGAACCCGCGCGAGCGCGGGTGGCCACCTGGCAAAGGAAGTAGCCCCGCTGATGCATACACACCTTCGCCCCTTCAAGTCGGCGGCACTGGTCGCAACGGCCGGTTCTCTGCTGGTCGTGACCGCATGCGGCTCCGACGGCAGCGGGGCCACCGCCAAGCGCCCCGGTGACGACGCCTTCTTCTCCGTCCAGGCCGCGACCCAAGACGGATGGAAGGCACCCACCGACAAGTGCCCCGACTCCGCCGCCGTCAACGCGCCCATCAAAGGCACTGTCACTATCGGTGCGACTGGGCCACTCACCGGCGGCGTGGCTGCCGGCTTCACCCCCTACTTCGACGGCTACAGGGCCTACATCGACTACGCGAACAAGTGGGGGCTGCTCGATGCCCTCAAGGTCAAGCTGATCGTCGAAGACGACCAGCTCAGCCCGGACCTGACGCCCAACGCGGTCAACAAGCTCATCGAGTCGAAGGTCGACGTCTTCGCCGGCAGTCTCGGGACCGCCAGCAACCAAGTCGTCAGAACCACGCTCAACGATGAGTGCATGCCACAGCTCTTCGCATCTACCGGGGCCCCGGACATGAACGACCCGAAGGCGTATCCGTGGACGAGCGGTCTGCCGATCCCGTATGACCTCGAGGTGAAGGCCTACGCGCGGAAGATCGCCGCAGATCACCCCAGCGGCGCGAAGGTCGCCCTCCTCACCGTGGCGAACCCGGCAGGTAAGGCATACGTGAACGCCATGCGCTCGGTCGCGTCAGGCCTCGGCATCAAGATTACCTCTGAGCAGACCCTCGACCCTGTCGACACCAACCCGCCGACCTCGCAGGTCACCAATCTGGCGGCCGACAAGCCGGACGCGATCGTCGCGCTCCCGGTGGGCTCGGGTTGCGTCACGTTCCTCCGCGAGCTCGCCGCCCGCGAGGCACAGGCGGATGGCTGGAATCCCGACGTCTATTTGACCTGGACGTGCGCGAACAGCACGGTCTTGCGCGCCGCGAAGGACGCCGCCGACGGTGTCATGACCGCCAACATGCTGGCCGACATTCAGAGCGACGGCGCGCGATCGAGGCCGGGTGTGGCCGCCTACTTGGACTGGATGGACCAGGAGGGCAAGTCGAAGGTCGCCGCGTCCGCCCTCACCGGCTGGTACGAGGGCGAAGTCGTCGTCGCCGTGCTGAAGCAGGCACAGCAGTCCCCTGACGGACTCACACGAGCCTCGATCCTGGAGGCATCGCGTAACTTCAAACTGTCCTCCAGCGTGACCCTTCCGCGCGTCGAGGTCGGCATGAACGGCACGACCGACCCCGTTCCGAGCGAAACCTTCTACATCACCAAGTACAGCGCCGACACCGGATCGTTCACGCTCGAAGGCAATCTGGTCTCGCCCAGCAGTTCGTGAACCATCGTCCTACAACCTGCGAACTAGGAGAAGCATCGATGAGTGAGACAACGCAGCGGCTACTCGACATCACCGACTCGGTCGCCGTGATCACCGGAGCCGGCCAAGGCGTCGGAGCCGAGATCGCCAGAACGTTCGCCCGCGCCGGAGCACGGGGCGTCGTGGTCAACGACGTGGTGCTGGAACGAGCGGAGGAAGTCGCCGCAGAGCTCGAGGCGGCCGGCTGCGCGGCGCTCCCGGTTCAGGCCGACGTCACCGACTACGAATCCGTGTCACGGATGGCGGCCGCCTCGTTGTCACGATTCGGCACAGTCGAAGTCTTGGTCAACAACGCCGGCAACTCGGGCGCCGATCCCGCCATGATCGACGAGGGCGCGTTCTGGGACATCGACCCGAGAAACTGGCGTCCCTTCGTCGACGTCAACCTCTACGGACCCATGAACTGCACGCGCGCATTCTTGCCAGGCATGAAGGATGCCGGCTATGGGCGCGTGGTCACCGTCATCTCCGACGCTGGCCGCGTCGGGGAAGCAGGCCTCGAGGCCTACTCGGCCGCCAAGGCAGGAGCTGCGGGGTTCACCCGCGCCATCGCCCGCGTCGCCGGCCAATACGGCATCACAGCGAACAACGTCGCCATCGCCGTAACTCGAACGCCCACTACGTCGGCGTACATCGATGAGGTCGGACCGAAGAAGTTGTTCTCGCGCTACATCATCCGTCGTGCCGGTGAGCCAGAGGACATCGCCCCAGTAGTCCTGCTCCTGGCATCCAAGCAGGCGGGCTGGATCACCGGGCAGACCTACCCGGTCAACGGCGGCTACTCGGTGAACCTGTGAGCGGCCACATCAGTACTGACGCAGCCGAGAGCGTCCGCGGCCCACTGGCTCTAGAGGGGGTTCGCTGCTCCAAGTGCCAGGTCGTTCGTTGGCCACGCCAGCACTACGGCTGCGAGAACTGCGGCGCCGAAGGTAGCGAACTCACGGACGTCGAACTCGTGGCCCGAGGAAGGCTGCGCTCGTTCGCCACCGTCTACGTCCACCCCGAGATCGAGCAGCCATTCACCGTCGTCGAGGTCGTACTGGACGCGGGCCCCCTCGTCCGAGCCGTCGGGGACGCGCCGGTGGACGGGCGAAGCGGCGGTCGAGTGATCGCTACTCGCCTTGGCCTCGGCGACCGGCCGTACTTCGAAGGAGAAGGCTCGTGACGAACTTCCTTGATCAGGCAAGACCCATCTACGTCGTCGGGATCGGCCTTCACCGATACCAGCGTCCCAGTGAAACCTCTTACGTCACGCTCGGCAACACTGCCGTGCGGGAGGCGATCAGCGACGCAGGGATCTCTTGGCCCGACGTCGAGGCCGCGTATCTCGCCAGTTCCAAGATCGGGATGGCATTCGGGCGCGAGATGCTGCGATTCCTTGGAGCGACCGGTCTCCCGATCACCCACGTCGAGAACGCGTCGGCAGGCGGGTCCACCGCCGTGAGGGCTGCCCTGCTCGATGTCGCCGCAGGCAGTTCCGACGTGGCCATCGCCATCGGAGTCGACAAAGCCGATCCGTTCGTTTTCGGGTTCGAAAAGTCGGGCATCCAGCCTCTGGTCGATGACGTCGTCGTCCCGTTCACCCACTACGCACTCCTGTTGCAGGAGTACCTTGAGAATTCGGACGCGAGCATCGAACAGGTCGCGCAGGTCGCGGTCAAGAACCACCGGAACGGCAGCCTCAACCCCTACGCGCAACGGCAGAAGGAACGCTCACTCGAGGAAGTCCTTGCCCCACCGCTGCTGGCCGGCCACATCACGCGGCTGCAATGCACCCCCATCGGTGAAGGCGCTGCCGCTGTCGTCCTCGCCAGCGAAGAAGGCATACGCCGACTCGGTATCGACCGCTCGCGTGCCGTACGGATCACGGCGAGTGAGGCCCGATCTGAAGTTCTCTACGGCCAGGAAAACTTCGATGTCGCCCTAACCCGAACGACCGCGATGGCGGCCTTGGAAAGCGCCGGGGTAGAGCCGACCGACCTCGACGTCGTCGAGGTGCATGACGCGATGGCGATCGAGGAAATCCTCTACCTCGAGGCTATCGGCCTCGCCCCGGAAGGGAAGGCCGCCGCTGCCGTCGCCGCAGGCGAGTTCGACATCGGCGGCCGGGCGGCCGTAAGCGCGTCAGGCGGGCTGTTGGCCATGGGCCATCCCATCGGACCGACGGGCGTCGGTCAGATCGTGGAGGTCGCGCGACAGCTCAGAGGAGAAGCGGGACAGCGTCAGCATCCCAGAGCCAAGACCGGCCTGGCGCACATGGTCGGCCTCGGCGCTGTCTGCTTCGTCCACATCCTGCAGGTCTGATGCTCCAATCCCCGCGCCAAGCATCATGTGGAGAACACTGTGAATGATCAGGTGGAACTCAACACGGACCACCGCACACTCGAGTTCCAGGCACGACGGTTTCCCGGCCGACTCGCGGTCGTGCACGACGACAAGACGATGACGTACGCGGAACTCGATCAAGCGGCCGACATGCTCGTTGAAGGACTCTCTCGCGCGGGTCTCGGACCCCGCTCCCGCATCGGTGTCCGCATGCGGCCCAGCATCGACTGGCTGATCGTCAATCGAGCGATCGGCAAGTTGGGCGCAGAGCAACTGGCTCTCAATCCCCAACTGACGACCGCCGAGACTGTGGAATTGTTGGACGACGCACGAGCCGAAGCGCTCATCACAGCGGACGCCGACCACACCAAACTGGCCGAGATCGCGGCCCACCGGCCACTCAAACTGATCGTCGGTGCCGCGGACGATCAGTCCTTGGCAAACCTGTACATCTCACCTGCGCCGAAGCGAGTCGGGCCACCGCAAACGCCGATCCTGATCTACACCTCGGGTACGACCGGCAAGTCCAAGGGGGTCTCCTTCCACGACCGACTCCCGTGGGACGATGACGAACGCCGGGAGTACCAGGACGCGATCGCAGCCACACCTCCTCATCCCGAAGGCGTCCGTGTCCTGCTGACGCTGCCGGTGCACCACGCCGCCGGCGCCGTCGAGGCCACGGTGACTCACCAGCGCGCCGGCACGTTGTATCTGCTGCCTCGGTTCAAGGCCGAAGAAGCCCTCGACCTCATCGAGCGGCACCGAATCCAGCACTGGATGGCGGTGCCCACCATGTTGCTGCGCATCAAGACGCTTCTGGAAACCTCCGATCGTTCGTGGGATCTGACTAGTCTTGAGAGCATCTACGTGGGCGCCGCTCCGGTCCCCCCAGAGCTCAAGCGCTGGGTGCTGAGCACTTTCGGCCCCGTGCTGTGGGAACAGTACGGATCAACAGAGGCGGCCGCGATGACGCGGATGGCGCCAGAGGACTTCCTTACTCATCCAACGGCGAGCGGCCGACCTTTTCCCCACGTGACCATCGAGATCGTCGACGAGCACTGGCGCCCCAAACCGATCGGCGAAGAGGGTGAGATCACGGCGAGGACACCCGGTCTCGTCGGCGCGTACCTGGGGCAAGGACCCATGGGACCGGAGACGCTCTCTCCCCGGGGGTTCTTCAAGACAGGAGACACCGGACGCCTCGACGAGGATGGGTACCTATACGTGACCGGCCGAAGCAGAGACATGATCGTCTCTGGTGGGGTGAACATCTACCCCGCCGAGATCGAGGCGGTCCTCCAGCAGCACCCGGATATCCAGGAATGTGCCGTGATCGGCGTGCCCGACCCCGACATGGGTGAGAAGGCTCTCGTCGTGCTCGAGCTCAAGGAGAACCGGCGCGAACTCGCCATCGACGACATCCAAACATTCCTGTCCGACCGTCTCGCGAAGTACAAGCATCCCCGAGCCGTCGAAATCGTTCCGCAACTGCCTCGGAATCCGATGGGCAAGATCCTCAAGCCCACTCTGCGGACCCGATTCGGCGGCGCCTGACCCCCGAACCAGACAAGACCGATCCAGTCCGCGATGCGAGGCAGGATGAACCGCACTGAGTACTTTGGAGGCTCCTGACCTTGGAAATAAGGATGGAATCGTGCCGAAGGAGCAGATTCCCGGGAAGCCGCAGACAACGGGGCGCCACCCAACACCTCGGAGGACAGTCATGACCACGCCCCTGTTCGCACTACCTGAAGTTCATGCCGAGTTGCGTACGGTGGTGCGCGCCTTCGCCGAAAAGGTGGTCACACCCCGCGCGGCCGACATCGACTCCACCGACGAGTTTCCCCGGGACATGCTGGAACAACTGGTGTCCGCCGATCTGCATGCCGTGCACATCCCGGAGATGTACGGCGGCGCAGGCGGCGACGCCCTCTCGGCGGCGTTGGTGATGGAGGAGCTAGCACGGTCATCGGCAGCTGTCTCCTCAATCCCGTCGTCCAACATACTCGGCACCATCCCCTTGCTGCTCTCGGGATCCGAGCAGATGAAACAGCAGTACCTGCCGCAGGTCGCGAACGGCAGCGCGCTGTTTACCTTCGCGTTGTCCGAGCCCGAGGCCGGAAGCGACGTGGCAGCGATGTCCACCCGCGCAGTCTCGGTCGACGACGGCTGGAAGCTCAACGGAGTCAAGCGATGGATCACGCTGGCCGGTGTCGCCGACTACTACGTCGTGTTCGCCGTCACCAATCCAGATGCCGGCTCGAAGGGAATCTCCGCCTTTGTCGTCCACGTCGACGATGAGGGCGTCTCATTCGGCGCACCCGAACGGAAGATGGGACTGCACGGCTCCCCGACCCGCGAGGTGTACCTCGACTCCGTCCGCGTTGGCCACGACCGGCTCATCGGCGAGCCCGGCTCAGGGCTACGGACCGCCTTTGCCACCCTCGACCGCACGCGCGTCGACATCGCCGCACAAGCCGTCGGCATCGCCCAGGGCGCTCTCGACTACGCTCTCGGCTACGTCACCGAGCGACGGCAGTTCGGGCGACCGATCGCGGAGTTCCAAGGACTGCAGTTCATGCTCGCCGACATGGGCATGCGGCTTGAGGCCGCGCGACAACTTACCTACGCCGCAGCCGGTCGCGCGAACCGCAACGACGCCGACCTGACCTTCTTCGGCGCCGCCGCAAAGTGCTTCGCCTCCGACGTCGCAATGCAGATCACCACCGACGCGGTGCAACTTCTCGGCGGCTACGGCTACACCCGCGACTACCCGGTCGAACGCATGATGCGCGACGCCAAGATCACCCAGATCTACGAAGGAACCAACCAGATCCAAAGAGTCGTCTTCTCCCGGCTGCTGCTCCAAGGCTGACAACTAGAGTGTGTCCAGTAAACGGCGTGGGGTGTGTCCAGAACCGTACAGTCCCCGTGATTTGATCGCCGTCGACATCCGGGGCATGGGAGCCTCTGACAAACCCGCGGGCGGCTTCGACAAGAAGACGATGGCACGCGACGTCTACGAACTGGTGCGCAAGCTCGGCCACGACCGCGTCAATATCGCCGGGCACGACGTCGGGGCGATGGTCGCCTTCAGCTTCGCGGCCAACCACCTGGCTGCGACGCGCAAGCTTGCGTTACTGGACGTGCTGCACCCCGACGAGAGCCTCTACCAGATTCCGATGTTGCAGCGGCCAGGCGGCGACACACACATGTGGTGGTGGGCGTTCAACCAGGTCCAGGGTCTGCCGGAACGACTTCTCGCGGGCCGATCGCGGTTTCTGATCGACTGGCACTACGGCATCGGGCTCGTCGACCAAAGCTCGGTGACCGACCCGCGACAGGGCCATCTACGCGCGTTTACGACAAGGCCGAAGCCATCCGGGCGGGCAACGGCTGGTACCAGGCCTGCCACCAGGACATCCAGGACATGAAGACCTACGCCAAGGTGAGCGCCCCGTACTCGGCCTGGTCGCCCCGGACACCCGCCCCTGGTTCGAGGGCACACTGCCCCACGTGGCCACAGACGTCCGCGGCATCGTCACCATCGACAAGGCGCTGCACTGGCTGTGTGAGGAAGCTCCCGACCTGGTATCACGGTCACTGACCCAGTTCTTCGCCTGACGGCTCCGGACAAGGGCCTGCGGCCGCCACGATCACCCGCCAGAGCAGGTGAGCTGACATGCCCAGCCTTCCCCGCCCTCTCTCCGAGACATGTCTTCACCGCAATCCTGCAGGTCAAGACGTATAGCAAGCATCAAGGTGCGGGGAACGAGCGATCACCAGGCGTGTCCGGATCTGGTGATGCAGCGTCCGAGTCCGGCCGAGGCCGGCCGAGGCCCTGTTGGACACCCCGCCGGAGTGGGTTCTCTGTTGTTCACCGGTAGTGATCGGGCGAGCACGCCCGCCGCACCACGAGAACACGAGAAGACGTCGGCCCCTTCGGCCGACCCGGAGAAAGGAGACCACCATGCACGCACGTCACGGACTCGCCGGCATGCTCACCGCCGCCGTCATGGCTGCAGGCACGTTGCGGCCACACGAAGGAGTACGCATGAACCGCGAATTCGGCGGAAAGGCATTCCTGGCCGCCCTCACCGCGCCGATCCTGGGACTCCCACTGTTCGGGCCAGCGACCGCGGAGTCCAGCATCGTGCGGGCCACCGGTCCTTGCTATGTGGTGGATATCAACGACGACGATGTGAAGCGGGGAGCCCGCTCGGTCTGCCCGCCCGGCACGTGGCGGCACTGGCACCAGGTGCACGTCACCTGCAAGGGGTTCATCACCAGACACGACGAGCATGGGCCCATGGTCGGCGGCACCAGCGTGTCGGAGGTGCTGTGCCCGAGTGTCACCCGCCGCAGTGACTCCTGGAACACCCAGGGACCCGACGAGTAAGTCCACCGCCGACGAGGGTGCGGCAGCACCCAGGAGCGGTGATGACGAACGGAGACGTGGCTGATCATCCCTTGACGGCTCCTCCGAGCTGCCCGGCTCGCAGGTACCGCTGCGCGACGAGGAAGATCACGAGGATGGGTCCGACGGTGACGAGCCCGGCGAGCGCCGCCTCCGGCTGGTGGATGGGCAGGATCGTCGCGCCGTAGGACGGATTGACGGCGGCGGTGGAGCTGATCAGCGTCTGGAGGCCGAGCTGGAGGTTGTACTTGGAGTCGTCGGAGAGCATGACGAAGGGCAGGAAGTACTGGTTCCACGCCTGCACGAAGCAGAAGAACCCGGTGAGCCCAAGGGCGGGCCGGCCCAAGGGAAGGCCGAGGGACACGAAGGCCCGCCACTCCGACGCGCCGTCCATCCGGGCGGCCTCGATGAGACTGCGCGGAAGGTTGTCGTTGTAGTAGAGGTAGGTGAGGTAGACCCCGAAGGGGAAGAACGCGCTCGGAAGCACGACCGACCAGACGGTGTCGATCAGTTCGAGCCTGACCATCTCCAGGTAGAGGGGAAGGATCAGCGCGGCCTGTGGGATGATCATCGTCACCAGGGTGGCGTTCAACACGGCCCGGCGCCCGGGGAAGTCGTACATGGCGAGCGCGTAGCCGGCGGGGACCGCCATCAACAGCGCGAGGATCACCGCGGCCACCGAGTAGCCGATCGAGTTCGCCAGCCAGTCCAGGACCAGGCCATCGCCGAAGGTCATGAGGTTGGACCAGGCGCGGCCGAGGTCGGCGACGGATCCGAACGTCAGCGACGCGCCGGCGGTGAGGCGGTCGCGCGTGTGAGTCGGCGCCAGTACGAGCCACAGCAGCGGAATGACGAACGCGGCGGCGGAGACCAGCATGACGGTCGCCCCGACGACCGCGCTCGCCCGGCGCCGCAGCAGTGGTCCGGTGCCGGCTGTCCGGTCCGCCCTTGGTTCGGGCGCGGGGTCGCTCGTCCTGTCCGCCCTTGGTTCCAGCGCGGAGTCGGTGGCCATGTCAACCCTTCCTGCTGCCGGTCGCGTACAGATCGGTTCTGGCGATCACGAGGACTGCCACCAGCAGGCCCACGACGAGCAGCATGAGCGACAGCGCGGCGGCCATGCCGAAGTTCCCGCGCTGTGTGGCGAAGAAATAGGCGAGCTGGTTCAGCGACCACGTCTCGCTCACCTGGCTGGTGAACGCCGAGCGCAGCACCTGGGGTTCGACGAAGATCTGCGTCCCGTAGGCGAAGCTGGAGATCAGCATGAGGGCGAGCTGCGGCCGGATGTGGGGCACCTTGATGCGCATCGTCACCTGCCAGCCGTTTGCTCCGTCGACCCTCGCGGCCTCGAGGATCTCGCCGGGCACGGTGTTGAGCGCCGCGTACACCACGACGATCCAGCCGCCGGCGGTCACCATCGTGGCCATCACGGTGAGCACGATCGGCAGGCCCTGCCCGCCCAGCAGGTCGGTGCCGGAGCTGACGCCGGCGAGCCGTAGCAGCGGCGAGAACGGGCTGATTCCCGGGCTCAGCATGAACAGCCACAGCAGCGCCGCCGCCGCGCCGGTGACGGCGCCCGGCAGGTACCAGGCGAAGCGGCTCACCGCCGAGATCCGGCCGCCGTGGTGGTGGGCCAGCAGCGACAGCCCGGTGACGAACAGCAGCATGGTCGGCAGCCACATGCCCAGGTAGGTGGCGACATTCCGGGCCGACGGCAGGAGCCGGGCGTCGGCCAGCACCGCCGCCCAGTTCTCCAGCCCGGCGAAGGTCACGTCGGGGGTCTCGAACGAGACGCCCACGGCGTAGACGGCCGGCACCACGCCGAACATGAGGAGGAACACCAGGTACGGCGCGAGGAACAGGTACGGCGCGAAGTGCCGCCTCACGGGGTCACCGTGTAGCCCGCGTCCTTCGCCGCCTGGGTCAGTTGCTCGCCGAACTTCGGCATCAGGTCGGCGAGCTTGCCCTTGTCCTGGATGCCCTTGGCGACCGTCTCGTTGTAGCTGTTGATGACCGTCGCCGCGTACCGGGTGTACTTCCAGTTCTCGCGGATGAGGTCGGCCTGCGCCTTGAACACCGGAGAGGGATCCTCGGCGTAGTAGGGGTCGTTCGCCTTACCGGCCATCCATGCCTGCGCCGCCGGACGGTAGGCAGGGTAGGTGGGCTGCTTGCTCTGCAGACCGATGTCGGTGGTGAGCCAGGTGATGAGGTCGGCGGCACCCTGCGGGTTGGCGGCGTGCCTGCTCATGGCCCAGACCCCGCCGCCCACCGCGCCGGAGTATCCGACGCTCTCGCCCTCCCAGGTCGGCATCGGGGCCGCCGCGAGCTGGCCCGGCGGTGTCTTGTAGGTGGGCTTGAACGCGAAGTCGCCCGCCCACGACGCGAACGGAAGCATGAGGATCTTCCGCTGGGTGCCGAGGGCGACGAAGGCGGGGTCGAACTCGTCGAGCCGCGAGACCGACCCGTTGTCCAGCATCGGCTGGAGCAGGTTGTCGACGCGCGTGCACTCCACCGCATCGGGATTGATCCGGACGGTGGTGTCCGACTTGGCGTCGGTCAGCGGGCATCCGCTCGACTGGTAGTAGGTGAACAGCATGCCGTGGGCGCCGAGCGCTCCGACGACGTAGCCCGGGTGTTCTGAGGCCACCTTCGCCCCGAGGTCCTGGTACTCCTTCCAGGTCTTCGGGACGGTGTACCCGAACTGCTTCATGAGGCCCTTGTCGTACCAGAGCACCGTCTGGGCGATGTCGTTCTGCAGGCAGTAGAGATGACCCGCGATGGTGCAGTTGCCGACGGAGGTCTTCGCGAACGCGTCGATGACGTCCTGCTTCACCCGGCCGTCGAGGGGGGCCGCCCATTCGTAGGGCTTCGCCTGCAACGTCGCGAGGTTCTCCCCGGTGAACACGACGTCGGGCCAGCCCTGTCCCGCACGGTTGGCGAGCTGGACCTTCGTCTCGATGTAGCCGGACTCGTTCGGGATGGTGACCAGATCGATCTTCGCCGCGGGGTGCGACTTCTGGTACTCCTGGACCATCGGGACGCGAGTGGCGTCCGCCCACACCACGATCTTGGCGTTGGGGTCGGCGGTGGGTTGCTTGTCGGCACTCCGGCCACCGCCGCAGGCGGTCAGCGAGAGAAGTGCGGCGAGAGTGGCGCCTGTCGCGGTGATCACTGCGACACGGCCGCCTGGTCGACTGCTCATGGGGGCCCCTTCGTTCGGGTGAGGACGCAGCCGTCCGATGAAGAATCAGATCTATTTGGCTAACAAACAAGATCTGTTGCTGTTGGAGCGTAAGTATTCGAGCCAACGACCAGGATGTCAACGCTCTGTTTCCCAGATAGATCTGATCTATTTTCAATCCACCCTCGATGTGGCATGCTTCTCGCCAGTTAGGACCGGATGCTTCGCCCGGCGCCGAAGAACACCAGAGAGGGTCACATGAGCCCACGCGCCGCCCCTGAAGAGGGCGCCTCCCCGTCCGAACCCGCTCACGCGGCCACGAGCTACCGCCCCGGCTACGAGCTGGTGGCCGAACGGCTGCTGGTCTACATCGCCGAGCGGAAGCTGCAACCGGGTGACCGGCTGCCGACCGAGCAGCAGCTCGCGGAGATCTTCCAGTCAGGCCGGACGGTGACCCGCGAGGCCATCAAGGTCCTGGCGGCGGTAGGGCGGATCACGGTGCGCAAGGGCGCGGGCATCTTCGTCGCCGTTCCCTCCAACGCCGTGGCCGAAGAGCAGGTGGCCTACTTCCAGCCCACCAATCTTGAGCACGTGCTCATGATGTTCGATCATCGCCGGCTCATCGAGGCCGAGACGGCGCGCCGGGCCGCCACCCTGGCCACCCCCTTGCAGGTGCGCGCGATCCGTGAGGCGGCCGAGCAGTCGCTCGTCGCGGCGCCGGGATCCGACCACCGCGAGTTCGCGCGCTCCGACCGGCTCTTCCACGACGCCGTCGCCTCCGCCTCCGGCAACGTGTTCCTCCAGGCCTCGGTGACGACCCTTCGCGATTTCGCCCAGCAGTCGGACCTGCTGCTGTTCCGTGGCGATCTTCCAGGATCGCTCACCGTCGCCGCGCGCCAGCACGTCGCGGTCGCCGAGGCCGTCGCCGCGGGAGAGCCCGAGAAGGCCTCCGCCGCGATGATCGCGCATATCGACACGACCCAGGCCCAGTTCGAGCGCAGGATCAGAGATCGGCTGCTCAACGTCGTCGACGACCCGAAGGAGCGCCCTTGAGCGGAACGACGATCCAGGATGTCTGGGTCGATCAGGTACGACTGCCCGCCCAGCAGCCGTTCCGCTGGCGTGACGGCCTGCCCGGGTCCGAGCCGGAGCGCACCGGCGGCGTCCTGAGGGTCCGTACCGAGGACGGTGTGGTGGGCAGCGCGCCGACACCTCGCGGCGTCATCGCCGCCGACCTCGTCGAGCGCCGGGTCCGTGAGGAGCTGATCGGCCAGGACGCGCTGCGCCGCGAATGGCTGTGGCACCGCATGTGGGAGCTCGACCGCATCGAGGAGTTCCCGCTCTACTTCCTCGGCCTGGTGGACGTCGCGCTGTGGGACATCGCCGGCCGGCTCTCGGGGCTGCCCGTGCACGGCCTTCTCGGCAACTTCCGGGACGCCATCCCGGCCTACGCGTCGACCGTGACCTACTCCTCGATCGAGGAGTACCTCGACATCGCCGACCAGTGCGTCGAGCGGGGCTTCGGCGCGATCAAACTGCACGCCTGGGGCGACGGCCGCCGTGACGCCGAACTGGCCCGCCGGCTGCGCGAGCACGTCGGGGACGGCTTCCCGCTGATGTACGACGGCTCCGCCGGGTTCGACCTCGCCGACGCGATCCACCTCGGGCGGGCGCTCTCCGACCTCGGCTTCCTGTGGTATGAGGAGCCGATGCGGGAGTTCAACATCACGAGCCACCGCTGGCTGGCCGAGCGGGTGTCGGTGCCCCTGCTGGTCGGGGAGACGAGCGACGGCTCCCACATGAACATCGCCGACTTCATCAGCGCCGGCACCGCCACGCACGTACGCACCTCGGCCATCTTCAAGGGCGGCGTCACCGGAGCCATGCGCATCGCCCATCTCGCGGAGAGCTTCGGGCTCCGCGCGGAGGTTCACGGCATGGGGCTGGTCAACCAGCACCTGTGCATGGCCATTCCCAACACGACCTACTACGAGGCGCTGGTCTGGGGAAACCCGATCAGCACCGATGACTCCGTCGGCGCCGACGGCATGGTCCGCGCCGGCACCGCCCCGGGTTTCGGCGATCTCAACCCCTGATCGCGCCCCCTCGATCGCGCTCTTACCCCCCACCAGTTCTCCCTGGAGCGAGCCCGATGGTCCTTTCGCAACCCCTCCTTCGCCGTTCGATACTGCTGCTCAGCGCAATGTTCGTCCCCTTCGTACTGATTCCTCATGTCGTCTCCCCGGCCACGGCCGACGTGGGCACGAACTTCTACGTCTCCCCTCGTGGTGACGATTCCGCTCCGGGAACCCGCGACCGGCCGTTCAAGACCCTGGAACGAGCCCGCGACGCCGTACGCAGGGTCAACGCCCAAATGCGCAAGGACGTCGTCGTCAACATCGACGACGGCACGTATGTCCTCGACAAGCCCCTCGACCTCACCGCCGCCGACTCCGGCGCCAACGGCCACGAGGTGATCTGGCGCGCGATTCCCGGCCGCCATCCCGTGATCAGCGGCGGCCGTACCGTCACCGGCTGGACGCTGCAGGACGCGGCCAAGAACATCTACCGCGCCGCAGCGGGCGACCTCGACACGCGGCAGTTGTACGTCAACGGAAAGCGAGCCACCAGGGCACGCACGCCGGACGATCCGGTGACGTTCGCCAAGACCGCCACCGGATTCACCGTGTCCGACCCGGCGATGGCGGGCTGGAAGAACCAGTCCGACATCGAGGTCGTCACCCGCATCAGCTGGAAACTGCTCCGCTGCCCGGTCGCGTCGATCGCCGGGACGGCCGTCACCGTACAGGAACCGTGCTGGCACAACGCCAACCTGCACACCGGAATCGGCATGGAGAAGCCGACCTGGTTCGAGAACGCCTACGAACTGCTCGACCAGCCGGGAGAGTGGTACCTCGACAAGAGCGCGGGCGCGCTGTACTACATCCCGCTGCCCGGCCAGGATCCCCGGACCGCCGACGTGGTGGCGGGCGGCCTGGAAGCCCTGATCAAGGGCACCGGCACGGTCAGCCGGCCGATCCATGACATCCGGTTCGAGGGACTGACCTTCTCGCATGCCACCTGGCTGGCGCCGAACTCCGACGAGGGCTACGCCGACGTCCAGGCCGGTTTCCACATCGTCGGCAGCGGTAACCCCAACTTCGACTCGACCCGCGATTCGTGGGCCAAGACCCCCGCGGCGGTGACGTTCGCCAACGACCGCGGCATCACCTTCCATCGGAACGTCTTCACCCACCTTGGCGCCGCCGCACTGAACTTCGACACCGGCAGCAAGGGCGCCACGATCACCGGCAACCGGTTCCAGGACGTCTCCTCCGCCGGAATCCAGGTCGGTGGCATCGCCGTGGTCGACCACCACCCGGACGACCCCCGACTGGTGACCGAGGACAACACCGTGTCCGACAACGTGGTCACGGACGTGGGCGCCGAATACGCCGACGCGGTCGGCATCTTCATCGGTTACACGACCAGGACCTCCCTCACCCACAACGTGCTGTACGCGCTCCCGTACAGCGCGATCTCCGTCGGCTGGGGATTCGGGCTGACCGACCCGGGCGGCAACCCTGCCTATGACGGCAATCTGGGCACCCCGATCTACGACACTCCGACGACGAGCATGGGCAACACCATCCAGGCGAACCTGATCCACGACGTGATGACCGGACTGGCCGACGGCGGCGGGATCTACCACCTCGGCGCCGACCCCGGAACGGTGATCTCGGGCAACTACATCCGCAGCCTCGGACCGGACGGCTACGGTCCGGTGTACCTCGACGAGGGCAGCCGCTACGTGAAGGTCACCGAGAACGCCCTGTGCGACCTCGACGTCAGATGGCTCCTGATCAACGGGGGCGGGGCTCGGCACAACACGGCTGAATACAACTTCACCGACAATCCCGCGACCGCGCTGCAGGGCAGCCCCAACAACGTTCTCGCCAACAACGTCACGGTGCCCGGCTGCGAGGCGCTCCCCGCGTCGGTGACCGCCGCCGCCGGGCTCGAACCGGCCTACCGTGACCTCGACCCGGCCCAGCCGGCCGGTGACCGAAACTCCCCCACCGCGCCCACCGGCCTCCAGGGGTCCGCCGCGCTGCCCACGGTCGCCGACCTGAGCTGGACCGCCTCACGAGACGACACCGCGGTGACCGGCTACGAGATCTACCGTGACGGCCGGCTCGTCAACGCCACGGCGACGCCTTCCGTACGCATCGGCGGGCTGACCGCCGGTGGCACCTACCCGTTCACTGTGCGGGCCCGCGACGCGGCCGGCAACCTGTCGGCGGAGAGCGCCTCGGTGTCGGTGACGACGCCGAACAGCGTCAACCTCGCACTGGGGAAGACCGCAACCGCCTCGTCCATGTACTCGGCCGAGTACACCCCGGCCATGGCCTTCGACGGCTCCATGTCCAGCCGGTGGGCCCAGGGAGCCGGCCTGCCCGACCCGTCCTGGCTCCAGGTCGACCTCGGATCGCTACGGAAGATCACCGGCGTCGTGACGACCTTCGAGAAGTCGTCCGGCTACAAGTACAAGATCGAGTACTCGGCGGACACCACCGATCCGAGCGGCTGGACCAGCCTGGAGGACCACACAGCCGCCCCGACCACGACCCAGACCACCTACTCCCTGCCCCCGAGCGCGGTGAACGCCCGCTACGTCCGCATCACGATCAACGACTCGAGCTCCTCGGGTGGCAGCATCTACGAACTCGGCGTCTACGGCGCGCCGGCCGCCGGGTAAAGCGGGTCGGCCGGCGAAATGCGCGGTCATCGGGTGCATCAGCGTAAAGGAGACGAAGCGGTTGCCGCGGCGCCGCGCATCGACCGCAAGACGTGCCCACCGCGTCCAGGCAGGCGGCCCCGCAGCCACACCTGTTGACGATACCGCCGACCGGCGGTATCGTCCCGTCCCGCTTATCTAAACGATTAGAAGGACGGCCTATGACACGGTCAGGCATCGACGCGCTCCTCGTCGTCGACGTACAGCACTACTTCGCCCGGCCCGATTTCCTGAGAAGTCACCAGGTCCCGGTGGAGGCGGTGACGCGCGTCCAGGCGGCCGTCGAGGAGATCGCCGATCTCGTGGACGACGCGCGATCGGCGGATGTCCCGATCTTCTGGATCCAGAACACGACCCGGCTCGGTGCGCCCTGGGAGGCCAACAGGAGATTCCGTGGTCCGGCTACCGGGTTCGGGTTCGACGCGTGCATGGAAGGCGCCGAACTCGCCGAGTTCTATCGGGTCCAGCCGCTCGGTGCGGAGACCGTCGTCCGCAAGGAGAGGTACAGCGCGTTCATCGGCACGCCGCTCGAGTCGATGCTGCGGCAGGCCGGAGTCGATCGTGTCACCGTGACCGGGCTCACCACCGAGTGCTGCGTCGCGTCGACGGCGAACGACGCCTTCCAGCTTGGATGGGACGTCCAGGTGCCCGCCGACTGCTGCGCGTCCTACCAGGAGGACCTGCACCGCGCGGCGCTGACCGCCATCGCGCTGAACATCGGCGAGGTGACGGCGCGTGAGCAGGCGGCCGCCGATTGGCGCCGATCCCGCGGTGCGTGAGGTTCATCGGCATGTGAGGTTCATCGTCGTCGTCCTCGGCATCGCGGCCGCCGGGATGAGCACCTTCCTCCCCGCGGGCCTGGCCGACGCGGTGGCGCGGGATCTCGGCACGGACCCTGGCCGGATCCACCTCGCCACCGTGGCCTATTCGGTCACGTACGCGGTCTGCGTGCCGTTCACGCCGGCCCTCGGCCGCCGGCTCGCCTGGCACGGCGTCATCTCGATCGGCGCGGCGCTGCTCGTCGTGGCCGGTGTGCTCGGCGCGCTGGCCCCGGCTTACGCCGCCTTCGTCGTCTCCCGGACGATCGCCGCCATCGGCGCGGCGACGCTCGTTCCAGTCCTCCTGTCCACGGCTGCGGCCGCGCGCCGACCGAGCACGGCGACGGGGGTCGCGTTCGCCGTCCTGGCGGCCGCGACCTCGTTCACACCCGACCTGGCCCGGGCGTTCGTCAGCCGGCTCCCCTGGCAACTGGTGCTGATGGGGCCGGCCCTCATCGGCCTCGCCGCCGCTGTCGTGGCGTTCGCAGTGCGCGGCGCGACCGCCGCGGTCGTGGGGTTCGCGGTGCGCGGCGCGACGACGGACCGGCCAGAGCGGCCGCGGCCGGTCGGCTATCTCGGCACTCTGGCGGCCTGCGGATTCTGGCTGCTGCTCACGACGGTCTCGATGGCGTCGGCCTACACGGTGTTCGGCCGATCGGAGGAGCTCGCGACCCAGGTCGGGGCGGACGTGGCCGGGTCGGCGGTTTTCGGCGCCGGGGGCGTCGTCGCCACTCCGCTGGTCGGCCTCCTGCTGCAGAACCGGAGGCGGCACCCCGAACGGCTGCTGGTCGGCGCGCTCGCGGTGCTGTGCCTGGTGTTCCTGGGGTTCGTCGCCCTGACGCACGTCGATGGGGCCTCGGCGACGGGCGTCGCCGTGCTGTTCGGCATGTGGGGCGCGGCCACCTGGTCGATCAGCCCCGTCATTCAGCGACTGCTCCTGCGCGCCGCGGGGTCGCAAGGCGTGGTCGCGGTCGGCCTCAACGCCGCCGCGCTCTATGCCGGGATCGGCGCGGGGACGGCGCTCGGCGCGGTGAGCCCGACGATCGACGCCGGGCTGTCGATCGCCGTCCTGCTGTCGGCTCTCGCCGCGCTGACCGTGCTCATCCGGTCGCGGGTCGCTCAGGCGCCGTAGTCCTCAGACGTCGTGGTCCTCAGACGTCGTGGTCCTCAGACGTCGTGGTCACAGCCGCAGCTCGTACGGACGATCAAGGACCCGAGCGACTCGCCGGCGTCAGGGCGTCCGGTCAGCAGGCCGACCGCCCGCGCGGCCATCGACTCCACCGGCTGCCGCACGACCGTCAACGGCGGAGCGGTGAACGCCGTCTCGGCGGATCCGTCGAGGCTGATGACGGCGAGGTCGTCCGGGATCCGCACCCCCAGTTGGTAGGCGGCGGACAGGATCCCGAGCGCCTGGACGTCGGAGGCGACCACCAGCGACCTCGCCGGCGTCCCGAGCCGGTGCTGTCGCCGGAACTCGGCGGCCGCTTCCCCGCTGCTGTAGCCGGACCGGTAGAGCGTGCCGTCGTCGCCGACGAGCGCGGCCCATGCGCGGGTTCGCTCGCCGGTGGGGCCGACGTCGTCGGGGCCCGCCCAGAATGCCGGCGCGCCGTGACCGTGGCTCCGGAGGTGCTCCACCGCCGCACGGACGCTGTGTGTGTTGTCGCTCTCGACGAGCAGGCCCTCGACACCGTCGGGTTTGTGATGAACGTAGACGACCGGGACGTCGATCTCGACCGGAAGCTCCTGGTCCGGCCAGAACGCCGTGATCAGCAGCCCATCGACCTGAGCGCTGAGCAGCGCCTCGATGGCCTGGCGCTCGGACCGTCCGGACACCGCGGCGTGGCTCACGAGCGCGAACCGGTCGGCGTCGCCGAGTGCACGCACGATCGCCCGGGTGAGCTCGCCGAAGTAGGGAATGGTCGCGTCGGGCGTCAGCACCCCGACCAGGCCCGTGCGGCCGGAACGCAGGGCTCGCGCGATCCGGTTCTGCCGATATCCGAGCTCAGCGGCCGCGGTGAGCACCCGCTCCCTGGTGGCGGGCGCGACGTTGCGCGGCCCGTCGTTGAGCACGTAGCTCACCACGGCGGTCGACGTGCCCGCCCGTTTGGCGACATCCGCGTACGTGACCACCATGGTTCCTCACTCTACTGGCGTGCGGGCCGACGCCGGTCGGAGGACCTGCGACCGGCGCGGGCCGGCGCCGGCCCGCGCCGACCCGTACCGGCCCTTACCGCGTCAGAGGGTCACGGCGGCCCGCAGCGCGTCGAGAAAGACCTGGCCGTCGGCACTCGTCACGACGCGGGTGTTCACCGGTCGCGGCGGGGTGCGGCGGTCGGCGTAGGTGTGCCCGCGAGTCACCGGGTCGGTCGACACCTGCAAGTGGAGGTCCTCGGCGCTGACGATCATGCCGGGATCGATGGCGATCGCCATGGCGATGGGGTCGGGGAGGTCGTAACCGGCCAGCCCGGTCTCCTCGACCGCGAACGCGTGCACGTCGCGGTTGATGTCGGCGGCGAAGCTCCCGAGTCTCCCGAGATCGCGCAGCCGGCGATCCTCGGCCGGATCGATCACCGCGTACTTGCGGGAGATGTCCCAGCCGACCATGGTCTTCTCGCCCGGCGCCCGGAGCACGACCTGCGCCGCCTCGGGATCGGCCCAGGCGTTGTACTCGGCGATCGCGGACACGTTGCCGTTGCCGTCGCTGGTGCCCAGCATCATGTAGGTGTGCCGGAACCTCGTGAGGAACCCGGGATCGATCGTGACGGCGGCCGCGATGTTCGTGAGCGGTCCCAGCGTGACGAGCGTATGCTGCCCGGGCTCGTCCCGGGCGATGGCGAGAAGCGCGAGCACGGCGTGGCCGTCCTGCGTCGCCATCCGCGGCTCGGGCAGCGACGTTCCGCTCATCCCATCGGAGCCGTGCACGTTCTGCGCGGTCCCGAGGTCGCGGACGAGCGGAGCGCCGCATCCCGCCCACACCGGGACGTCGGCGGCCCCCGCCAGTTCGAGGGTGACCTTCGCGTTGCGGACGCCCTGCACGAGGGGCACATTCCCGGCGACGACCGTGACGGCGCGGATCCGCGACCGTGGATCGCGCGCGGCCAGCAACAGGGCGACGGCGTCATCGGACGCGGTGTCGGTGTCGATGACGAAACTCTGGGACACTAGTGATCTTCTCCTTGTTCTGTGCACTCAGGACTTGAGGTAGGGCTTTCCGCCCGCCGCGGGCGCGCGGGACCGCCCGACCAGGCCGGCGACCGCGAACACCGTGATGACGTAGGGCAGCATGAGCAGGAACTCGCTCGGCACAGGGGAGCCGATGATGCCGAGCATGCTCTGCAGGTTCGTGGCGAATCCGAACAGCAGCGCCGCCAGCGTGGCCCGGATCGGGTGCCATCGGCCGAAGATGACGGCCGCGAGGGCGATGAAGCCCATGCCGTTCGTCATCTCCTTGTTGAACGCGCCGACGGAGTCGAGCGTGAAGTAGGCACCGCCGACGCCGGCGATCGCGCCGGCCAGGGCGACGTTCCGGAACCGGGTGCGGTTGACGTTGATGCCGACCGTGTCGGCCGCGCTCGGGTGCTCGCCGACCGCGCGTACCCGCAGCCCCCAGCGGGTCTTGAACAGGCCGAACCACACGGCGAACACCGCGAGGTACATGAGGTACACGATGATCGTCTGCCGGAAGAGCACCGGCCCGATGATCGGGATCGCCGACAGCCCGGGAATCGGCAGTACGGGGAACCGGTCGGGCGCGTTGAACAGCTCGGCGTCGGACTTCAGCACTTTCGCGTACAGGAAGCCTGTCAGCCCGGTCACGAGCACGTTCAGCACGACGCCGACGATGACCTGGTCGACGACGTACCGGATCGCGAGAGCGGCGAGCACGAGGGCGACGAGCACGCTGCCGGCCACCGCCGCGACGAGCCCGAGGACGGGTTGACCGGTGACCGACCCGACAACCGCGGCCGAGAACGCGCCAAGCAGTAGCTGGCCCTCGATCGCGACGTTCACCACGCCCGCGCGCTCGCCGATGACGCCCCCGAGGGCGCCGAAGACCAGCGGGGTACTGAGCGCGAGGCCGCCGACCAGCAGACCGGGAACGGGCACGGTTCGTCCCGCCGACGCCCAGGTGAGGAACGCGACGAGGAACACGGCCGCGAATCCCGCGATGAGCCAGAGCGGCACCCGCCGGGCGGCTCCGACCAGCACGAACGCGTGGGCCGCGACCGCGAGCCCGGCGAGCACGAGCGCGAGCGCGGTGACGGTGCCGCCCGTGGGGACCGCCAGCGGGGGGAGCGCGACGAGGTCGCCGCGCGTCGCGAGGCCGAAGGTGCTCGTTCCGGCACGTGTGGCCACGAAGCCGAGAATGAGGGCGACGACGGCGAACGCGTCGAGCACGATCGGCGCCTTCCAGTCGCGGCTCACGGCCTTCCGGGCGCTGACGGTCGTCGTCGCGACACCGCTCACACCGCTCACGCCGTTCACCCGGCCACCGTTTCCGTACGGCGGTGCGGCAAGGCGGCGGCAGGGGCGGGCAGCCGGAACACGGCACGGACGAGGGGCGGCGCCGCGATCAGCAGGACGATCACGGACTGCACGACGAGGACGAGGTCGATCGGGACCGCCTGGGTCGCCTGAATCGCGTACCCGCCCGTCTTGAGCGCGCCGAACAGGAGGCCGGCGGCGAAGACGCCCCACGGGCGCGAGCGCCCGAGCAGTGCGACCGTGATGGCGTCGAAGCCGATGCCCGCGTCGACCCCCGAGCCGAAGCCCATGGTCGTCGTGCCGAGCACCTGCGAAGCACCGGCGAGGCCGGCGAGACCGCCGGACATCATCAGCGCGACCAGGTACACGCGCTGCACGTCGATGCCGGCGACCCGCGCCGCTCTCGGGTTCTCGCCGACCGCCCGGAACCGGAAGCCCATGCTGGAACGGTTCAGCACCCACCAGATGAGGATCGTGGCCATGACCACGAGCACGAACCCGGCGTGCAGGCGGAAGGAACCGATGCCGAGCAGGTCCGACAGCGTCGGCATCACCGCCGTGTCGAGCGCCGCCGGCGACTTCGGGTTGTTCGAGCCGGGCGCCTGTAGCGCCCCGGGAGTCCGCAGCAGGAACGACACGAGGTAGAAGGCGACGTAGTTGAGCATGATCGTGACGATCACCTCGTGCGCACCGGTCCGGGCTTTGAGCACACCGGCGATGCCGCCCCACAGCGCGCCGCCGACGATCGCGCCGAGCACGCAGACGAGCATGTGCAGGAGGTACGGCATAGGGAACGACCAGCTGATCCAGCCGGCGACGGCGGCTGCGACGAGCATCTGTCCCCGGCCGCCGATGTTGAACATGCCCGCCCGGAACGCGACGGAGACACCGAGACCGGCCGCGATGAGCGGGGTCGCGAGCGTGAGCGTCTCGGTGAGCGGCTTGATCTGGTTCGCCCAGCCCGCACGCGTCCCGTTGAAGAAGGCGCCCTGGAACAGCGCCGAGCACGCGCCGGCGATGGCGTCGCCGGCCGCCAGGACGGTGTCGCCGGGACGCGCGAGCAGGTAGCCGGCGGCCGCCTGCACCTCGGGATCGGTGAGCACGATGAGGATGCCGCCGGCCACCAGGGCGAGCCCGATCGCGAGGACGGAGACGACGGCGTCACCGCCGGCGATCTCCCTGAGCAGCCGATGCGAGCGGGGTACGTCCTGTCTCATGCCGCCACCGCCTGGGCGGTGCCGCCGGCCATCATGAGACCGAGCACGTCGCGCGGCGTGTCACCGGGCACGATGCCGACGATCCGGCCGCGGAACATCACGGCGATGCGGTCCGCGAGCGCGACGACCTCGTCGAGCTCGGTCGACACGACGATCACGGCCACCCCCGCATCGCGGGTCCGAAGGATCCGCTTGTGGATGAACTCGATCGAGCCGACGTCGACGCCGCGGGTGGGCTGGGCGGCGACGAACAGCCGGAGCTCGCGATTCAGCTCCCGGGCGAGCACGACCTTCTGCTGGTTGCCGCCGGACAGACGGCCGACGTGGGTGTCGATCCCCTGCGCGCGGATGTCGAACTCGGTGATCGCGGCACGGGCGAACGTCTCGATCGCGTTGAGCTGAAGCGCGCCCGCCCGCACGAACGGAGCACCGTTCGAGCGCGCGAGCATGAGGTTCTCAGCGATCGTGAACTCGGCGACGAAGCCGTCCTCCGTACGGTCCTCCGGCACGAACCCGACCCCCGCGTCGAGGACCTGCCGCGGCGTGCGACCGACCAACTCGGCCCCGTCGAGCGTGATCGAGCCTTCGACCCGCGGCCGCAGCCCGAGGATCGCCTCCGTCAGCTCGGTCTGGCCGTTGCCCTGCACCCCGGCGATTGCGAGAATCTCCCCGCACCGCACCGCCAGGTCGACGTGCGACACGACGTACTGGCCGCGCGCGTCGATCACGGACAGGTCGCGCAGCACGAGCGCGGTATCCCCGAGCCTGGCCGGTGCCTTCCGCACCGTCAGCTCGACCGCGCGGCCGACCATCATCGATGCGAGCTCGGCGTTACCGGCCGTGGGCGAGGCCTCGCCGACCACCTTGCCGTGACGCACCACCGTGATGCGGTCGGCGACCTCGCGCACCTCACGCAGCTTGTGGGTGATGAACACGATCGCGGTGCCACGCTCCTTGAGCCGGCGCATGATCGCCATCAGCTCGTCGGTCTCCGGGGGCGTGAGCACGGCGGTGGGCTCGTCGAAGACCAGAATCCGGGCGTCACGGGAGAGGGCCTTGATGATCTCGACTCGCTGCTGCACGCCGACCGGGAGATCCGCCACGAGCGCGTCAGGGTCGATGTCGAACCCGAAGCGCTCCGCGATCTCCCGCACGCGGACCCGGGCGGCATCGAGGTCGAGCGTGCCACCGCCACGCGTGGGCTCGTCGCCGAGCATCATGTTCTCGGCGACCGTGAACACGGGGATGAGCATGAAGTGCTGGTGCACCATGCCGATCCCGGCGTTCATCGCGTCGCCCGGGCTGGAGAACCGCTGGACCACGCCGTCCAGGAGGATCTCGCCCTCGTCGGCCTGGTACAGCCCGCACAGCACGTTCATGAGAGTGGACTTGCCCGCGCCGTTCTCGCCGAGGAGGCAGTGGATCTCGCCGGACCTGATCACCAGGTCGATGTGGTCGTTCGCGGTCAGGCCGCCGAACCGCTTGGTGATGTCGCGGAGCTCGAGTTTCATGAGGTTTGGCCTCTTTCGCGGGTCACGGCTTGATGGAGCCGTCGATGAGTCCGGCCCGGATCTTGTCCAACTTCGCGCCGAGGGCGGGGCGGGTCCGGTCCGCGAAGTCATGGAAGGGCGCGATGCCGACGCCGTTGTTCGCCAGGGTGCCGACGTAGCCGCCCGCGTCGGCCGCTTTCCCCGTCGCGCCGGCCACCTGGGCGACCGCCACGTCGACCCGCTTCAGCACTGATGTGAGGAACAGGTTCTGGTACTTGCGATCCGACTCGTACCCGTCGGTGTCGACGCCGATGAGCGCGGCGGACGTCCCGCGGTCGCGGATCGCCTCCGCCGCGGACTGGTAGATCGGGCCGCCGACCGGCATCAGGACGTCGGCGTCCTGGTCCAGCAGGCTCTGGGCGACCGTCTTGGCCTCGACGCCCGCCGCGTAGCCGCCCACGAACGTCCCCGTCTTCTTGGCGACGTTCCAGCCGACCACCGACACGTCGGCGCCCTTGTCCTTGTTGAAATAGTCGACGCCCCGGGCGAAGCCGTCCATGAACGCGGTGACGGGCGGGATCTGCGTGCCGCCGTACGTGCCGACCACGCCGGTGGTCGAGTGGCTCGCTGCGGCGTAGCCCGCCAGGAACGCCGCCGGAACGATGTCGAAGGTTATCGTCGTCACGTTCGGCAGGTCGATCGAACCGTCGTCGACGATCACGAACCGGATCTCCGGGTTCGCCTTGGCGGCGGACTTGATGGCGTCGACCAGGTTGAACCCGACACCGACGATGAGGCTGCAGTCGCCGCTGACCAGGCTCTCGACATTCGGGACGTAGTCGTCGGAGGTGCGCGAGATCGTCACGGTCGGCTTGGTCCCGCCTGCCCGGGTGAGCCCGGCGTAGGTCAGTTCGTTGAACGAGCCGTCGTCGATCCCGTTCGTGTCCGTGACCATGCAGAGCGACGGCTTCGCCCCGCCGGCACCGCCGCTCTCGGGCGGTGCGCCGCATCCGGCCAGTGTCGCGCTCGCCGCTGCCATGAGAAGGACCAGCAGGCCGGCCCGCACTTTGTTCGTGTTCATCGATTGCTTCCTTGTTCGTCTCCGATGCCTGATGCGCCCCATCGGCGCACGGCGCGAGCGCCGGCGGCGACGCCGTTCTCCGCGGCTTCGTCCAGAGAGAGGCCCTGGCTCAAGGCCGCGGCGACCGCTCCCACGAACGCGTCGCCCGCTCCCGACGTGTCCGCGACGACGTCGACCGGGGGTGCTGACACCCGGCGGATCTCGCCGTCGGGCGGGATGATCGCGGCGCCCTCGGCGCCGAGAGTGATGATGACGTCGATGCCCCAGCGCCGCGCGAGGTCCGCGGGTCGCGAGTCCGCACCGAGGTGGCGGCGTGCGAGGGCGGTCGCCTCGCCCTCGTTGACGATCAGCGGCGCGGCCGTACGAAGCGTCGCCTCGCCGACCTCGATGACCGGCGCCAGGTTCAGGACGAGCCGCAGGCCGTGCTCCCGTGCGAACGCGGCGACGGCGTCGACGACCGCGGGAGCCACTTCCCCCTGAACGACGAGCGTGGGTGCCGCCCTCGCCCCGCCGCGCATCTCGTCGAGGACGGCGGCGATGGCCAGGTCAGCCGTGAGTGCCGCGTTGGCGCCGGGGTCGACGACGATGGCGTTCTCGCCGTCGGCGCCGACCATGACCCAGGCCCGGCCGGTGGGGCGGGTCCGGTCACGCACCGGCCGGACCTCGACGGCCCGCGCCCGCAGCCAGTCGAGGGCCTGTCCGGCGGCACGGTCATCGCCCAGCGCGCAGACGATGGCAACCGATGCTCCGGCCTCCGCCGCGGCGACGGCCTGGTTGGCTCCCTTGCCCCCGAGCTGATGGTGATGCGTCGCGGCGAGGACGGTCTCGCCCGGGAGGGGCAGCATCGCGACGCGGATCGTGGTGTCGAGGTTCACGGATCCGACGACGACGACAGCCGGCTCGAAGGTCAACACCATGATGCATCCAATCGATTAGATGAGACGTTTCTAATCGATTAGCAGCACTTTGCGCAACCCCCCTCGCACTGTCCGGTACATCAGGCGAGTAGACCCCAGCATGCCGAGCGGGCCCGGCCCGGCGCGAAGGTATTCGAGCGCGTGGGGTTGGACGTGCCTCTGTGGCGCCCTGCCGCCACCGAGGTGTCAGCCTCGGGCGGCCAGGTGGGCCACCCGGTGGACCGCCCGGTGGCGCTCAGCTGTCCGCCAGGGCCGCGCCCAGCGGCGTGTGCTCGTAGCGGACGACCCGGCCGGCGCGGGTGCGGGTGACCAGGCCGGCATCGCGCAGCACCGCCAGATGGCTGCCGACGGAGCCCAGGCTCAGGCCGAGCTGGGCGACCAGCTGCGTCGTCGTTGCAGGCACGTCCAGCGCGCGCAGCACGTCCGCGCGGCGCGGGCCGACCAGCCGGCTCAGGGCCTCACCGCCCGGTGCACGCGCCACAGGGCCGAGCAGGTCCGCGATGCCCCGGGCGGGATAGACCAGAGCGTAGGGCCATGGCGGCTCGACGTAGCTGATCAGAGTGCCGAACACCGTCGGCATCAGCAGCAGGCCCTTGCCGGCCAGCCGGTGCCGGTCCCACTCGGTACGCGAGCCCGTACGCACCTCGATGGTCCCGGCCTGCCCCTCGGAGCGCCATCTCACCCGCGGGTCGAGATCGGACAGCGCTGCCGCCCAGCCGGACATCGCCAGGTACCCGGCGCGGCGGACCAGGTCACGCTCCAGCACCGCCCGCAGCCGCGGCCAGTCCGGCTCGACCAGCGCCTGCCAGCTCGCCTCGAGCGCATCGGCGAGCCGGGTGACCACGTCCGACGCGTCGAGGATGCGCTGCACGTGGCGTGGCGGCGTCCGCAGTCCCGCCAGGTTGCGGGCCAGTTCCAGGCGTGCGCGGCGCAGCGGCGTGGCGCGCACGACGGCCAGCTCGGCGGCGAAGTCGCCACCGGAGCCCGACGGCGGCGGATGGATGAAGTCGGCGTTGTAGCCGCCGCGGCGGAACAGCGCCGTCAGCGCCCCGACCGCGGGCACCTGCCGGCGCAGCTGCTCGTACCGGGGCGCGATGCGCTCGGCCCACGGCCGGAGCGGGCCGGCGGCCTGCACGCCGGCTGCGACGCGCAGCGCCTGCATCGCCTCGCCCAGCGGCGAGATCGCGTAGCGGGTACGCGCCACGTCGACGGGTCCCACCTCGATGGCCAGCATGTTTCGCCTCCACACGAAAGCATAGTCACCGTGGCCGGGCTGCCGTGATGCTGTCGGCCATGACCACCACGCCCGTCGCGTCACGCCCGGCCACCTACCGCGAGGTGTTCGCTGTGGGCCAGTTCCGCGTGCTGTTCGGCAGCTACACGCTCTTCCTGATCGGCGAGACGGTGCGGATGCTCGCACTGTCCGTGACCGTCTACGCGGCAACCGGGTCGCCGCTGATGTCGGCGCTGGCGTATGCGGCAGGCTTCCTGCCCTATGCCCTGGGCGGCACGCTACTGCTGGCCTTCGCCGACCGCTGGCCCCCGCGCACCGTGATGATCGGCTACGAGGTGCTGCGCGCCGCGGTCGGCGCCGTGCTCGCCGCCGGTCTACTGCCGGTACCGGCCATGCTGGCGCTCGTGTTCGTCACGGGTTTACCCAGCGCCGTCGCCTCAGCTTCGCGCACCGCCCTTCTGCCCGACCTGCTGGACGGTGACCGCTACGTGCTCGGCCGTGCCGTGTTCTCCATGGCGGCCGGCGGCACGCAGGTGCTCGGCTTCGCCGCCGGCGGCATGCTGATCGCCGCTGTCGGCGCGCCAGGCGCGCTCTGGATCACCGCCGCGACCTGCCTGGCCTCGGCAGTCCTGCTGCAACTGCGCCTGGCCGACCACCCACGCCGCCGCACCGGCGGTTCGGCCGGCATCAGCGAGACCTGGCAGGTGAACCGGGCGCTGCTGCGCCGGCCCGCGGTCCGGGCGCTGCTGCTGGCGCAATGGCTGGCACCGGCGCTGATGGTCGGCGCAGAGGGCGTGCTGGTCCCGTACGCCGCGCAGGCCGGCGCGCCTGACGCGGCCGGTCTGCTGTTCGCAGCGGTCGCCGCCGGGATGTTCGCCGGCAACCTGATCGTCGGCCGCCTGGTGCGCCCTGCGGGCCGGGAGCGGCTGGCCGGCCCCCTCGCGCTCGCGCTCGGATTGCCGCTGCTGGGGTTCGCGCTGCACCCCGCACCGGGATACGCCGCCATCCTGATGACGGTGTCCGGTTTCGGCGTCGCCTACCAGCTCGCACTGGCCCGCAGGTTTCTCGACGCGGTGCCCGAGACGCAGCGCGGTCAGGCGTTCGGCCTGCTGCTGACCGGAACGATGACGCTGCAGGGCCTGGCCGCCGCAGCCGGCGGCGCGCTGGGCGAAGTCGCAGCCCCCGGGCTGGTCGTCACACTGGCCGGCGCGGCCTCGGCCATCGCCGCCCTGCTGTCCTGGCGAACGCTGTCGCCCACACGGCGACCCTGACCGCGGTCCACGTACCGAATGCGCCGGCACGCCAAAGCATCCGCACAGGGCCGGCAGCCGGCTGGTGCTGTACGGGCACGCCCTGCCCCAGGCCAGACTGACCCGCTTGCTCACACTCCTCGGCTCATCTAGATCACCTGGCCCTGCTCCCTACAGGCGCACCAGAGGGCCCGGGAGACCTCGACGTCGCCGATCAGCAAACCCGAGTCCACGCAACGGATCGGCAGCAGCGTCGCCTTACGGCTCGCCGCGAGCCGGCTTCGGGCCTCGAGCCTCCGACCTACGGCCCAACGGCGCTTGATGGGAGGTGTCTGAGAAGCGGCCCCCACCCCGTCATGGGAACAGTGAGGCCAGCCGCTGCCCTGCTGGACGCCCGCGAGCTGCGCCCGGCCGAGGGTACCGCCTGGAGAAACGGCGAGTGGGTCCGGCGGGCGACGATGATCTATCTCACCCGTGGCCCTTCACAGTCGTCGCCGTTCGGCAGGATCAACGCGGAGAAGGGGAGCATCTGGCTCGCCGATGACGATCGAGGCCCCGCCCACGCTGAGCCCCGGTTCTGGCGCTATGCAGAACGGTCATGGCCGTTGAGGGCTTCGCGGCGGTATTTGCGCCCGGTGGACTCGTGCACCCCGAGCGCACGGGCGAGCGCGGTCCCGGTCATTTTCGGATCCTGAGCAAGCAGGGCCGCCACCTGGGCTCGCCGGTCGCCGTCCTCCCGGGTCTCGCCCGTCGGCGCGTCTTGGCCGGCCTGTGTGGTCTCCGGTCCGGGCTCGGCGGACGCTGACGGGCGCTCGCCGGTTTCCCGCGTCAGCTCGCCTTGGTCGACCTGCGGCGTGGCGTGCACCGCCGGTCCCGGCTGCGGCTCCCGCGGCGCTTGGTGTGAGGCGACGCTCGGGTCTGCGGGCTCGGCGAGCGCTCGCTCCGACTGCCCTGAGTCGTGCGCGCGATCGGCGAGCTCGCGACCCGAGCGGACCACCCACATGATCAACTCATAGGAGATCACCAAGGCGATCGCCGGCCACGCGGCCAGCGCCGCGGCCACGGGTCCCCGCTCGACCCCGTGCAAGATATTCGCTGCCAGCGTCGCGGCGACTCCCAGCGCCAGCGCCCAGCGGGCCAGTGCCGGCACAGCCAGGCGGTAGCGAGCACACCACAGCAGCACCATCGAGGAGGCGTAGATCATGCCGTCCACCGTCGCCGGGACCAGATGCGCCGACAACTCGTCCTCGGCGCCATACCTCTCGATCACCGCCACCGCATGCCAGTACGACACCCACGCAGCCACCGCTGCGACCGCCAGCACCACGGCCGTCATCGACGCACGAATCAGCCGATCCCCGCCCCGAGGCGCCTGCTTGACCGCATTCACTCCAGAAATGGTGCCATGTCCGATACCCCACTTTGTTCCCATTAGTAACTTCTGTCTCAGGCGGTCGATCCTCGATGCGGTCCAACGTCGGCCAGCAGATGGATGCTGGACAGCATCTGTGTGATGCCCGCCGAGCAAGGTCGGGGCGGCGAACTGCACCCGACAGGTCCAGGACTCGTTGCCAGGCGGCCCTGGCCGCGTCCCGGTCACCGGCCGCGCGGTGGCTGCCGCCAAGGTGGCGTAGAGTGCCGACCTCGTTGTACCGGTCGCCAACCTCCCGGTAGAGGGTCAGGGCGTGCCGGTAGTACACGATGGCCCGCTCGTACTCGCCCAGCCGCCAGGCGGTTCGGCGAGATGCGCCAAGCAAGCGGCAAGCAATGGACCGACAGCGGCGACGTGCACGACCAACGCGGGCTCAAGCATGTGAACGATCGCTGGCCAGCTGATCGGCCTAGCTCAGACCCAGCACGATGAAGATCACGCCCAGCGCGTCGCGTCATCCATGATCAGCGGTGATAGCCCGGAGAACACCACGCTTACGAGCTCGCCTGCACCGTTCGTGACTCAATGTGATGCAGTGAGACGTACCGTCACCACCGAAGCTACGACAGAGCCAACAGAAATGGGGGCGGCGGCAGGGAAGTCCAGTCCACTGCCGCCCGCCCTTGCCTCAGAAGCGCTTCGTGTAGCGGGTGCCCCGGTAGTAGATCTTCACGCCGTCAGGCTCGGAGGCACTGTGCCCGAAGGAGTACTTGCCAATGTTACGAGAGCTGGTCTTACCGGGGGCGACCGCCACATAGTCGAAGTCGGACTGCCGGTCGCGCACAATCGAGTACTTGGTCCTGCTGGCGCAGTTGTTGGCCACCCGGACCTGCCACTTGGGATCGGACCAACCGCTGTTGTTCAGCTTGGTGCGGGTGGCTTTCACACAGGAGGGCCAGGCGGCGGCCGCACGCTGGGCACTCGAACTCGCGACCGGGGTCAGGCCTGCGGCCGAGCCGGTGGCGGCCTGCGCGGTCAGTGGGGCGGCGAAGAAAGTGGTGCCCGCAACCAGGAGAGCAAGGACTCGCATCGGGTTCCTTCCGGAGTAGTGAGTTTCGCCGGGATGCGGCATATGCATGGTGGATACATCTCATCTGGGTCGTCCGGCCGGCGCAGGGCCACCGGCGACGGCCTAGGACTCGGCCTGTCGATCGTCGCCGCCACCGTCCAGGTCCACCACGGCGCCCCGACCGCCCACGCCCCCTTGGAGGCGGCCGTGACGACGTGAGCGCTGCTTTTGAGGAGATTGCGCGTGCCCCGGTCGTCATGCTGGCACGCGGCTTTACGCTCGGCCAAGGGACCTTTGTCCAGAGGTCGTCCAAAGTGGCGCTCGCCCCGTTGGACAAATGAAACCGCAGGTCAGAGCGCATCCACTTGGACATCGAGGAAACACCGCGCGCTTGTCCGGAACAGCACCTGGCCCTCGGCGTCCGTCCGCGGGCAACAACGACAACCACTTCTGGTCGCTCGCGGCCGTCTGGAGTCGCCCACCGCGAGGGGCGGGCACATGCGCCCAGCGCTCGCGAAAGGTCAGCCCGGCTTCGCGGCTCCCCGGGCGGGACGCCGATCCCGCCGTCGCCGACGCCGCCATCGCGCTGCCGCGTCCGGACGCGCTGGCCGCATCGCCCTCGGGGCCAGGATGCTGGCGGCAGGGGCGCAGCGCCCCGTACGTACGTGACCTGCGCCCGCGACATGGCGATCCGGCCGGCTCTGCGGGAGAAGTTCGTCGCAGACACCGACGCCGGCTTCCCGGGCAACCCGACCTCTGTTGTGGCGCTCGACGCCTCTCACTCGCCGTGCGGCCAGCTCAGCGGTCGTCACGGTGCTGTTGGCCCCCGTCCTTCCGTACTGGCCGAGCGCCTTGCCGACACCAAAAGTGGTAGCAAGATCTCGCTTGAGACGGCGTTTCGGTGGTGATCGGTTCACGAAAGCCAGGATTTGCGCCAGCATGATCGCATCGTTGAGGCAGGGGAGGGTGCTTGGTCGTTTTCGCCTGTACGGGGTGCGGCGCTGTATTGACTGCCCGGGTATCGCAGGTCGCGCTTCCCGACCATGCTGGCCAGAAGTACGGACATGACCTGCTGCCTGCGCTTCTGGAGCCCGGGACCTACGCGGTGGACCCAGGAGACGGACATCCGTGGCAGCCTTGGGAGGTTGAGGCGGAAGGCCCTGGCGTGTTCCGGCAGATGTACACCCTGTCGGGGGCCCCGGGAAGGATCGGGGTCGCGCCGGGCGATGTCCGCAGGACCATGTTCATTCCGGAGCGGTACGGCGGCTGCTGCTGTGGCTGGGACGGCCGGTACGGCCCCAACCTGGCGTGCGCCGCGTGCGAGTGTCCGGTGGCGACCCGCGTTGACGACTGCGGGTTCTGGCAGGTGGTGTGGCTTGACCCGGGCGCCGTGCGTCCGGTCGCCGTCGATGGCCCCGCTTGTCGGGTGGTCGGCTGGGAGGCGCTGCGGGAGGTCCATCCGGGCATACCGCTCATTGAACAGCCAGGATGGTGGAGCCTGGAGTGGATGGCCGCGATCGCGGTGGCGCTGGCTCACTTGCTGGCGGTGTCGGGCGGCAAGCGCGTGATCGTCCCTGAGGGGCTTGCCGCCGAGGCGCTTCGCTGGGCGCTCGATACCTTGCTCCCTCCAGGACCGCCCGAGCGGCGCCTTGTCTTGACCGGGCCCGGCCTGGCCGCCGAGATCACCGACATCGCCATGGTGCCGCGACATCCGCAGACCGGCGAAGTATGGCCGTGCAGCGGAGAAGCGGTAGTCCCGCTGGCCGCCGACGTATGGACCTACATGGCCTTCAACGACGATCGGCAGCTCGCGCACGCGGCAGCCCGGATGCCCGCAGATGTGCGCCGCGATGATTCGCCGCCGCTGCTGCCGAACAGTCCTTTCCGGCCTGATTGGGAGGTGTTCCTCAGGACGTTGGAGCGGCTGCCGCTGGTTAGTCAGCCATGGTTACGTGAGATCTACGATCGTGTGAAAGACCGCCGGTACACCGGCTCGTTCTTGTAGCAGCCCACCGACCGCCACGGACTGACCCCGCTGTTCTGGCAGCACATCCAGCCCTACGGCGAGGTGCGGCCTGACGTGGCCAAGCGTCTTCCACCGGGCGGCGGCGAGGGTGCCGCCCAGCGGCGCGAGCCGGAGTAGCCCAGATTCTGCGGGCTCTTCCGATGAGGGCGGGCCGGTGCGACCTGCGCCGTCCAGCCGAGTGTGGACGTTTTGTAGCAACACCGCGCCGGGCGCCATGGCGTCGCCGACCATGCGTGTAAATAAACTTTGACATGGTGTCCGAGGCGCTTTACATTGGTTGATGTCAGCTTTGTTTTACGTGAGGAGCGGGCATGGCCTTCGAGGAAAAGCGCGCCTGGTTAATGATCTTGGTCTCCGTCGGCGCGTACACGATCTACGTGGCGACCGTCCTGGGCCGGGCCGGCGACGGCCCGCTCACCGACGTCGCCTACGCGGGAACTCTGCTGTGGACCATCGGTGGCGCCATCGTCGCCGCGATCGTGGCCAACATCGCGATGGCCATCGCGGGCGGCCACGGCAGCGACCGCACTGATGAGCGCGACCGTGAGATCAACCAGGTCAGTGAGCGCATCGGGCAGTCGATCGTCATCATCGGCGCGCTCGCCGCACTGGTCATGGCCATCGCCGAGCTGCGCCACTTCTGGATCGCCAACGCCGTCTACCTGGCGTTCGTGCTGTCCTCGGTGCTCAGCTCGTTTGCCAAGATCATGGCGTACCGCAAGGGCGGCTTCCAGACGTGGTGAAGCCGACGCAGGTCACCAACACGATCCGGGCCCTGCGGTTCGCGCACGACGAGATGACCCAGGCCGAGCTGGCCGACCGGGTCGGCGTCACTCGCCAGACCATCATCGCGATCGAACAGGGTCGCTACTCCCCCTCGCTGGAGATGGCATTCCGCATCGCCCGGGTGTTCCGATCCGGACTCAACGACGTCTTCCAGTACCCCGACACCGAAGGAGACCCCTCATGAGGGCGATCGTCCAGGACGAGTACGGCCCGCCGCACGTGCTGAGCCTCGGTGAGGTTCCGATCCCGACGCCCGGCGCCGACGATGTGCTGATCCGGGTGCACGCGGCCGGCATCGACTACGGCGTGTGGCACATCATGACCGGGCTGCCGCTCATCGGCCGCCTCGGCTTCGGCCTGCGTCGGCCCCGCAACCGCGTGCCGGGCATGGACGCGGCCGGCGTCGTGGAGTCCGTCGGCGCCAACGTGACCGCGTTTCGCCCCGGCGACGAGGTGTACGGCGCGGCGACCGGCGCGTACGCGCAGTTCGCGCTCGCCCGCCCGGGCAAGCTCGCCCGCAAGCCCGCCAACCTGAGCTTCACCGAAGCGGCGGCCGTACCCGTGTCAGGGGTGACCGCGTTACGGGCCGTCGGCCAGGTCATCGCTGGCGAGAAGGTGCTGGTCATCGGTGCCGGCGGCGGCGTGGGCAGCTTTGCGACGCAACTCGCGGTCGCCGGCGGCGCCCACGTCACCGCCGTGTGCAGCAAAGCCAAGGCCGACCTCGTCCGGTCGCTGGGCGCCCAGGCCGTCATCGACTACACGCGCGAGCCACTCACCGGGAAGTACGATCTGATCATCGACATCGCGGGCATCCGGCCGCTGGCCCTGCTGCGCGGGCTGCTCACCAAGCGCGGCCGGCTCGTCATCGTCGGCGGTGAGGGCGGCGGTCGGTGGTTCGGCGGGCTCAGCCGGCTGCTGGTCGCCCGGCTGATCACCCCGTTCACGCGCCAGCGCCTGGACTCGCTGATCGCGCTGACCCGCACCGCCGACCTGGACGCGCTGCGCGACCTCATCGAGGCCGGGGCCGTTCGACCGGCCGTCGGGCGCACGTACTCCCTGGCGGAGGCCTCCACCGCGGTGGGTGACCTGGCGGCGGGCAACGCGCTCGGAAAGCTCGTCATCACGGTTGATTGACCCTGGGGCGCCGGGATCAATATCCTGCGGCGAGTCTTGGCAAAGAGGTGCATCCGATGACGGTCGACAGCGCCCCGAGGTGACGTCCGATAGTTGGTCGCGAGGGCGCCGGGAACACACCGGTTGGTACATGTGCGACTCGGCCAACAGCGCCTTCTCGACGACCGTCATCTCCGTGCTCCTGGGGCCGTACCCCTCGCCTCCACCCGCCGCTTCCGCCATCTGCTGGCCGACCGCTCGAAGAGGTCATCCCCACCGCGACCATTGCCGGTCGTTAGTGAGACGGTTGGCGACTGGACGAACCGTCGAGGCGTTCCTGGGAGAGCGCCGCCCGGGACGAAGAGGTCCTGGCCCTCGACGTCGACGAGCTCGACCTGCGCAACCGCCGCCAGTCTGGCGCCCTCGGTCGTGAGGGCGCTGCTTTGCTGTAGTGCGGCACGATGGAACGCGAGCGGGGCGGTGATGGGACCAAGTGGCCCTGGCCGCAGTTCTGGAGTAGGACGCCAAGCCGCCCAGCTAGCTCGGCCGTTGCGCCAGGGTGCAGGACCAGCGGCCGTCGTGCCAGCCGCAGGTCTGCTCGTAGCCGGAGCGGAACGACCCGAGCCAGGGGATGTCGTCCTCGTAGCGCGTGGGCGGCGGTGTCGGTGCGAAGTTCGCCGCGTCGTCAATGCTGCCGCTCCCGTCGTAGCGTGCGACGGTCGGATAGGGGTAGACCGGCCGGGTCCGTACGACGGTGTCGTCCTGGCGCTTCGTGGCGATGAGCCGATCGGGTGCGACGCCGTTCTCGACCCAGGCGACGGTGGGGGTGAGCGCGTCGATCGCGTCCGGTCCCTGACCGTCACCGCAGTGGGCGACGCCGGGCAGCATGAACAGGCGGGCGAACTGCTGCGTGGCGTCCGTCCCGCCCATGCGCTCGGTGAGGGCGTGGTAGTAGGCGATCGTCCCGTACGGCGAGATTGCCTGGTCTGCCCAGCCGTGCCAGAGGAGGAGCTTCCCGCCCGCAGCGCGGAAGGGCGTCAGGTCGGGGTTGCTCGCGTCGTAGATGCCGGCCTGCCGGTAGATTTCGCGGAACGTCGCCGAGTCGTAGTGCAGGTCGTGCAGTGTCGCCGACGGCCGGGCGGACGGGTAGGCGAGGTACTTCAGCGCGTTCGTCGCGTTGCCCTCGGCCACGGCCGGGGCGCCGGTGGCGGTCGGGGTGACCCAGCGGGCCCAGTTCGCTTCCGAGCCCACGGGCTCGCCCCCCGGGTACATCCGCCGGCCCCGCTCGTCGCGTGGCCCGTCGTACAGCTTGCGTACGGCATCGCTCTGCGCGTCGGTGAGGCAGTCCGCGCTGTCGGTTCCTGTCGCGCAGCGCAGGCTCCGCGGATCGAACGCGCAGGCACGCGGGTCGTCGATCTGGCCGTCGGCCAGGCCGTCTCGTGCGTCGCACTCGCGCATGACGGCGGCGTGCAGCGCGGGAAGCTTGGCAGCGGTCAGGATGGGCCGGCCCTGCGCGTCGGTGTTGGCCGTGGCGTGCCAGCCCGCGGACCACACGATGAGCGAGGTGAGCAACGACGCCGGGGCGCCGGCGACGATGCCGTCGAAGTCACGCGGGTAGCGCTGCGCCTCGGTCATCCCCTCGTGGCCGCCCTGCGAGCAGCCGTCGAAGTAGGAGTAGCGCGGTCCTTGTCCGTAGTAGAGCGCGATGAGCCGCTTGGCGACAAGCGCGACGACGTGGTCGGACCGGTAGCCGAAGTCGACCCGGAGTTGCGGATCGGCACCGAACGTGCCGTCGAAGCCGGAGACGCCGACGTGCCCCCCGTTGCCGGTGGCTATGACGAAGTCGCCGCGGGTCAGCGGCACGCACCCGTCCGTCGCGTCGGCGTAGATGTCGACGCTCCCGCAGAACGCCCCGCACCCGGTCTGCAGATACCGCTGCCGCCACGTCGTGGTGGGGAGGAGCACGTCGAACTGGATCTGCGGCGCCGCGGTTCCCTTGACTTCGCAGGCCGCCCAGCCGACCGGCGAGATCGTCGCGGTCGCGGACCCGATGACCGCCGGAGCGCCGGGCGTCCCCGACAGGTCCTGCCCGGCGAGGGCCGCGCAGTCGATCCTCGGCAGAACCACGGGAGGGCCGGAGGACGAACCGCGCGCCTCGGCGGGCACCCCGGCCACGGCCGCATGGGACGCGGCCTGGCCACCGCCGGCCATCACGAGGACGGCGAGGACGGCGAGCACAACCGGTAGCGCCCGGACTCCAGCGGCGCGGGCGGCGCGGCCCGGCGTCCGGCCCCGTACACAAGCGAGCAGTTCTTGCGTCATCGCCATGCTTGATCATGACGGAAGGCGGGGATCGGCGCAAAGGCTTTTGGGCCCGCTCCAGGTCGAGGTCGGTCGACCCGCATCATCCGCGCGCGGTTGATCAGGCCAAAGAGATAACCGAGCCAGCCACAGTCACCGCTCGGAAACGATCACGAACCGCAATCGTGATCTCTTACTCTTACTCCGCTACCTGGCGGCTGGGGACACGTTCGGTTGCGACATGAGGTCGCACGTTTTGAGTGGTCACGAGAAAGGAGGCCCGGCGATGTCGGGACCGTGATCCAGGTCAGTTGGCCGTCATCAGGGTGACCTTCCGAGACGGTGGTGCAGGACAGTGATCAGCGAATTCGCAACTTGTGGCAGCTCAGGAGCATCTAAACCGCCGTGATTATGTTGACCGAGGCGGATCCTCAGAGGCTGGGCGGATACTGGCTGGCCGGGCGGCTGGGGGTCGGCGGTCAGGGGATCGTCTATGAGGCGTACGCGGAGGACGGCAGACGAGTCGCGATCAAGGTCCTGCACGGGGACCAGGCCGCTCAGCTCGCCAGGGAGGTAACAGCGGCGCAGCGGGTCGCGGCGTTCTGCACCGCGACCGTCATCGAGGCCCGGCTGGACGGGCCGCGGCCGTACATCGTCACCGAATACGTCGAGGGGCCGAACCTGCGCGAGGCGGTCACGCAAGGACGCCGCTTCACCGGCGCCGACCTGCACCGCCTGGCCACGGCCGCGGCCACCGCGCTGACCGCGATCCACGACGCGGAAGTGATCCATCGCGACCTCAAGCCCGACAACGTTCTGCTCGGCCCCGACGGCCCGCGCGTCATCGACTTCGGCATCGCCCGTACCAATGAGATGTCGCTGACCGCCACCGGCCTGGTCAAGGGCACCCCCGGCTACATGGCCCCCGAGGTCTTCGGCGGGGGGCGGGCCGAGATGCCCGCCGACGTGTTCGCCTGGGGCTGCATCATCCTCTACGCGGCCACCGGCGCCGACCCGTTCGCGGCGGACAACCTCGGTGGCGTCATGCACCGCGTCCTGTCCTCCCATCCCGATCTGGGAGTGCTCCCAGAGTCCCTGCGTGCCCTGGTCGGCGCGGCTCTCGCCAAGGACCCGCTGTCCAGGCCCACGGCCAGGCAACTCCTGCTCGCGCTGGTCAGCGCCGACCCCCGGCTCGACACCGCGCAACTGCTGGCCCAGGGCGGCCGGGCGGCGGCCGGTGGCCTCGTCACGATCGACGACCCGGCGCTGGGAGCTCAGGCGGAGCAGGCCTACGATCTGTTGTCGCCCGACGAGCGCGAGCTCGCCCCCGAGGTCTTCCTCCGCCTGGTGACGGTCGGCGAGCAGAACACGCTGTCGGCCCGCCGCGCCGCGCTGCAGGAGCTGCTGGAAGGCCGGCTCTCGCCCGAGGCCGCCGCCGTGAACAGGATCCTGCAGGTGTTCGGGTACCTGGTGTCCGGCGACGCCGATGAGGTGTGGCTGTCGCGTCCGGCCCTGCCGCACGCCTGGCCGCGCTATCGCCGCTGGATCGACGCCAACCGCGACGGCCTGGCCGTCCACTGCGAGATCCTCGCCGCCGTACGCCGCTGGGAAGGCTCAGGACGCCGCAACGGCGACCTGTTCCAGGGCAGCAGCCTGGAGAACGCGTTGCAGTGGGCGGCCACCGCACGCAGGAACATCACCCTGTCGCCCAGCGAGCGCGACTTCCTGGAGGCGAGCGCGGCCCTGACCCGCCGGCGTTCCCGGCGCACCCGCCTGCTCCTCGTCAGCCTCGCCGGCCTGCTGGTGGTCGCGGTCGTCGCGGGCGGCCTGGCGGTCCGGCAGACGCGGCTCGTGTCGGACCAGCGCGATCACGCCGAGGGGGGACGTCTGGCGCAGTTCGCCGACGCCCTGCGACGCACCGATCCCCGAGTGGCGATGCAGCTCAGCGTCGCGGCCTGGCGACTGGCCCCGACTCCGCAGTCCAGGGCGGCGCTGACCGCGTCGGTGGCGCAGCGCGAGATCGGCATGTTCAAGGATCCGGCGCTCGGCGCCGGCACCGCACGGGCGCTGAGCCGTGACGGCAGGACCCTGGTCAGCGCCGGCGACGACGCCATCAGACTCTGGGATATACGCACGGGCAAGCGCGCCGGCGGGATCGCCGCGCTCGGGCTGAGGGGTGTGCCGATCGATCGGGTCGCGCTCTCGCCGACGGGCCGCGACGCACTGGTCGTCACCTCTAAGGAGCTGACCGTGTGGCGGCTGAGCACCGGCAAGCGGGTGGCGGCATGGAAGGCCGGCGAGGTGTCACTCGACGCGGCGTACGGGACGGTGGACCGCTACCTGATCGTCACCGACGGCGAGAAGAACGAGTACGTGTGGGATCTCGAACGCGGCACCCGCCGCAAGTTCGGCTACATCAGCTACGCCGGCGCGATGACACCCTCCGGCGAGGCGCTCTACAGCTACGACATGACGACGCGGCGCCTCGAACGGCGGAGCCTGCCGGAACTGACCGTGGACAGCGGCCGCCCGCTGTCCGGCATGTGCGACTGCGCCCCCGCCCTGCGGGTCACACCGGACGGAACCACGGTGCTGCTGCACGCCAAGGACGGGCTGCGCCGCTTGCCTGCCACGAACACCGGATCGCTGTCCGAGCCACTGTCCGAACCGCTGGCCACTGACACGGCGAGGTGGAACCGCGGCCAGTTGACGTTCAGCGCGGACGGCAGGCTGCTCGCCTCGGTCACCAACGACCAGATCCAGGTGTGGCGGGCCTTCGACGAACTCCTCATCACGCTGTCGCTGCCCTTCACGATGGACCAAGGCCCGCATGTCCAGGTCGCCTTCGACGGCGACACGACGATGCGCTACCTGAACGAGGACCGGGTCGTCACCGTGGACCTGAGCGATCTGGCGGTGCGGGCGCGCAAGGCAGCGCCATGGTCCGCACCCGTGCTCGGCCCGGGAGGCCGCCTCGTCATGGCCGTCACCGCGGACTCTTTGAACCTGTACCTGGGCGATCCCCGTGCCCGTCCGACGCCCCTGCTGAAGGTGTCCGATCCGGAAGCGGTGCTGACCACGGCGTTCGGCGCCGACGGCCGCCTGGCAGGGGCGGGAACCAACCGGCGGATCGCGATCTTCGAGGCCGCCACCCGGCGCAAGCTGACCGAATGGCATCCGGCAATCGACGGGCGGCGGCAGCGGACCACCCTGCTCGCCTTCAGCCCGGATGGCACCAAGATGATCACGGCGCTGTCGGGCGAGAACGACGACGCGGCCACCACGCTGGCCCTGTGGGAGTGGAAGAGCCACCGGCTGCTCTGGTCGGCCACCGTCAGGGCCTCCAGCGCGCGGTTCTCCCCCGACGGCAGGACGGTGGCGGTGACCGCACCGCCGCCGTCGTCCCCATCGCCGGCGCTGGCGGCCAGCAGTGAGGAGCTGAGCCTGCTCGACGCCGCCTCCGGCAAGCCGCTCAGTACGGCGTTCGGCAGCAACGGCCGGCAGAGCGGCGTCATCGGAGCCCAGTTCACCCGGGACGGCCGCGCCATCGCGGTGATGGACCAAAGCGGGCGCATCACGAGCTACGACGTCGCCACGCGCGGCCGACTCGGCCAGGAGGCCAGAGGCATGCTCGATGGACGGGTCGGGGACAGATCCCCGCGCGAAGACGTCGTGGCGTTGAGCACCGAGTCCGGCAGGATCCAGCTGTTCGATCTGACCGCCGGAGCCGGACTGGGCACGGTACGGGACGGGGACCTGCGGGGCGTCGCCGCCCTGGCCTTCTCCGCCGACGGGTCGAGCGTGATGAGCGTCGACTCCACGGGACACCTGCACGAACGCCCGGTCACACCGGGGGCGATGACCTCCGCGATCTGCGCCAGGGCGGGACGGCCGCTGAGCGCCACCGAATGGGAGCGATACGTGACGGGAGTCCCGTACCGGCATGTATGTCCTTGAGTGTCGAGCCGGTGCCCTGTTCGACGGCGGCCAGACCGGGGCCGGGGTCTCAACCCTTCGTAGCCCCCGCTCGGGTCCGTGCCGTCATGATCAGGTGCATGTCCTTACCTGGGAGGCTGCTGTGTGAGAGCCGCGGTCATCGGGTTCTATCGTCCACCCAACCGCAGGTCGGCGTCCCCAGAGGGTCCGATTCACGGGTCCGGCGCCGGATGTGCTGGCAATTCCTCAGGCCGTGATCCTGCCAAGGACGCGGCCAGGCTGCTTTCTGACCCACAGTTCATCTTTCAGGGAGCAGCCATGACCCCTCAATCTGCGTTCCCCGCGCAGTTCGTCCGCACCAGGCGGTTCACCCACGGCCTTCCCGGCCTTTCACCGTCTCCCGCCAATGGCGGGGCGGTTTATTTCCTGCGGTCCAGGGCGGGCGACGACCCGTTTGCCTGCCTGTGGCGGCTCGACTGCTCGACCGAGGATACTGGTGGGCGCCGGACGGCCGGTCGCTGCTGGTGGCCCGGGCCGACACCACTCCGGTCGCGTGCTGGCACCTCGGCGACCCGGCCGATCCCGCCGCGCCGCCCACCACGATTCGCTATTCCGTTGTAGGCACCGCCAACGCAGCCGTGTCGCTGTGGATCGCCGGACTGGACGGGCATTTCGTCCCGGTGGCCTGGGCCGGCGAGGCTTTCGAGTACTTGACCGCCGCCGACTGGGACGCCTTCGGTCCGTACGCCGCCGTCCAGAGCCGCGACCAGCGGCGCCTGCTCGTGCTCGGCATCGACCCCGCGAGCGGCGCCACGGAGGTGCTGGCGGAGCAGCGCGACGACGATTGGGTCCGCCTCGTACCCGGTCTGCCCGCCAGAACCTCGGCGGGCGACCTCGTCACCAGCGCCGACCTGGACGACACCAGGCGGCTCGTCGTCGCCGGGCGTCCGGTCACCCCGGCAGGGCTGCACCTGGAGGACGTGGTCGCGGTCGACGGCGAGACCATCGTGTTCACTGCCTCCGACGAGCCCACCGAGACCCACCTGTGGGCGTACGAGGCCGGGTCCGGCCTGCGGCGGCTGAGCTTGGAGCCCGGCGTGCACGGCGGGGCGGCCGGTGCGATCATGGCCCACAACTGGCCCACAGCCCGCGAGCGTCAACGAGAACGGGCGGGACTCCGTGAGACTGGAGACCCGCCCGTTCGTACGCTGTTCGCCCTGGTCAGCGGCCGGAACCGCCGGTCAAGATCGTGTGCCCCCTGTAGGATTCGAACCTACGCACCCGGCTCCGGAGGCCGGTGCTCTATCCCCTGAGCTAAGGGGGCTCAACGAGTGATAAGGCTACCAGCATCAGGCCACCACTCCGCACCACGATAAAGGTCCAGCCACACATCCAGGAAAACCGCACGTGACTGCGTCACTACAGGTAGCTTTGCGGCCGTGGGAGAGGTTCTTGGCAGGGTACTGGTCGTGGACGATGACGAGGTCATCCGTCAGTTGATCGCGGTGAACTTGAGCCTGGAAGGCTTCGAGGTCGCCACCGCCACCGATGGGCAGGACTGTCTCGAGCGCGTGCTCGACGTCATGCCCGATGTCATCACGCTTGACGTGATGATGCCGTTTCTTGACGGCTGGGTGACGGCGCAGAAGCTGCGTACGGAGGAGGCGACCAGCCATATCAAGGTCGTGTTGATCACCGCCAGGGCGCAGGATGATGACAAGCGGCGCGGACGTGGCATTGGCGTCGACGCCTACCTCACCAAGCCGTTTGATCCGGCGGAGCTCATTGAGGTAGTACGTGATCTCGCGTCGAGCTCCAGGGCCTGACGGGTTCACCGTCCGCAATCGGTTGCCCTGCCACCAGAGGCGAGAGTGAATCGGTCAACGCCGGGGAGCGCGAGGGGCTGGAAAACCCCTCGCCCAGAGGCGAAGCCCCGGTAAGGCGCCCGAGCGAAAGCGAGAACCACGCCTTTCGGGGCGTCGAAGGGGGCGCGAGCTAACACAGCCCGACCCCCTTGGGAGGCCCACGCTTGTCAGAGCAGTGCGCGTTCCCGGGCGGCCGCCGCGGCCTGGGTGCGGGTGGAGACCTCCAGTTTGCCCAGGATGTTGGACACGTGCACGCTGACCGTCTTCTGCGCGATGAAGAGCCGCTCCGCGATCTCCCGGTTGGTCAGGCCCTCCGCCACCAGACGTAGCACCTCGATCTCCCGCGCCGTCAAACCCCCGTCCCCCTGTCCGCCGGTGAACCGGGCTCGGCGGCCGAAGTCGCTCAGGGCGTTGTCCAGCGGTGCGGCCCGTAGCTTGCCGGCCGTCTCGCGGGCCTGCTCCCACTCGGACTGGGCTCCTGGCCGGTCTCCTGCGGCCAGCAGGGCCTCCGCCAGGCGCCAGCGGGCACGGGCCGCCTCGTAGACGAAGCCGTAGTCGAAGGCCGCCACCACTCGCCGCCACAGGTCCACGTCGAGGCGGCCGTGTACGCGATGCCATTCGGCCTCCGCGCGCAGGGCCCAGGCCTGGCCTTCCGGGCCCATGGGGCCGCGTTCGCCCACTGGGCCGGTTTCGACGGCGAAGCGGACGCGGGCCAGGAGGTCGTCGGCGCCTTCCACTTGGCCGAGGTCGGCGAGTGCCCACAGGGCGACGGTGGCGAGGCGCAGGATGCCCGGGTCGCCGGGTTCGCAGGTGGCCAGGGCGGCCTGTACGTGTTCGAGGGCGACGGTGGGCTCGCCGCGCCAGAGAGCGTGCTCGGCCGCCAGCCCGCGGGACATGTAGGCGACGAGCAGGTCGGACCAGAACGGTCGCAGCCAGTTGAGGCGCGCTTCGACTGCGGGCAGCCCGCGGGCTACCTCGATGAACAGGGCGAACGACGACAGGACCGCCTCCGGCAGCGTGCCGACGCGGGCGCCGAAGCCGGCGGCCGTGGCCTCGGCCTGGTCCCACTCGCCGGCCACGTAGTGGATCAGGAAGCGGAGGAAGCGCAGGTCGGTGCCGTAGGTGCTCCAGTTGAGGCCGGTTTCGAGAGCGAGTTGGATGCCCTCGTCGGCGACCTCGGCGGCCTCGGCGAGCAGGCCCTGCTCGTAGTGGAGGCGGCTGTGGTGGAAGCGGGCGCGCAGGTCCATGGCCAGGTGGCCGGTGTCTTCGGTGGTGGCGGTCTGGACGAGCGAGTGGGCTCTGGCCATGTCGCCCTCGTGCTCGGCGTGCAGGGCCAGGATGAGCAGGGCGCCGACTTCGGCGTCGCGGGCGCCGACGGCTCTGGCCGTCTCGATGGCGCGGCGGGCGATGTCCTGGGCCTCGGTGTGGCGGGTGCTCCAGGTGATCGTACGGGCGTAGGTGGCCAGGGCTCGGGCGAGTGTGGCCTGGTCGGCGGCGGCTTCGACGGCGCGTTCGGCGGCGGCGATGGCGCCGTCCTGGTCGTCGAGCTCGACCAGGTAGTAGGCGAGCCGCTCGCTGACCTCGGAGGTCGGGGGCAGGGCGCGGAGCTGCTGGGCGGCACGGTGGTTGTCGCCGCTGTCGGCCGCCATGACCGCGCTGCGGAAGGCCAGCGCGGCCCGGCTCTCACCGGCGAGCTCGGCGGCGTCGGGGACTCGATCCCACAAGCCCAGCGCCCGGTCGTAGTGGCTGTGGGCTTCGGCGGGCGCGCCGAGGCGCTCGGCCACCCTGCCGGCCTCCGCCGAGGCGGCCAGGGCTCCCGCGAGGTCGTGGCCGGCCAGGTGGTGGTGGGCGAGCTCCGCGGGCGAGGTGAGCAGCCGCGCGAAGTCGGCGTGCAGCCTGGTGCGCTCGCCGGGCAGCAGGTCGGTGTAGACGGCTTCCTGCAGCAGGGCGTGCCGGAACGCGTAACCGTAGCCGTCGACGCGGAGCAGGCCGCGCGAGACGATCTCGCGTACGGCCTCCTCGAAGTCGGCGAGCGGGAGCCCGGAGACCTCGCGCAGCAGTTGGTCCTCGACGCGGCGCCCGGCGACCGCGGCGGCGCGCAGCACCCGCTGGCCGGGCTCGGACAGCACCTCGACCCGGGACATCAGCAGGCTGGCCAGCCCGTCGGGCAGGCTGTCGCCCTCGGCCACGGCGGCGAACAGCTCCTCGGCATAGAACGGGTTGCCCCCCGCCCGAGCGATGATCACGCCAAGCTCCTGGGCATCCAGATCACCCAGGGTCGTGACATAGTCGGACATTTCGCCGGAGCCGAGGGGGCCCAGCTCCAGGTGGGTGACGCTGGGCAGGCGCTTCAGCTCGGCCAGCACCGAACGGAGGGGATGGCGGCGATGCAGGTCGTCGGTGCGGTAGGTGCCGACGACACACACGCGCTCGGTCTGCACCATGCGGCTCAGGAACACCAGCAGGTCACGGGTCGAGCGGTCGGCCCAGTGAAGATCTTCGATCACGAACAGCACCGGCTGCACCTCGGCCAGCAGCCCCAGCAGCGAGCCGAACAGCCGCTGCTGCGTGAGCCCCGCCGGAGGCGCGCTCTCCACTCCCGGCAGGAGCTGGCCGAGCAGGGGGTGGGCGGCGGCCGCCTCGCGCACGGCCGGCTCGGCCCCGCGCAGGGCGTCGGCGAGCGGGAGGTAGGGCAGCGTGTCGCCGAGCTCGGCGCACTGCCCGACCAGCACGTTGAAGCCACGGGAGCGGGCCTCGGCGACCAGCTCGGTGACCAGCCGGGTCTTGCCGATGCCGGCGTCACCGCCGACGAGCGCCACCTCGGCGGTGCCGTCGGCGGCGGATTCGAGCACGCGCGCGAGTCTCGCCAGCTCAGCAGCGCGCCCGACCAGGAGACCCTTCACGGCAGCAACTATGCCACGCCCGGCCGACATTCCGATTGGCCCAGAAACCGCGGGCCTGATTGGCCCTTAACGGCGTACCAACGCCGCTTTACGCTGATATTTCATGATCCCTTGGTCTACGTACGTGCTCTTCGTGGGCGCGTCGCTCGCGCTGGTGCTCATTCCGGGTCCCAACCACCTCTACATCACCGCCAGGGGCCTGGCTCAGGGCCGGGCCGCCGGGCTGGCCAGCGCCTTCGGCGTCGAGACCGGAACACTGGTGCACATCGCGGCCGCCGCGGCCGGGCTCTCGTACCTGATCACCAAGTCCGCGACGCTGTTCGCGATCGTCAAGTGGGCCGGAGTCGCCTATCTCGTTTATATGGGGATACGCGCGTTCACCGGCAAGGAGGAGGCCGAAACCGAGGCGCCGCCGGCGCAGCCGCTCGGCAAGGTGTTCCTCGAAGGCCTCGTGGTGAACGTACTGAACCCCAAGGTCACGCTGTTCTTCCTGTCGTTGCTGCCGCAGTTCGTGAAGCCGGCGGCGGGGTCGCCGGCGCTCCAGATCGTGGTGCTCGGCGCCACGCTCCTGTTGCTCGGGTTGGTCTCCGACATGGTGTACGTGTTCACCGCCGGGGCGCTCGGGGCCCGGCTGGCCGGCAGGGCCAGGGCGCTGCGTCACTTCAGCGGCGTGGTGTACCTGGGGCTGGGCGTGCTCACGGCGTTCGCCGGGAGAAAATGACCGTATGGCGCCGAGGAAACAGCAGGAGATCTTCGACGCGACGCTGCTGCTGGTCGCGGAGAAGGGCTATGACGGTCTTACCGTCGAGGGTGTGGCGGAGCGTTCCGGCGTCAACAAGACGACGATCTACCGCTGGTGGCCGTCGAAGGCCGCGCTGCTGGGGGCCGCGTTGGTGGAGGCGGACCTGCTGGAGTTCGAGCCGCCGGACACGGGGAGCCTGCGTGGCGATCTCGTGGCGCTCGTGGAGGGCATCAGGCGGCTCCTCACCGAGCCGCCGGCCAGGGACATCGCGGTGGCCGCGCTCGGCGCCGCCGTACGCCATCCCGAGCTGGACGCGCGGAGGTTCTTCGCGGACCGGTTCGCGCGGGAGCGGCAGGTCTTCGAGCGGGCGGTACGGCGGGGCGAGCTGAAGCGGTCGGTGGACCCGATGCTCGTGATCGATCTGCTGGCCGGGGCGGTGTGGATCAGGGCGGTGTTCCGGGGGTTGCCGCTCACGGACGACTTCGCGCATCAGGCGGTGTCCGCTGTGCTTGATGGTGTTGCGACTTGACGGGATCGTGGTCGGCAAGCAGTCTGCCGGCTTCGGCGTTGCCCAAATGGGCGTGGGCGCGCAGCACGGTGATGGCCTCCTGCTCCCGCCCTAGCACCGTCAGGAGATGGCTGAGTAGCGGCAGGACAGCGTGCGCTTCGACGGATTGCACTGCAGGGACAGCGTGGGGCAGGAGCAGGGTGACCGCGTCCGCCAACCGCCCTTGTTCCGCGAGCAGTCGGGCGAGGCGGTGGGCCGCGTGCGGGTCGCCTGCCGCGACACGGGCTCGCAGTTCGTCCACGTGGCCCTGTTCGGCCAGCAGCCGGGCCAGCTGAACACTGGCGGCCCAGTCGCCTCGTTCGGCGTGGGGGCGCAGCAGGATGATGGCTTCCTCCGCCCGGCTCTGCCCGGCGAGCCGGCAGGCGGCGTCGGGATCGCCTGCCGCGGCGCGGGCTCGCAGTTCGTCCACGTGCCCTTGTCCAGCGAGCAGTCGGGCCAGCTGAACACTGGCGGCTCGGTCGCCCTGGTCGGCGCGGGCGCGCAGTTCTTCGGTCCGACCCTGCTGAGCCAGCAGCTTGGCCAGCGTGACAGTCCAGTTGTCGTCCTGGTCGGGGTGAGCGTGAAGTAGGTCGATGGCCTCCTGAGCCCTGTCCTGGCGGGCGAGGAGCCTGGCCAGTTGCGGGGCGGCGCCCCGGTCCGCGTGGGGGCTGAGTACGGTGATGGCCTCCTCGATCCGGCCCTGTCGTTCCAGCAGGTTGGCCAGGATGGTGAAGGCATGCGCGTCGCCTGCGTCGGCGCGGGTGCGCAGTTCCTCGACGCGGCCGTGCTCGGCCAACAAGGTGGCCAGTTTCAGGCTGGCCGACGCCGCGGTGCCGGAGTCGTCGTGGTCGGCCCAGGCTCCGAGCATGGCGATGGCCTCCTCCACGCGGTCTTCTTCGACCAGCCGGTCGGCGATACGTCCAAGACCGACCGAGTCGCCTTGGCGGGCGCAGGCATACAGGTGCTGGGTGTAAGGGGTGGCGGCGAGGTGGTGTTGAAGCAGGGCGTGGCGGAATTGCCAGGCGGTTCCGGATTGGCGCAATGTTTGGCGTTGGTGCTGGTCTTCGAGGAATGTCCATAGTCTCCAGGGGAGCAGGCCCTTGGCGGCAAGACGAAGATGGGTGATTTTGTAATCGATCCAGGTCCCCAGCCCTGCACCGCAGGCTGCGACCCACCCGTAGACAGCGGCCGCGGTGACGGCGGGGATCCACAGGGTCGCCTCAGGCGCGAGCGCTGCGGTGGAGGCGGCGAAGACCAGTGCGGCGGTGATGCCGTGCTGCGCAGCAGCGATAGCGGTGGCGCGGTGGTTGGCGTTCAGCGTGGCACGTGGGGTGGTACCACGCGGCCTGGTCCGCAAAGGCAGGAAGGGCATGACCAGGATGAGCAGCCCGACGACCAGGGCACCAGCCGCTCCGATCAGCGGATCGCCGAGAATGATCCCGGTCAGCAGCCCCGGCGCGATGCCGAATCCGGCTCTCAGCGCCAGAACCCGGCGACGGCGCTCGCGAACCGGCGAGTAGGAGGTGGGGGTGTACGGCGGGTAGGCGTGCGGCCACAGCGGCCGCAGTATGCCCGCCGCAGCGGCCAAGGCGGCTGCCACGGTGAACATCGCGGCGCCCCCCGGCGCTGCCCCGGCGACGGCTGTGACACCGGCACCCACGACGGCGGCGATGGCCGTCACGACGCGTGCTCTGATCGCCTCCGCGTTGAAGGTGTACAGGTCGGGGGACAATTGCCACCACACCAGTTCCGTCCTGCCCACCAACTGCAGGTGCAAGGCCAGAGAGCCGAGCCAGCGCCGGGCAGCGGCGGGGGTGTAGCGGCGCGGCGGCCGACCTTCGGGCGGCACCGGCCGGTCGGGGTCATGGACACTGGTCACGAACGTGTCCATGAGCATCGCGGTGATGGCGTCCCGGCTGTCGAGGCGAGCCAGGGTGGTGGGGTCGGTGGCCGGGGGGCTGAAGGCGGTACGGGCCAGTGACACCATCAACGGCGTGGACAGCACCCGCGCCACCGGGCTCTCGCTGTCGCTGCGGAGGTGGGTGAAAACCGGCTCCCAGCGATGCCGGAACGGCTCGGGGTGGGACAGGAACGCGATCGCCCGTTCCACGTCCACCGGCATGATCTCCACGACCGCGGCCCGGGAGATGATCACACCGCTGGCGTCCACGGCTCGCTGGAATTCGCGGGGCCGGCAGGTCACCACAAGCGGCCGTCCCGTCGCGGCGAACTCATCCAGCTTCCGCAGCGCTCGCTCCTGCGACTCGGTCGGGAGTTCATCCAGTCCATCCAGCACCAGGAGTACCCGGCCTTCGCTGATCAGCAGGTCCGCCACGCAGCGGCCCCCCAGCGAACCGGCCAGCGGCGGATAATCCTCGGCCATCCGCCGAGCCGCGAACCGGCGTACCGGCTCGTCCTGTGGGTTCCAGGAAGCGGCCGGCAGGAGCACCGGCACCGGGTCATCCCCCTCCGACCGTTCGATCAGTCCGAGGGCGAGCAGGGTCGCCAGGACGCTCTTGCCCGCACCCGCCTCTCCGAGCACCACCAGCTGCCGATGGGGCAGCCCGCGGAACTTCTCGACGATTTGCGTGACGTCGCCTTCCAACGGCATGTCCTGCCATGTGGCTTCCGGCTCGTCCAGCACGATCTGACGCGTCTCCGCGACCCGCCGACCGGTCGACGACCAACGCACCCGCAACGGCACCGGCTGCCGAACACCGCGCAGCACCGCGTCGTGCTCCCACTGCTCCCGTACCATCTGCCGCAAACGCGCCGTGGCGGTACGCATCGCCGCCTCCCGGCTCGGCGGCTCAGCACGCGACTGCACGATCTGCGACGCGATGGCGACCATGACCAGCACACCGGTCAACGCCCATGTGGCCGGGACCCACCACCAGGCCTTCACCTCAACGGTGCCGGTCGCCAGGTTCCCCACCAACCCGATCCCGACCGGCAGCACCGCGAGCGCGACCGGCGACACCATCCAGCGGCCCCGGCCTCCACTGCTCATGCTGCCAGCATGGCGACTGAGCGTAATCAATTCAACACTCATCGAAAACCCGGGGTTCGGGGTTGGTGATTGTGAGCGGGTTGGGGTGGCGAGGCGTTGTCGCAGACCGCATGGCTGTTCCTGCCGGAGCCGCCCGTCATGGCAAAGGCCGTTCTGCTCTGCCTGCCCGGAGGTACCTACGACAAGCGGTATTGGCACCTGGAAGTGCCCGGCCATCCGGGATACAGCTTCGCCGAACACCTGACGGGTCAGGGCTACATAGTGATCGCGCTCGACCACCTGGGGGTCGGGGAGAGCAGCGATCCGCATGCGTCGGGCGATCTCAGTCTGGCCCTGCTGGCCGCTGGGGACGCGGCGGTGGCCGATCAGGTGCGGGCGCGGCTGCGCGAGGGTGTATTGGCCGATGGGGTACCACCGCTCGACCTGCCGATGATCGGTGTGGGCCATTCGATGGGTGGCTGTCTCACGGTGATGGTGCAGGCCCGGTCCCGGCCTTACGACGCGGTCGTGCTGCTCGGCTACGCCGTGCACTACAACACCCTCAACGGGGACTACGCGACCGATGACCTGGCGGCGCGGGCAACGGAGGCCGAGGCGCTGTTCCGGACGATCTACGGTGTCGGCCCGGACGTCACGTCCTGGATGGTGAACAGGGACATCGCGCACCAGGTCTTCCACGCGCCCGACGTTCCCGCCGAAGTGATCGCCGTCGACGACGCGTCCGTGTCCCGGATGCCGGTACGTTCGGGTGTCGAGACCGGCATTCCCGGCTATGTCCAGCAGGACGCTGCCGCGATCGACGTACCGGTCTTCCTCGCCTTCGGCACGGTGATCGACCTCTCGCCGGGGCCCTACACCGAGCCCGCCAACTACGACGCGTCCGGCGACGTGACGCTGTACCTAGTCGAAGGCTCGGCGCACTGCCACAACTTCTCCACGAACCGGACGGTGTTGTGGGACCGCATCGGACAGTGGATACCGACCGTGGTGCCGGCGACCGCGAAGCATGGCTGAGAAGCCGTCTCGGCGATTGTGTGCGGGGTCGCCCGCGTGTACCGTCCTTCGCAACGCGGGGGTTGGTGCTAGCACGGAGGTGCCGACGTGACCGGGTCCGAGCTGCCGTTCTTCCCTTTCGACACGCCGTCTGAGTTGGACGCCGAGCCGGAGTACGCCGAGCTGCGCCGGGAGGATCCGGTGCCGAAGGTACGCCTGCCGCTCGGCGGTGAGGCTTACCTGGTGAGCCGCTATGAGGACGTGAAGCGGGTCCTGACGGATCCGGTGTTCAGCCGGGCGGCGACGAGTGACCCCGGGGTGGCGACGCTGCGGCCGGTGCGCCGCAACCCCTACCTCATGCTCAGCCTGGACGCCCCCGAGCACACCAGGGTCCGGCGCCTGGTCGCCCGCGCCTTCACCCCGCGCAGCATCGAGCTGCTCCGGCCACGAGTGGACCGGATCGTCGACGAGCTGATCGACGCGATGGTGGCGCAATCGCCGCCAGTCGACTTCGTGGCGGCCTTCGCCGCCCCGCTGCCCGCGCTGGTGATCTCCGAGATGGTCGGCGCCCCCGCCTCCGACATGACGATGCTGCGCGACTGGATGGACATCGGGCTCTCCATCACCGCGCATAAACCGCAGGAGATCCAGGCTGCCGGCGAGCAGCTCTTCGGCTACCTGGAACGGCTGATCGCCGCCAAGCGCGCCGAGCCCGCCGACGACCTGATGACCCGGCTGATCCAGGCGCGCGACGAGCAGGACCGGCTGTCGGAGCCGGAGCTGCTGAACAACATCTACCTCCTGCTCATCGGCGGGTACGAGACGACCGCCGGCCTGCTGGCCAATTCGCTCCTCACCCTGCACCGGCATCCCGGGCAACTGGCCATGCTGCGCGAGGACCCGGAGCTGATCCCCGACGCGATCGAGGAGGTGCTGCGCTACGTCCGCATCGTCAAGGCCGTCCTGGAACGGGTCGCCACCCGGGACGTGCGGCTCAGCGGGGTGACGGTACCTGCCGGCTCGACGGTGCTCGCGTTGCACTACTCTGCCAACCGCGACGACGCCCTCATCGAGGACCCGGACCGCTTCGACATCACCCGCGCACCATCGCCGCACCTGACTTTCGGCGGCGGCCTCCACTTCTGCCTCGGCGCCTCCCTGGCACGCCTCGAACTGCGCGCCGCGTTCGAGGGCCTGCTGCGCCGGCTGCCCGGTCTGCGGCCGGCGGTGGACGCGTCCGAGGTCGAGTGGAAGAGCGGGTCCATCACCCGTGGTCCGGTTGCGCTGCCGGTCACCTGGTAGTGCGCCGAGCGCATCGACAGTGCCGGCTCCGACTTGCCGTACACCGCCGAATGGTGGCATCGGCGCGTCGCTGAACAGGTCGTCCATCACAGCATGGCCGACCTCGTGATCAGAGGGCCTCGGCCAGAGCGGCGGGGATGCGGTCCAGCACCGGATACGACATCAGCCCATAGGCGTAGAAGTCCACCGCCAACGCCCCTGCGGCCTTCGCCCCCCGAGCCTTCGCGACCAGCCGATCGGCCGAGTCGCTGTCGGGGTAACCAGGCCGCAGCACCGCACGTACCTCACGATCCTTACCCACCGACCGCAGGTAGGCGCCCACGTCATCGGCCACCCGAGCGGCGTCGCGCGCGTACGCGAGCACCCCGAACGCGGGCACGAGATCCCCGAGCGCCACCAGATCCACCCCGAGCTGCCACGCGTCGTGCGCGGCCAGTCCGGGCGACGGCAGCCCGTCGGTGTAGCCCTTGACCCCGCCGGTGGAGTCGATGAACACCAGCTTGGAGCCCTCTTCCGCCACAGCGGAGGCCACCTCGGAGACCAGCGTGGTGACGGTCTCCGACCGGGCGCGGGCGTAGGCGACCACCTCGGGCCCCGCGTACGCCGTCAGCGCGGCCCGGGTCACCTCACCCTGAGCGGGCGGGTCGCCGTCGAACACCCCGCCCACGATCCTGGCGCACTCCTCGCGCGCCACCTCGGCGTTGACGCCCAGGTCGGTGGCCCGGCGCATGCAGTAGTCGCAGAAGCACAAGCCGAACAGATAGGTGTCCATCGGCCCGAGCGGTACGAAAGAACGCTGCGGCTTGAGCGGCCTGAAGTGCAGCGACTCGGCCACGACGCTGTCGACGCCGAGCCGGGCGACCGCCCTGGACAGCGCGACGGCGTACTGCCGCACATCGGGATGCGCCGGGCACAGGTCGGTGAGCGAGCCGCGATCGCCGAAGCAGTCGCGTACGGTCACATCCGGATGCTGGGTGCCGATCGTGGCATTGCGCAGGAAAACAGTCCAGCCGTGGAGCTTCAGCCCCCGCTCCGAACAGGCTTCGCGCAGGCCGTCGAGCGCGTTCTGATATCCGGCCGTCGGCCTGAGCCGCAGGCCGGAGAACAGGTCCGGCGGCGGGACGAAGTGCGCGCCGTCGTGGCGGAGGGTGAGCCTGGACAGTCCGTGCGGGGTGACGTCGCGTGAGGCGTGGTGCACGGCGCCGATGGTGACGCCCGCCACGCCGTAGCCACTGATCCTGTCGAGCACCCGCTCGACGCCCTCGCCGCGCAGATCTTCGACGAAAACGTACACCGAACTGTCCACGGACCGACCTTACGCGCTCTTGAACGCGACGAAGTCGATCTCCACCAGGATGTCCAGCAGGTCCGAGCCGACGGTCGTACGGACCGGGTACGGCTGGCTGAAGTATGACTTGTACACCTCGTTGTAGGCGGCGAAGTCGCGCTTGAGGTGCTGCAGATGGACCGTGGCCTTGATCACGTCGTCGAACCCGAGGCCGTGGGCGGCGAGAATGGCGCCGAGGTTCCGCATGGTCTGGTGAGTCTGGGCTGCCACGTCGTCGCCGCCGACGACCTCACCGGTCGCCGGGTCGAGCGGTCCCGCGCCCGAGGTGTAGACGAAGTCGCCCACGACCAGGCCCTGAGAGTAGGCCCCGACGGGGGGTGCGCCCTCGGTGGTCCTCAATTCCTGCTTCACAACAGCTCCTTGTTCATCAGCCGAAACGGGTGTTGATCGTGCCGACGCGACGGTAGTCCCGGTCGACCACCGGAAGCGTCCGCCACTTGTCGAAGGCCGTGCACGGGTGCGAGATGCCGAAGGCGAGCAGGTCACCCGGCTTGAGCCCGTCGGCGCGTACGACAGTGTGCTGGTCCTGCATCTTCACGATCGTGACGCCGCCGCGCCTGGGGACGGGCAGGCCCTCGTCGTAGGGCGCGTCGCGCTTGCCCATGCCGACGATCGCCAGCCCCGGCTCGGGCGTGGACAGGACGTGCGCCCACACCTCCAGCGCGGGCCACAGCTCGCCGGGGACGCGGTTGAAGGGCGTGCGCTCGCGGTAGTAGCCGTCGTCGTGGGTGACGTACGCCCCGGCGCGCAGCACGACCCTGGCCTGGGTGGTGACGAGCTCGCGCCCGATCACATCGAACCACTGGCTGCCGCCGACGGTCAGGATGGGGTTCTTGACGCGGACGTGCTCGACCGCCTCCTGCAACAGATACAGATATTTCCGGACTTCCGGAGCGGTCTTCAGCGCCCCTTCGTACCCGGCGATCCCGGCCAGCTCCACCCCGTCGGTCCGCTGCACATGGGCGGCCACCTCGAGCAACTGGTCCAGAGTCCGGCACCCGGCCCGCCCGCCCTCATGCCCGAGCTCGACCAGCACGCTGAACGGCCGTGACGAGGCGTGCCGGGCCAGGATGTCCACCCCGGCCACCGAGTCCACGAAGGACAGGAAGTCGAAGCCCGGGTCCGCGGCCAGCTCCGCCGCCGCCCACTCCAGCCCGACCGGGTCCACGACCTGGTTGGCCACCATGACCCTGGCCGCCCCGAACTCGCGCGCGGCCATCGCCTGCCTCGGCGTCGCCACGGTGAGTGCCCATGCGCCCGCTTCGAGCTGCATGGTGGCGATCTCTCCGGACATGTGGGTCTTCGCGTGCGGCGCCAGCTCCATGCCGTGATCCCGCGCGAAGGCGGCCATGGTCGCGATGTTGTGCTCCAACGCCTCCCGATGTACGACCATCAGCGGGAGGGACGCGCCGTCGAAGACGGACCTGTCGTGTTCTTGGAAACCCTGCACAACACCCCCATTTGTCCGCGTCTGACCCTATCTCATGGGCTATCTTGCACGGCCGCGGCTTCGGACTACGGACTCGGTGGTGAGGTCGTGTTCTTCGACGGCTAGTTCGGGCGTAGGGCTCGTCCCGGAGTCTTGCCGGTCAGGGCGCCGTTCGCCAGCACCGGCACCCCCGACACGAGCACGTCGCTCACTCCCGTCGCCGGTGTGCGGGGAGTCTCGTACGTGGCCAGGTCCGCGACCGTCGCCGGGTCGATCACCACTATGTCGGCCGCGAAACCGCGCCGGAGCAGGCCGCGGTCCGTCAAGCCGAAGCGGCGTGCCGGATGTGATGACAGGTGGACCGTGGCCTGCTCCCACGTCCAGTCCCCCAGTTCGCGTACGTGCCGTCCCAGGAAGCGGGCGAACGCGCCGAAGCCGCGCGGATGCGGATGGCCGCCCACGTAGATGCCGTCCGAGCCGCCCGTCTGCGCAGGGTGGCGCAGAATGCGGCGTACCGACTCCTCCCCCTCCGGGCCCTCGTCGGGACGGGCCGTCACGCAGCCGGCCTCCAGGCGGGTCTCGATGAGCAGGCGGCGGCAGAACTCATGCGGCGCCAAGCCCGCCCGCTCGGCCGCCTCGACCATGCCCAGGCCCTCCGCCCACTCCAGGCCCGGGGCGTGGGAGATGGTCAGGCGCGGCCAGGTCTGCGCCAGCTCCGGCCACCAGGCGTCGAGCTCTCCGGACGACAGCATCTCCAGAGCGCGCTCCGGCTCGGCGGCCGGGACCTCGGGCGGCAGTACGACCATCGCCAGGATGGTGTTGCCGCGCAGGTAGGGGTAGGAGTCGTAGGTCAGGTCGACGCCCCCGGCGAGCGCCTCCTCCACCAGCGGGAGCAGGACGTCCGCGGGGCCGTGCAGGTGGGAGACGTGCACGGCCGTACCGGAGCGCTGGGCTATCTCGACGACCTCTGACATGCCGACTCCGGCTCGTGCGCCATACGCCCTCATGTGGGTGACGTACGGGAGGCCCGCGAGCGGCGCGCACAGGGCGGCCAGTTCCTCGGCGGAGGCGTAGCGGCCTGGCAGGTACTCCAGGCCGCTCGACAGGCCGACCGCGCCGTCCGACAGGCCGCGTTCGACGTGGGTGAGCATGCGGGCCAGCTCGTCACGGGCGGGTGTACCTGAGGAGGGGCCCATGACGTCGTAGCGGATCGTGCCGTGCGGGAGGAGGTAGGCGGCGTTGAGCGCGACCGCACGGTCATAGCCCTGGAGCAGCTCGGCGACCGTCAGCGCGCCATCGGAGAGCGCGCCGCCCGAAGGTGCGCCGCCCGAACGGCTGCGGCCGGAAAGCGGGCCGTTCACGGCCGCGAAGTAGCGGGCGGCGTAGGCGACGGTGGCTGCGGAGCCGGGGGCGAAGGACAGGCCGTCCTGGCCCAGTACGAACGTGGTCACCCCCTGGCGAAGGGCCGCCAACTGTACGGCGGGGTCGAAGATGGCCGCGTCGCCGTGGGCGTGGCAGTCGATGAACCCCGGTGCGACGAACCGGCCGTTCGCGTCGATGACGGAGGCGGTTTCCGCGCCGTCGAGGCGGCCCACCGCCGCGACCCGGTCGCCGGTAACCGCCACGTCGGCCCGGTATGGCGGCGCCCCCGTCCCGTCGAGCACACGTCCGCCGCTGATGATCACATCGAAAGCCACTCAAGGATTAAACCTGATCCGAGTGGCACCGCGGTGACACGACAGCCGACCACCATCAAGGCGACCGACCGGGCGCGTCCGGCCAACCAAGTGACCAGCCAGGCGGCGGACCCCTCAGTCGCTTCGGTTTGTCGGGCGGTCGCAGCCGGTGGGCGTGGCGGTGACCGGTCGTTTGGCGAGAAGTTCGCGGGCCTGGGATCTGGCCAGGTTCCAGCCGTTCCAGGCGTCGGGCCGGTTCAGGCCGTTGGCGGCGACCACGTCGGCCAGTACGCAGCTGCGTTGCGGTTCGGGGAGCCGGTCCAGGGCCGGTACGGCCTCCGCGCCGAGGTCGCCCAGGTAGTCGGCGTCCAGCTTGGCCACGCCGCGTACCTCGACCTGCGTCTGGGCCACCTGGAGATCCGGGTTGACGATCGCGAACGCGCCCAGCCCGAGCCCGGTGACCAGCACGATCGTGCGTGGCAGCCAGCCGGTGCCGCGGCCGAGCAGACGTACCGCGCCCGCCAGCATGACCAGCGCGAACAGGGCGCCCAGCCACCAGACCGTGGCCTGCACGGACAGGCGCAGCCGCGACAGGCCGTACGCGTCGGTGTAGAGGTCCATGCGGTGCAGCGCGGAGGCCAGCACGACCGTCGTGAGGGCGCAGAGGACGCCGAGCTGCCCGGCCAGCAGCCAGCGTTCGCGCCGCTCGGTCCGGAGCAGCCCGCCCGCGACGGCGACGATGCCCAGCACGAACAGGCTGACGATGACGAGCTGGAAGAAGCCCTGCCTGGCGTACTCGGCGTAGGTGAGGCCGACGGTCTTCAGCACCAAGGCGTTGCCGCCGAACAGCGCGGTGATCTGGACCGCCACGAACGCCGCGAACAGCAGGTTCACCGCGGTCAGCGGCACCAGCCAGATACTCCTGGTCACAGCGAACTTGACCTCGGGCCCGACCGGGTCCACCACGGGCCGCAGCGCGACCAGGACCAGGGCGGCGAGCAGTACGGCTCCGACCACGAACATGAAGATCCGCAGCGGCACCGACTCGACCCAGTCCGGGGTCGTGGTCAGGCGTTCCAGATAAGTGGCGAACACCGCGTCGGCCGAGGCGAACAGCAGGCCGAACACCAGCAGCAACACCGCCGTGATGCCCAGCGCGGCGAGCATGGGCAGGATGCGCCGCTTGGCGGTCAGCCTCTTCAGCGGCTTGGCCAGGAACCACGGCACCGGCCCCAGCGCGAGCAGCACCGACGTGCCGCCCCTGATCACGCCCAGCCAGCCGAACCCGGCGCCGGAGACGGCCAGCGCCAGCAGCCCGCACCCGGCGAGGAACAGGATCGCCACCAGCCAGTCGGCGTCCCGCACGGCGGCCATCGCGATCAGCCAGTAGGCGGTCAGGCCGAACACCACCGTCCACGGCGTGATCCGCCGCAGCACCGCGGGCAGCGCCGCGGCGCCCAGCACCATCGCGACCAGCACGACGCCCAGCCCCATCTGCGCGTCCGGCAACGCCACGGCCGAGAACACACCGGCCCCCGCCGCCGCCGGCAGCAGCCAGCGCGGTGTCTCAGGCAGGTCGGGGCGTGGGAACAGCGGCGGCGGGACGTACGGCGGTGGCGGCGGCCCGTGAAGAACCTGCGGGCCGGGCTGCCCCTGGAATGCCGGTCCCTGGGAGGGCTGCCCTACGTACGGCTGGCCCGGCGGGCGGCCCTGAGCGGGCTGGTACGGCAGGGCACCGGCAGGTCGTCGCCCGGTGCCCGCCCCCAGAGACACCCCGATGGCCCCGATGAGCGCGGTGACCAGCACGAGCGTGATGAGCGCGGCCGTATCACTGCTCACGGCCACGCTGACGAACACGGCGGCGAACAGCCCGATCAGGAACCCGAGGAGCAGGCCGACGACTCCCCCTACGACCATCCGCGCGAGCCGCCGCCCATCGGCCATCGGCGCGGGCTCCGTGACCGCCTGCATCGGCGCCGCCGAAGCGGCCAACGGGGCCACAGCGACCGGCTGCCCCGAGGACGTCGGCTGACCCAGCCCGACCTGCTGCCCTGAGGACACCGGCTCCCCCACAGCAACCGGCTGCGCCGCAGCGACCGGATGAGCTGAAGACGGCGACTGCGCCAAAGACGGTGGCTGCACCAAGGACGGCGGCTGCGCCAAGGAGTCCGGCTGAGCCGGCGAGGCCGGGGACACCGGCCGGGCAGACAGCGGGGCCTCCCCTTCCTCTTCAACGCGCGAGGCCTCCACCCCGCCGCCCGACGCCACAAGATCGGGCCGGCCGTCGAGCACGTCATCACCCCCGACACCCGCCGCGACAGGACCGGGACCGGCCGGCACCCGTTCGCCCGCCCCCGCGGGCTGCTCAGGTTCTAACGGCGTATCCGCCATAGTCGTCCTCCCTGGTAGATCGACGATCATGCAACACCCCGCGCAGTCGCCGATACTGATCGAACCGCCGTGCAGTTCGACGATCTCTTTCACGATCGCCAGCCCCAGCCCGGCACCCCCCGCGTCCGTCGTCCGCCCGGTGTCCAGCCGGGAGAAGCGCTCGAACACCCGCCCGTGAGCCGAGGCGGGAATCCCCGGCCCCTGGTCGGCGATGGCGATGCGGACCCCGTCACCGTCGGGAGCGGCCGTCACGGAGACCGAGCCACCGAGCGGGCTGTGGCGTACCGCGTTGTCGAGCAGGTTCGCCAGGACCTGGGCCAGCAGGTCGGGGTCGGCGCGGACGACGAGGTCGGCGGGGACCGAAGGGGCGAGCCGGACGTCCTCGCGCGCCAGTGCGGCCTCGCGCACGGCCTGCTCCAGCAGCGGGGCGAGTTCGACCGCGTCGGGTTCGATGAGGCGGACGCCCGAATCGAGCCGTGACAGGTCGAGAAGCTGCGCGACGAGCCGGCCGAGCCGTTCGGTCTGGGCGAGCGCGGTCTTCATCGTGACCGGGTCGGCCGGGGAGACGCCGTCCACGACGTTCTCCAGGACGGCGCGCAGGCCGGTGATCGGGGTGCGGAGCTCGTGGCTGACGTTCGCGACGAGCTCGCGCCGTTGCCGGTCGACCTCGCCGAGGTCGGCCGCCATCGCGTTGAACGCCCTGGCCAGCTCCCCGACCTCGTCGCGTGAGGTGGCGCGGACCCGCAGCGTGTAGCGGCCCTTGGCGATGGTCTGGGCGGCCCTGGCCATCTGGCGCAGCGGCTTGGTCATGCCCATGGCGAGCACCTGCACCATGATCAGGGCGAGGACCAGCGCGACCGCGATCCTGATGCCCCGGGAGAGGCCGGAGTTGATGCCGACCTCGTTGACCACGAAGGCGGTGCCGACGGCCAGTACGATCACCAGGCCGAGCTTGACCTTGATCCGGCCGAGGAAGTCGAGCGGCTGCCTCATCGGCGCACCAGGGCATAGCCCACGCCGTGCACCGTGCGCACGACGCCGGAGCCGAGCTTGCGGCGTAACGCCCGTACGTGGCTGTCGACGGTTCTGGTCGCGGCGGCCTCGGAGAAGCCCCACACGTCGGACAGCAGCCGGTCGCGCTCGAAGACCTGGCCGGGCCGCTCGGCCAGGCGGCGCAACAGGTCGAACTCGGTCCTGGTGAGCTGCGCCTCGGCCCCGCGCACGAACACCCGGCGGGCCGCGGTGTCGATCTCCACCTCGCCCACCCTGATCACCGTGTCCTCCGAAGCGAGCTGGACGGCCCGCTCGACCCTGCGCAGCAGCGCGTGGATCCTGGCCACCAGCTCGCGCATGCTGAACGGCTTGGCCAGGTAGTCGTCCGCGCCCACGCCGAGCCCGACCAGGACGTCGGTCTCCTCGCCGAGCGCGGTCAGCATGAGTACCGGCACCGGCCGGGCCAACTGCATCCGGCGGCACACCTCCAGCCCGTCGAGTCCCGGCAGCAGCCGGTCCAGGATCACCAGATCGGGTTCCGCCCTGCCGTACTCGACCAGGGCTGTCTCCCCGTCACCGGCCACCCGGACCTCGAAACCCTCTGCCGCCAGCCTGTTGCGTACCGCCAAGGCGATGGTCCCGTCGTCCTCGACCAGGAGAATGCGTCGCTGCTCTGCCACGGACGAAAGCCTAGAAGGGTGCTGTGCAGACAGCACTCCCCAATGTGTGCACATCCGGTGCAGACTTGGCCGGTGAACACCGCCGGATACCTACGCCGCCTCGGGCTTCCCGACCTGCTGGACGCCCCGCCCACGGCCGAGAACCTGCGCCGGCTGCACGTCGCGCACATCGAGCGGGTCCCTTACGAGGCGCTGGAGATCTGGCTCGGCCGCCCCACCACGGTCGATCCCGCCGAGTCGGCCGAGCGGATCATCCGTGGCCGCGGCGGCTACTGCTACCACCTGAACGGCGCGTTCTCCCTGCTGCTCAAGGAGCTCGGCTACGCCGTGACCAGGCACGTGGGCGGTGTGCAGGGCCGCAACGGCGGCGCGCCCGGCATCACCGCCAACCACCTGGTGCTCACCGTGCGCGGGCTGCCGTCGGCGGACAATCCGGGCGGCGAGTGGCTGGCCGACCTGGGGCTGGGCGACGCGCTGCACGAGCCGCTCCCGCTGGTCGCGGGCGTCTACCGGCAGGGCCCTTTCTCGTACGGGCTGCGGCATTCGGAGGTCGCGCCGGGAGGCTGGCGGCTCGACCATGACCCGAGCGGCTCGTTCCTGGGCATGGACTTCGACCCCGCCCCGACCGACATGTCGGCCTTTACCGCGATGCATCAGCACCTGTCGACGTCGCCGGAGTCGGGTTTCGTGCGGGTCGCGACGGTCGCCCGGCGGGATGCCTCCGGTGTCGACCTCGTCCGCGGGCTCGCGCTGTCGCGCCTGGGCAACGGCGCTCATTCCGTCACCCTGCACACGGCTCGCGACTACTACTCCGCGTTGTCCGACGTGTTCGGATTGCAGTTGGATGACGTGCGCGAAGAGGAGAAAGACGCCCTGTTCGGGAAGGTTTCTGACGCTCACGAGAAGTGGCTTGCGGGAACCGAGGCATAGCCATGGCTTTGGTCTGATCCGTAGCGCTATCGTGCACCTCGGGATGGGAGAGACCAGGAAGCTCGCCGGTCGCTACCGGCTGCTGAACCCCTTGGGCTCGGGTTCGGTACGTCTGGCGTTCGACGAGGTAGAACATCGTGACGTCGCGGTCAGAGAGCTACGCGTGCCCGCCGAGTTACGCGGGGCCGCGCTGCAGGACGCGCAGCGGGCCGCGGGGCTTCGGCATGCCTCCGTCGTGCCGGTTCTCGACGTGGTGGAGGAGGACGGCGAGCCGTGGCTGATCATGGAGTTCGTCTCCGGCACCTCGCTGGAGAAGACCGTGGACACGCGGCACCCCTTGCCTGTGCAGCAGGCCGCCAGAGTGGGCGTGTGCCTGCTGTCGGCGTTGCGGACCGCGCACGACACAGGGATCATCCACGGACGGGTCAATCCGGGCAACGTGCTGCTCACCTCGACGGGCCGGGCCGTGCTCACCGGGTTCGGGCTGCCGGGGCTCGGCATGCGGCCGTCCGCCGACATGTGGTCGATGGCCGCGACACTGCACTTCGCCGTCGAGGGCCGGCCGCCGGGGCGGGCGCCCGCGGAGAGCACCGACGCGTTCCGGTGGCTGGTCCGGGCCATGCTGGATCCCGCCGGACCGCCGCCGGTCGAGATGGTGGCCGAGACGCTCGACCGGCTGGCCGTGACGCAGACGCTCGGCCACGTCCTGGCCACGGGCACGCCGCTGCCTCCGGCCCGGGTGGCCGAGATCGGGCTGGCCGTCCTCGACCAGCTCGCCGAACTGCACTCCCGGGGAGCCCATCACGGCGGCGTACAGCCGGGCAACGTCCTGATCGACGCGGACGGCCGGGCCACACTGGCCACGACACCTCTGCCCGCGCCGATGTCGCTCACCCCCGTGATGCCGGCGACGATCGCGGCCTACACGGCACCCGAGCGGGTGCCCGGACCGGCGGCTGATCTGTGGTCGCTGGGCGCCACGCTGTTCGCGGCCGTCGAGGGGCATCCGCCTGTGCCCGGCGCCCCGCTGTCCAGGGCGGGCGCGCTTGCGCCGGTGCTGTTCCGGCTGCTGTCGGGGTTCCCCGCGCACCGGCCGGGGCCGGACGCGCTCCGCAAGGACCTGCAAGCCGTCGCCGACCTGTTTTGAGATACATCGCGATTGGAACCACCAGGATGGCCCATGCGTTGGACACACGACGCACAATGGGAGAGGCGGGGCACGCGCTCCGCGTTCGGAGGAAGTTGAGGATGTCACCAGTCCAGAAGTACGCCATAGGCGCAGGCGCCGCGGTCCTGCTCTCGCTGATCTTCTTCGGGCCCGGCTTTATCACCATGCTGGTCGTCCTCGGCGTGGTCGCCGCCCCGGTAGTCGGTTACCTGATGCTCGACCCGTCGCAGCGCGAGCGGCTCAAGCGAGCCCGCAGACGCGGTATCGGCAACTGAGCAGAACCGAACCTGGTTGGGCCGGGTACGCGGCGGGGCCTCAGGCCGCCGCCGCGGCCAGGGCCGTGTGCACCCGGCTCGTCACCCGGCGTTCGATGTAGAACGACAGGAACGGCACCGTGCCGCCGACCATGATGCCCAGCATGTACGGCCAGTTCCAGCGCGCCTTCATGCCCAGGTTCATGACCGTGACCAGGTAGATCATGTAGAGGAACCCGTGGATGGGCGCCACGATCTTCGATATGCCCACGATGCCGAAGCCATAGCGGAGCACCATGGCCACGCAGAGCACGAGCAGCATCACGCCGACGATGTAGGCGAGCACCCGGAAGGGCTTCAGAGCCGATTCCACCGTTAACCTTCCAGAATCATTTCGGGGGACTTGCCACGGTCCCGATCACGATCCGCTCGTACGGCATCGCGTACGAAGTGGAACCACATGAACACGGCGAACCCAGCGAAGATCCACCAGTTGGCGGCATAAGCGAGGTTACGCCAGGTCAGCTCGCCACCGACGACCGGTGGCTGGACCTTCACCTGGACCAGCGAGCCCGAGGGCGGCTGGGCGACGACATACCCGTTGCGGACCTTCTGCCCGCTCCACAGGTTGATCAGCTCACCCGTGGACACCGTCTGCACCTGCCCCGCGGGCAACTGCTCGGTGCGGCGCTGCACGCTGTCGGTGCTCTGCTGCGGGCGCAGCCGTCCGGTCACCGCGACCTTGCCGCCGGGCACGGCCACCGCCGGGTCACCGGCTTTGGCCGCCCAGCCGCGTACGACGGGCATCAGCGTGCCGTCGTCGAGACGGAGCGGCGTGAGCACCCAGTAGCCCTCGCCGCGCGAGACGTTGCCACCCGGCGCGTCGACGTCCGGCAGGCGGTCGGCGACGAGCAACTGGCGCGACGCGTCGTAGACGCCCGCCGCCGAGACCTTGCGGCCCACGACGGTCCCCGTCAACTGCGCGCCCACCTGTGACAGCGTGGCGACGCCGACCGGAGCGGGATCGGTGACCGCGTGCGGCTTGCCCGAATCCTGGAACACGCCGAGCTGCCAGCGCCCGAGCAGGATGAAGGCGATGAGGACCCCGATCGTCAGCAGGTGCAACCCCACCACGCGTGGTGAGAACAGGGTCCGGAGCATGCTTCAAAGCTATCCGCCCACCAGGCCGGTCCCCTAATCAGCCCACGTCCACAGATCACACCAAAAGCCGCAAACACACCAGACGATCACGCTAAGCTGCTGGGCATGTCTGACCAGCATATCGACCCTGCCGGCAATACTCAGCAGTTCCGCGCGTTCGCGCAGCGGTCCGAGCAGGAGGCGGCGCCCAGCAAGAAGTCGCCCCTTCTCCCGATCATCGCGGTGATCGCCGTCGTCGTGATCATCGGCGTGGCCGCCTTCCTGATCCTGCGCTGACCCGCGCACTCCAGAGCGCCGACGGCAACTCGCTCTCGGCGCTTTTCGTGCGCCTTGGGGCCGGATAACATACCGACCAGTCGGTGTAATACGAGTCACTCTGGACGTACCTCCAAATCTCTCACTACATTGGACATTGCGTCTAATAATGCGGAGGAGCAGTGGACGAGCCAGGGATAGTGATCATCGGCGCCGGGTTCGCCGGGATCGGCATGGCGATCAAGCTCAAGGCCGCCGGACACCACGACTTCGTGATCCTGGAGAAGGCCGCCGACCTGGGCGGCACCTGGCGCGACAACACCTATCCCGGCTGCGCGTGTGACGTGCCGTCGCCCCTGTACTCCTACTCGTTCGACCTCAATCCCGGCTGGTCGCGGCTGTTCTCCCCGCAGGAGGAGATCTGGGACTACATGCGGGCGTGCGGTGAGAAGTACGGCATCACCCCGCACATCCGGTACGGCACGCAGGTCGTCTCGCTCGAGTACGACGACATCGACCGCCGGTGGACGGTGACCACGGACGACGGCGAGACCCTGCGCACGAATGCCGTCGTGTCGGGCATCGGCGCCCTGCACATCCCGTCGTTCCCCGAAATTTCGGGACGTGAGGCTTTTGCCGGGCCAGCCTTCCACTCCGCCGAGTGGGACCACTCGGTCGACCTGACCGGCAAGCGCGTCGCGGTCATCGGCACCGGAGCCTCGGCCATCCAGTTCGTGCCGCGGATCGCGGACCGCGTGGCGCGGCTCACCGTGTTCCAGCGCACCCCGCCCTGGATCCACCCCAAGCCGGACGTCGCCTTCTCACCCCGGACACGGCGGCTCATGAAGCTGCCGGGCGCCGCCAGGACGGTACGCACCGCCCTCTACTGGCTGCTGGAGACCAGGGCGCTGGGCTTCACCGTCGACCCGAAGCTGATGAAGGCGCACGAGAAGGTGGCGCTCAAGCACCTGGAGAGCCAGATCCCCGACCCGGAGCTGCGCGAGAGGCTGACCCCCGGCTACACGATCGGCTGCAAGCGCACCCTGCTGTCCAGCGACTACTATCCGGCGCTGACCCGGCCGAACGTCGCGCTGGTCACCGACGACATCACCGAGATCAGGGAGCACTCGATCGTCGACGCCGCCGGGGTGGAGCACGAGGTCGACGTGATCATCTACGGCACCGGGTTCAAGGTCACCGAGGCGCTCCAGCGGCAGCGGATCGTCGGCCGCAAGGGGCTCAAGATCCAGGACGCCTGGCAGGACGGCATCGAGACCTACTTCGGCATCTCCACCGCCGGGTTCCCGAACCTGTTCTTCCTCCTCGGCCCGAACACCGGCCTCGGCCACAACTCGGTCGTCTTCATGATCGAGTCACAGGTGCGGTACGTCATCGACTGCCTCCGGCTGCTCTCCAAGACCCAGGCCAGGGCCATCGACGTCAAGCCGGGACGGCAGCGGGAGTTCAACCGGCGGCTGCGGGAACGGCTCGACCCGCTGGTGTGGAACGCGGGCGGCTGCACGTCCTGGTATCTGGACGAGCACGGCGTGAACCGGACGATCTGGCCGGGCTTCACCTTCGAGTACTGGGCGCGTACCCGCAAGATGAAGCCCGGCGCGTACGAACTGATCTACTAGCCGGGCCGCACCACCAGAGCGCTGCCGCCACCCCTCCTGACCGGCTCGGCGACCGCCTGCACCTTGCCCCGGCCCAGGAACTCCAGCGCGGTGGCCGCGCCGATCTCCGTGGTCGGCGCGAGCTTGTGCCCGCGCGCCTCGAGTTCGGTCCGGTACTTGTCGAGGAAGGCCTGCTCGGCCAGCGTCTGCTCGGTGTTGCGCTGCGTGGCCCGCGGCGCGGCGACCGCCTCGGGCAGGCTCATCCCGAACTCGTAGCGGTTGACCAGGATCTGCAGCACGGTCGTGATGATCGTCGAGCCGCCCGGCGACCCGGCCGCCAGCACCGGCCTGCCGTGGTCGAACACCAGCGTGGGCGCCATCGACGAGCGCGGGCGCTTGCCGGGGGCCGGCAGGTTCGGGTCACCGGGGGCGGGGCCGAAGGTGAAGTCCGTGAGCTCGTTGTTCAGCAGCACTCCGCGCCCCGGGACCACGATGCCGTTGCCGCCGGTCGACTCGATCGTCAGGTTGTAGGCGACCACGTTGCCCCACCGGTCGGTGATGGTCATGTGGGTCGTCTCGGGGCCTTCGTCGGTGGTCGCCGTGGCCGTGCCCGCCGGGGTGGCGCACGCCTCATAGCCGCCGTCGGGAACGCCGGGCGCGGCCGGGTGGGCCATCGCCTTGTCACCGATCAGGCAGGCGCGCTCCTTGGCGAAGCCGTCGGACAGCAGTTCCTTGAGCGGCACGTTCGGGATGTCGCCGACGTACTTGTTGCGGTCGGCGAAGGCCAGGCGGGACGCCTCCAGATACTCGTGCAGGCCCACGCCCGGCAGGGACTCCAGGATGTTGAGCGCCTCCCCCACGGTCGAACCGCCGGAGGACGGGGGTGCCATGCCGTACACCTGCATGCCGTTGTAGTCCACGCGCGTGGGCTCGCGCTGGAGCACGCGGTAGGCGCGCAGGTCGGACAGCTCCATCAGGCCCGGCCGCACGTTGCGGGTGGCGCCGGGGGTGACGGGCGGCTGCTTGACCGTGGCGACGACCTCCCGGCCGAGCTGCCCGTCGTACAGCCAGTCGATTCCGCGTCTGCCCAGCTCGCGGTAGGTGGCGGCGAGTTCGGGGTTCTTGAAGACGGAGCCGACGGGCGGCGGCGCGCCGCCCGGGAGGTAGAGCTTGGCGGTGGAGGTGATGTCCTTGAAGCGGGCGGCGTTCGCGGCGGTCTGGTCATAGAAGGTCTGGTCGACGACGAAGCCCTTGGACGCCACCTCGATGGCCGGCTGGAGCGCCTGCTTCAGCGAGAGCGTGCCGTACCTGCGCAGGGCCAGGTCCCACTGCGCGAGCGTGCCGGGGATGCCGGCCGACAGGCCGCTGGTGACGCCCTCGTCGAACGGGATGCCTTCCAGGGTGGTGGCGGTCATGGCCTGCGGGGCGGTCTCGCGGCCGTCCAGCGTGACCACCTTCCGGCTGTGGGCGTCGTAGTAGACCATGAAGCCGCCGCCGGCCAGGCCCGCGGAGTAGGGCTCGGTCACGCCGAGCACCGCACCCGCGGCGACGGCCGCGTCGATGGCGTTGCCGCCCTGCTTGAGTACGGCGATGGCGGCCTTGCTGGCGTCGAAGTCCACCGTGGCGGCCGCGCCGCCGTACCCCTCGGCTACGGGGGCCTTCTGCGGCGGCGTGGGTGTGGCGGCCAGCGCTGGGGTGGACACCAGCGAGAGGAGGACTGCTGCTGCGGGAACGATCACTCGGCGCATGTGTCCACGATGGCCCAGGTACGCCCATCGCGGTAGGGCCCCCTGCGGCTGGCGGATGATGTGCGGGTCAGGCAGGTGGCCTAGCGTTGGGGGGTGCGCAAGAAGCCGGGGAACGACGTCTATGTCGCGTTGATCGTCGCGGTGGTCCAGGTGGTGCTGTCGCAGGGGGCGGCCTGGGGGCAGCGGGATTTCAGGGAGCCTTTGGACTCACTGGCGTACGTGTTGCTGCTGGTGGGGCCGGTGGCGATACTGACCCGCCGGCAATTTCCCGTTCCCTCGGCTGTTGCCACGCTTTTGGCGACATATGCGTATGTAGTGGGCGGTTACCCGTATGGGCCGGTTTTTCTGGCGCCGGTGTTCATGCTCGGGTCGCTCGTCCTGGGCGGGCGACGGCTGATCGCGTGGATCCTCTCGGGGGTCACCCTCACTGTTTTCCTGATTTATGCCTCCTTAGGGGTCAATGGCGACCTCTGGGTCTTCCACACGCTGGCGATCACCGCGTTCATCCTGCTGTTCATGGTGATCGCCGAGCTGGTCAGGATCCGGCAGGAGCGGCGCGCCGAGCACCAGCGGGTCGTCGAGGAGGAGTCCAGGCGGCAGGCCAGCGAGGAGCGGCTGACGATGGCGCAGGAGCTGCACGACGTACTCGCGCACAACATCTCGCTGATCCACGTCCAGGCGTCCACCGCCCTGCACCTCATGGACGACCAGCCCGAGCAGGCACGTACCGCCCTGACCACCATCAAGTCCGCCTCCAAGGAGGTTCTCGGCGAGATGCGCTCCGTCCTGAACATCCTGCGCGAAGGCGCCCCCCGCTCCCCCACAGCCGGCCTGGACCGCCTCGACGAGCTCGTGACCCGCTCCGGCCTGGACGTGACACTCAAACACGTCGGCTCCCGGCCCCTACCGCCGCAACTCGAACGCGCCGCGTACCGGATCATCCAGGAAGCCCTCACGAACGCCGCCCGCCACGCGCCCGGCTCCCGGGTGACGGTCCGGCTCGAGTACGGCACGAGCGAACTGGGCGTTTTGATCGCGGACACCGGCGCGACGAAACCGGCCGTACTGGCCGAAGCAGGCAGCGGCAACGGCATCCCCGGCATGCGCGAACGCGCCTCAGCCCTCGGCGGCACCCTGACCGCCGGCCCGGTCGGCAACGGCTTCCAGGTCGAGGCCAAACTACCTTTCCCCGAGGAGACCTCGTGATCAAGCTCCTGCTCGCCGACGACCAGGCCTTGGTACGGGCAGGCTTCAAGGCCCTGCTCGACGCCCAGCCCGACATGACGGTCGTCGCGGAGGCCGCCGACGGCGCCGAGGCGGTGCGCCTCTCGCGCGAGCACGCGCCGGACGTGGTGCTCATGGACATCCGCATGCCCGGCACCGACGGCCTGGCCGCCACCCGCCAGATGCCACCGGGCCCGCGCGTCATCATCCTGACCACCTTCGAGCTGGACGAGTACGTCTTCGAGGCCCTGCGCGGCGGCGCCAGCGGCTTCCTCGTCAAGGACACCGAACCGGCCGAACTCATCCAGGCGGTCCGCGTGGTCGCGGCCGGCGAAGCCCTCCTGTCCCCCAGCGTCACCCGCCGCCTGATCGCCGAGTACGCCACCCGCGCCAAGGAACCCTCCGCCACCAACCACCTGGACCAACTGACGGACCGCGAACGCGAGGTGCTGTCACTGGTGGGCACCGGCAAGACCAACGACGAGATCGCCGCGAACCTCTTCATGTCCCCCGCGACGGCAAAAACCCACGTAAGCCGGGCAATGATGAAACTCCACGCCCGAGACCGCGCCCAACTCGTCGTCATCGCCTATGAATCCGGCCTGGTGAAACCCGGCTGGCTCTGAACCCGTCTACTGAGCCGGCTTGGCCTTGTCAGCCGACCCGGCCTGCCCGCCGCAGAACACCTCATTGACGAGCCCGTCCAGCAGCTTCTGGAAATCCTTTGCCGGGCCCCTGGTGGCCTCGTCCACCCAGGTCACCGAGCCGGTCAGGGTCGTGCTGCCGTCGGGCGAGCTGTACATCAGCGCCCCGTAGCCGTGCGGAGGGCTGCCGTTGTGCTGGTAGACGGTGCCGCAGTTCGGGCCCAGGTCCTGCACGAACAGCCCAAGGCCGTAGCCGAGCTTCCCGTACGGCTTGCGCATCTCGGCCAGCAGGTCGGCCGGCAGGAGCTTGCCGCCGTTCAGCGCCGAGATGAACGTCTGGAGATCCTGGGTGGTCGAGATCAGGTCCCCGGCGCCGGCCAGCAGGGAGAGGTTCTGGCGGGAGATGTCGACCACCTTCCACTGGCCGGCCTCCTGGTAGCGGTAGTAGCCGTGGGCGTACGGCCCGGGGAGCTGCGTCCGGTTGCCCGGCACCACGGTGCCCGACAGGCGGAGCGGCCCCAGGATCCGCCGCTGCATCTCCTCGGCGTACGAGTGGCCGGTGACCTTCTCGATCAGCAGCAGGGCCAGCGTGTAGTTGGTGTTGGCGTAGTTCTGGTCCGTCCCCGGCTCGAACCGCGCCGGCTTGGACAACGCCAGCCGTACCAGCTCCTCCGGCCGGTAGCTGTGGAACCGGTTGGCCAGCCACTCGTCGCCGGTGGCGGGGATCCCCGGCACGAACGTCCCGTCGTCGTAGTACTCGCCGGTGTAGTTGAACAACCCGCTGGTGTGCTGCAACAGCATCCGCACGGTGATCCGCTGGTCCAGCCCGAGCTCGGGCAGGTAGCCGGCCACCGGGGTGTCCAGCCCGATCTTGCCCTCGGCCACCAGCTGCAACACCAGGGTCGCGGTGAAGGGCTTGATGACGCTGCCCGTCCAGAACCGCCCGTTCGTCGGCGGCTTCGCGCTCTGGCCGAGCTTGCGCACCCCGGCGCTGGCGACCCAGTCGCCCTGCTCATCGTGCACACGTAGCTGCACCCCGGCGAAACCGGCGTCGACGAACGCCTGCATGGCCTCCTGCAACTCCGGACGATCCGGCCCGGCAGCAGCCTTCGGCACGGCCGTGCTGCTGTTCGCGGCGGCCACCCCGGGTGCGGCCACCCCGGCCAGCAGCGCGGCCGCCAGCGCCGACACCGCCGCGCGCCGGAAGACCTTGCCGCGGATGACCGGGCGCTGGTGCACGCCGAAGATGCGCGCCCTGGTCGCTGGTGGGGATTGGGTTTTCATGGTTTCTCGTCTCTGGTGTCGCGCTCAGGCGAAGAGCTCGCTGAGCGATTCGGGGTCGATGGGGATGGGCCGGGGTCCGGACAGGACCCCGGCGAGCGGCTGTAGCTGCGCAGATCGGCATGCCGTCAAGCGGCGTCGAGGGCCTCGGTGATCTTGCGGGCCATCTCCGTCAGGGTGGGGCTGGGCTCGCCCTGGTGGCTGCGGGCGGCTGCATCGATGGCGACGGTGACGGTGCTGTGGAAGTTGTCGGCCTCCGCCGGATCCTGCTGCTTGAGCAGGCTCATGGCCGCCGTCAGGGCCGGCAGCACCTGGTCGGCGAGTTCGGCCACGGACTTGCCGTACTTCACGCCCTTGGGCGCCTTGGTGAGCACGTGCCCGACCAGACCGGTCGCGGAGGTCAAGGCGATGGAGCCGTGAGTGGCGACCTTGTGGGCCGAGCCGGCGGCACCAGCGGCGGACATCAGCGAGACGGCGCCCCACGCGGCGATCCGCAGGGTGAGCTTGTCCTGGTCGATAAGGGTGATGGACATGGTGGCGTACTCCTTCAAATTGGTGCGAAATTCAATGGAACGGAATGTGGTCCTGTCGGTGCGGGTGGCCCTCACTCAGCCTTGGGGCCGCAGTCGCTGAACCGTTCATGGCTTAACCATCACCGACCGCTCTGATACCGGGCCGTCGCCGTCCTGACACGGCCGCTGACACCACACCGCAAGGTCGACGGCGAGCGCGGCGGCATCAGGTTCTCCGCCGCGTCACGGCTCCAGGGAACCCGGTGACGCCCTTCGGGAGACAACACGGTGAAATACCTACTCACGAAGGAGAGGCGTTGAGTGCTGAGACGGTCGAGATCGACGACGGAGAACTTATCCGGCGATCGGCGCACGACCCAGAGCAGTTCGCCGCGCTGTTCGACCGCTACGCCAAGCAGATCCATCTGTACGCGGCGCGGCGGCTCGGCACGCAGGCCGCCGACGACGTCGTGGCCGAGACGTTCCTGGCGGCCTTCCGCAGGCGGGGGACGTATGACACGTCGTTCGCGCTGGCCAGGCCCTGGCTGTACGGGATCGCCACCACGTTGATCGCCAGACATCGGCGGCAGGAGGAGCGGCTGCTGCGAGCGCTGAGCCGTACCGGGGTGGACCCTCTGCCTGAGGCGCTGGCCGACACCGTGACGCGCCGGGTGACGGCGCAGGGCAGGGAACGTGAGCTGGCGGGGGCGCTGGCGTCGTTGCCACGTGGGGATCGGGACGTGCTGCTGCTGGTGGCGTGGGAGGACATGTCGTACGAAGAGGTGGCGCGGGCGTTGGACATCCCGGTGGGGACCGTACGGTCACGGCTGCACCGGGCGCGGAAGAAGGCCAGGAACGTGCTCGGGGACGAGGAGCTGTGATGAACGCGATCAAGGAGTTCCGCCGGAACACCCCGGCGATGACCGTCGAAGCCGCAGACGCGGCCAGGGCACGGCTGATGACGGCGATCCATGAGCCGGTGGCCGTACGGAAGCGAACCGCGACCCGTGCGATAAGGCTCGGCTGGCGGGTCGCGGTGGCTGCGGCGCTGGCCCTGGTCGTCGGCGGGACCGTCGTCGCGCTCAGGGACCAGCCGGACATGGCACCGGTGGCCAGCGTGGCCGAGCTGGGCGAGCGCGCCGCCCGTGCGGCCGAGAACGACCCCACGCCCGCCCCGGACCCCGCCCAGTGGCTCTACACCAAGGAACTACAGCTGACCGGCGTCGAAGGGGACGTCGACCGAGACCAGCGCGACACCCTGGAACGGTGGACCAGCGTGGACGGCAAGCGGTCGGCCTGGTACCAGGGCGGCAAGCTGATGTTCCAGGGCAGCGCGATCATGAACCCGGCCGAGCTGGCCAAGCCCCCTGTCACCCCGGCCGGGGTGATCACCAGGATCGAGGCGGCCATCCTCGACGAAGACCGCCGGGGGCCGCATGAGCTGAAGGGCCACGTCCCGCCGGCGACGCTGTTCATGGAGATCAACCAGCTCATGACCGAGCAGTGGCTCGCCCCCGATGTACGGGCCGCGCTCTTCCGCGCGCTGCCCACGATCAAGGGCATCACGGTGACCCAGGACGTGCCCGTCGCCGACGGTCGGCGAGGCGTGGCGTTCAGCCTCACCAGCGCCGAGGCACGCAGCTACCTGGTCCTGGACCCGGCGACCTTCCGCTACCTGGGCACCAACTCAACGCGGCTGAAGGACCGTACCTACGAGTGGGCCAACGGTGGCAAGGAGACCTTCAAGGCGGGCACGGTGGGCCTGACCGCCCAGCTCGAAGCCAAGATCGTGAACCAGCCCGGCCAACGCCCCTGATCACAGCAGAAGCAGGCCGACGACAACGAGACCCAGGGCGGCGGTCCAGCCGACCGCCCTGGCACGCGGGACATCGCCGCCCAGATACGCGCGTTCCTCCTCTCCGATCACAACACCGCTCGTGGGCACGTGAACGCGTAGCAGGGCGCGGCAGTTGGTCGGCGACCACAATCGCCGACCAGCGCTCCCATAAGGAAACGTCAAGATCGGAGACGGTGGAGCGATGCCGGTCGTCGAGAGTCGACGGGGTCGAAAAGCGCTACCACGACGTGACTGCGGCCAACGACGTCAGCCGGCCGGGGCGAATATCGCCCCAGGCGCAGCAGGCCCGGGCTACCGCCCCTTACCCCGGGGCCTCGGCATGAGAGTCATTCAATTTTGCCGATGAAGCAGGTCCGGCTCGAAACAGCGCCTCATGAGAAGGCGATGTTCCCGGTGAGGAGGAGTGGTCATCCTGCGGACGGTTGTCGCTCGGCCGGGCGGTGGGCGCGGCGGATAACGTGGTCCATGTAGCGGCTTAGCAGCCCCGGGGCGGCTCCGGCCGCGAGGCGGAGTGCTCGGGTGCCAGCGCCGGGAATGACCCGGGCGCGGCCGGTGACTGTGCCGGCCAGGATGGCCCTGGCGACGCTTTCGGGGGTGAGGGCCCGCGCGCCGCCGGAGAGGGCGCGCAGCTCGGGTGGCTTGTGCGGCGACTCCTTGGCCAGCATGGGGGTGTCGACGTCGGGCGGGTAGACGATGGTGACCGTGATGCCGTGCGGGCGCAGCTCCTGACGCAGCACCTCGCCCAGGCCGGCCACGGCGAACTTGGTGGGGCTATAGGCGCCATAACCGAAGACGCCGAGGAAACCGGCGGCCGAGGAGATGCAGGTGATGGTGGCCCCATATGCGGCCCGTGAGGGCCATGGAATCCCACGGGCCGTGACCAGCGCAAACAGGTCCGCGTGGGGGTTGTGGGGGTCTGTCAGACCCCCACTTGGAAGCCCAATACGAGCCGTCAGACCCCCACACCCACACCCCCCACGGGAATTAGGCCCTTCGCTCGGGTCCGCCGTATTCCGGTGGCACCCCCTTATGAGTGCTCAGGGCCCGACGGGGCTCAGCACCCGCTCCGGAGTCTCCAGCCAGATCCGCTGACCCTTCGCCGTGACGGTGACGCCGAAGTCCCGCCAACTCGGCTCGCCCCAGGACACCCATCGGGCGTACGCCTGCAGGACCTCGTCCCACAACGGCCGGTCGCCGGACTGCTGGACGGCGATCCTCGAGCCCGGCCTGCACGTGACCGCGGCCCATGAGCGCAGCACGCCAGGGTCCGACAACCACATGCGCCACCATTCGCCGCCCTCGTCGGTGCCGCTGTTGGTGGTCGTGACGATCCCGGTCAATGCGGACACGGCCAGGTCTACGCCCGCGTCAATCTGGTCGAACGCTCGCGGGTCGAGCGCCGTCCAGTACTGCCGCCGCTCACCGGGCAGCGTCTCGTCCGATGCCGGCCTCTGTTCCCGCATCCACATGTACTCCGCGAAATCGACGACACGGCCCTGCGCGGTGCCGTCCGTGCCGACCTCCAGGCGCAGGCAGAGGCCGACGCCGAAGCCAGGGCGCCACGGCAGCACGATCACGCCGCCGGGCCGGGACTGCTCGACCCAGGCGTACGGGACGTGCCTGATGCCGCAGGTGACATGCACCCGGTCGTACGGGGCGAAGTCGGTGCACCCGAGCGCGCCGTCCCCGACGAGCAGGCGCGGCTGGAACCCGGCCTCGCCCAGGTTCTTCGCCGCCTGCTCGGAGACCGCTGTGTCCACCTCAATGGAGGTCACCTCCCCCTGATCCCCGACGAGGTGGGATAGAAGCGCCGCCGTCCAGCCGGTGCCGGTGCCCACCTCCAGAACCTGCATGCCGGGCTCGGCCTGGAGGTGGTGCAGCAGGTCGGCGACGGTGCCCGGCTGGGACGCCGACGACGTGTAGTCGCCCTTCAGAGCGGTCAGGGGCGTTCTGCCGTCGTCGAGTTGGGTGACGATGGCGTGGCGGGAGTACACCGCCTCGTACCAGGCGTCGGGGTCGGCTTCGCGGTCGATCAGGTACGGCTCGCCATCGTCAGACCGGATCAGGCCCACGTCCGGGATGAACTGGTGACGGGACACGGCGCGGACGGCGTCCTTGATGGACTCACTGATCTCACCTCGCCCTGCTGGGTCGAGCGCGGCGACCAGCCGGTCCGTGTAAGCGCTCAAGTCCACTACTTGCCGCCCTTGCCGTCGCCCTTGCCGTCGGCGCCGTGGCTGCCGCCCTTGCTCTTCCCCTGCGCGTCGTCGGTGCTGCCGCTTCCCTTGTCCTTACCTCCGTCGAAAGGTCGGTCGGTCGGCTTGCCGCCGTGCTTCCCGCCCATGCTGGTCTCCTTCATCTCGATGAGCTGCTTGCCGTGACCGTACGGTTACGGTTCGGGGTGAGCAAGGAGTGATGTCGCTTCCGGCCTTCGCCGACAGGCGATTGGCACTCCCCGCCGCGCCGCTGTTGAGGTGGCCACGCCCCTGGTTCGCCCTCCGGGACTTGTGGCGGGGCCACGCCCCCGCTGTGACCAGCGGGAAGTCTGGGGGCCAGGGCCCCGCGTGACGCGCGCGAGGCCCTGGCCTGGCCTCCGCCTGCGCGTCGGAGACCCTTCGGAGGTGACCGCCGACCTTCCCATGCGGCGGCATCTCCGGTGACCGCCCCAGGAGGTCCCTAGCTGTCCGCAGCGACGCCAGGTGGATGGCGGCGCGGAAGCACCCTTCCTTGGGGCGGCGTCCAAGGGCTACTCGTGGGATCGGCCGGTGACGTGACGCCACAGCCAGCGCAGGTCGTCGATGAAAATGTCCGCGCACACGCCGAGGCCGATCATCAGGGCCAGCAGTAAGAGGCGGGCATACGCCGCCGAGATCGCGTTCAGGTAGCTCATGGTGCCCCCTCTGAGACAGGCGCGGAACGGCGGGAGACGGCTTTCCGCTTCCGGAGCGCTTCGACGATTTCAGCGGAGGTCTTGCCGCACTTGTGCTCGACGTACCACGGGCGGGCGTCGGCGGCCGCTCTGGCCTGCGCGGCGGTCCACCCGTCAATCACCTCGCGCGGGGCGTTCAACGGCGCGTTCACCTTCTCCGGCCGGTAGTCGGACACGAAGGTAGTGCGGTCGAGCCGGTGGTCAGGCGACCAGAACTTGTACGTGCCGCCCACGACCGGAGTCGGGTCGAGGTCGATCCGCACCGGTCCATCGTGCACGGACATGCGGGTGACGATCACGTCCTGCCCGCAGCCGTCGCATCGCTGCCTTGTCAATGTCTTGCCTTGTGCTGGGGTCGCAGCGGCGCCGGGCAGTCACCGCGCCGAGTCATGGTCCGACCTCGCGCAGTAAGGTGAGGATCGCGTCGGCTGCCCCGGGCACGTCGTCCAGCGGCCCGAGCTCCGGGCCCCACGTCCACCGGTAGTGGTCGTGCCTCGCCGTCACCATGCCGTTAAGGCCAGGGTCGGCCGGGTTGGCCACATTCAGGTAGGGCATCTGCTTGGTTCCGCGCACTTCCGGTGCCCAACCGCGACGTTCCAACTCGGCGCGCAGCTGCACGAGCTGCTCTGTGGCGCTGATGGCCGTGTCGGTCTCCATGGCTACAAACGGTAATGAGCGCGTCACTGCCTATTTCCGCTGGAGCGGAATCACACGAACTTCGTCAGTGAGAAATCCCCATCCGCGCGGCCAGCCCGCGCAGCTCTCTGCTGACCGCGGCGGCGTGAGCCTGGGTGAGAAGCACGCCGATGGTTTCCTTGGCGGAGTTGTTGTTGCGGATCCGCTGGGGTGCCACCCTCTCGGCCTGCAGCAACCAGGACAGCGCCTTGCGGGACGACTTGGGGTTTCGTGCGAGGCCCCGGCCAACATCCGCGAGGAAGGAGGCATAGCGGCATCGCGTGCTCTGGAGCTTGTCCTGGTCGACGACCTGGGCCTTCTGTAGCACGCTGCCGCCGACCTCGCCGGATTCGACCGCGATGCCGACACGCCAGACGCCCACGTTGGTGACGGAGAAGCTCGACCAGTTGCGCGCGGGATCGTCGGGCAGAAGCGTCGCCAGTTGATGGGCCTCGGCCAGCCAAGCCTGCGCGGTGTCGAGCTTGTGCTCGACCGCAGAAGCGAGGCTGGCTGTCAGGGTCAACATGCCGAGGACCGATCTGCCTACGGAGTCGGTCGCGGCCGGCTTCAGGGTGTTCGCCGCCTTCTCGGCGGCCTGCCGGATGCGGTCCCAGGTGCCCTCTCGCGGCATCGTTTGGATGCGGCAGTATGCGGCCTTGCCGATGACGACGGGATCGCCGTGGAGGCGGGCGGCTTCCTCGGCGCGGGCCGCCGCCTGATAGGCGAGGTCGGCATAGCCTAGATCCTTCATCCTGAAGGTGGCGAACATGCATGCCTCGACCAGGGTTTCCAGAGCGAGTCGCTGTGCTTGCTCATCGCGGGGCATGGCAACGTGCTTATGGAGCTCATCGATGACACCGGGCAGCTGCCTGCCGAGCTCGATGTAGTCGCAGCGCGTGAACACTGTCTCCAGCTTCCGCACCCCCTCGACGAGCTCGTAGAGGGGGCGGGCCTCCTCGGTTGCGGGCTGGGCGAGCGTGTTGGTCTGCAGGGCCATGCGCATGGCGGGGACGGCGGCGTGAGGGGCCGCTTGAACGGGGTCCGAGGACAGGTGCGGCCCACCTACGATGTCGATCTCTGACACTCTCAAGGCCATGGCCAGCCCGGAGATATAGGAGCGCCGGTCAAGGGCTTTCAGCCCGCGCTCGATGTCGGATAGGTGGGTTTTGCTCATTCCGGCCTGGTCGGCAACTTCGATCAGGGTCATACGTCGCCACTTGCGGAGAGCCCGCAGTCGTGGCCCGACGGTAGCCTCGTCGTACATCAGCCCTGCACCTCCTGAAGCGTCGCAACTTCAGGCTACGGTGCGGGGCACTTGCCTTCCAGTCGGCGCCGTGGTTCACGAATCGGCCGCATCCACCCTGTGCCAGGAGCGTTCGCGAAGTGGCCGAGTGGGTAGACCTAAACGACCTTTGGCATCAAATTCCTGAGGTCCGTGTAGCCCGTGAGCGCCTGCATGCGATGCTGTCGCCCGAGCTTTCTTCCTCTTGACGAGAGCTCGTATTCGTGCGTGGGTGTTTTACGAGGCGACATGCTCTCGGTGGCCGATTATCCCGCCGTCGCCGCCCAGATACGCGCGTCCCTCCCCGCCGATCGCAACACTGCTTGCGGACACGTGAACGCGTAGCGCGGCGCGACAGTTGGTCGGCGACAACAATCGCCGACCAGGCTTCCCCCCATAAAGGAGCGTCACGATCGGAGACGATCAAGCGATGCCGGTGATCGAAGTCAACGGGGACGTCAAGCGCTACCGCGACGTGACCGCGGTCGACGACGTCAGCCTGCAGGTGCAGCCGGGACAGATCTACGCCCTGCTCAGTCCCAACAGCGCCGGGAAGACGACCCTCATCGGCATGATCGCCCCAACCTCGGGATCTCACGGGCGGGCGGACCGAGCAAGCTCAAAAGGGGCAATAGATTGTCCTGAATATCGATCTTCCGGTCCTCATGGGGCCGATGGGCAATACGATCTTCCGCATGTCTGCCGAACGACTGCTTCAAAGCGGCGTACTGCCGTCTGGACGAGGCCCCGTCAATGATCTTGCGGTGGTCGAGGTGGACGGGCGCGCATTGGTGGTGTGCGCGGACTCCCGGAACGACGTGTGGACCTGGGACGTGCTCGAGGGCGAGTGGATGGCGCGCGCGCTGGAGGATCTCAGGGAGTATGACGACGAGGGAGCAGACGAAGAGGAAGACGAAGGCGACGCGATCGCCCCTCACCTCTACCCCGACTTCATGTTCGTGGGTGCGGAGGTCGTCGGCGGCCGGGTGGTGCTGGCCACGGGCGGCCACCACCAGGGCCCGGCGCTGTGGGACCTGATGAGCGGCGAGCTGATCAGCGGTGTCATCTTGAGCCACGGCGGCGTCCATGCCCTGGACACGACCGTTCTGGGTGGGCGCCTGGCCCTCATCGCGGGCAGTTCCGCTCCCGACCATTTCGAGTGGGATCCGTCGTCCCCGGAGTGGATCGATGAGCGGTGCCGGGAGCTTCCCGGGCACGCGGACGACATGGGGGACATCGCGGTCGCACGGGTCGGCGAGCGGGTGCTCGTGGCATCGGTGTGCGGCGCGGAGCTGCTGGTGACGGACCTGGAACGCGGCGAGCGGCTGCACACGATGGTCGGTGCAGGGCTGTTCCGCGCCGTCGCACTGTCGGAGACCATTGTGACGGCGGCGAACCACAGCGGTGATCTCTGGCGCTGGAGTCTGGCCGACGCCAGGCCGGTCGGGGACCCGATCAACGCGCACGAGACCGAGATCCTGGCCATGGACGCCACGGTGACCGGGGGTCAAACGCTGGCGGTGACCGGCGACGATCACGGGACCGCGCGAATTTGGGACCTCACCACTGGCGTCCAGCTTGGAGCATCCCTCACCGGCCACGAGGGCAGAATCACTGCGGTGACCATGACGGAAGTCCAAGACCGCCCGGTCGTCCTGACCGCTGGCCAGGACGGTGTGATCCACGTGTGGGATCTCGCATTTTGATCAGAGCCTGAGAGACTCCGCCGCTGCCCCATTCGGGCCGACGGTCAGCGGCGGCGATGGCGCCTTCGGCATATCCAATGTGCATGACCTCGTGAGGGCGAGCCGTCCCAGAGCGCACGAAAGCAGGTACCACTGACGCGGGCCGCCCAGTGACTCACGCGGGGTCCGGCAGGCGCATCGATGCGAGCCTGGCCGGATCGGCCACGATGGCGATGGCGGTGATCCGGTCGTCGGTGACCGTGAACGAGATGATGGAGAGTGGGGTTCCGTCCTCGCGCCAGGAGACGTACCCGGGAAGGCCGTTGACGAGCACCGCCTGATGTCGTGCGACTTGGCTGGAGACCATCCGCGCGCCGGCGGCGACCGCGGTGGCGCCGAGAGTGACGACCACCCCATTGGGGGTGTCGACGGTCAGCTTCACGTCCGGGTCGAGCACGCGTAGCAGTGCTTCGAAGTCGCCGCCCGCGACTGCCGCGCGGAAGGCTTGGATGACTTGTCGTTGTTCTCGTCCGACGACGGTCGGCCGTTCGGTCGCCCGTACCTTCTTGCGGGCGCGGCTGGCGATCAACGACCGTGGGCATACGCGGCCGTCGCCTGTATGACGGGCGCCGGCGCCTGAAGGTAACGAATGGTCTGACCTGTGACACGAGCGGCGAATGCCCTCGGGCGGCAGGCATGCCGCTACAGGGAGTTCAGTGGGCTTGTTCGTCGTGAGGAGTGGACATGGTGAATGCTCGTCGGCTGTGCATGAGCAACTCACGTACTGCGGGGCTGCGCGTACTTTTCCAGACCAGGACGAGCAGGGCGGGTGTGTCGACGTCGGCGATGATGCGGGCGGTGAGTCGGTCGCGGTAGTGCGCGGCCATCGAGTCGCTGAGGATGCCGACGGCCAGTCCTCGGGTGGTGAGGTCGGCGATGGCGTCCGCGGCGCTGGCCTGTAGCGCGACCAGAGGTTGGAGATTCTGTGCCGCGCAGGCCTGGTCGAGTACTGTGCGCAGGCCGGTGCCCGGTGGCATGCACACGATCGGGTAGGCGCTCAGGTCGCGCAGAGTGACCTGGCGCTGTTTCGCCAGGGGGTGTCCGGCCGGGACTGCCGCGACGAGCCGTTCGCTGATGATCGTCAGCGCGTGCAGCCCGGCTGGGGTGGCGGTCGCGGTTCCAACGAGAGCCAGGTCGAGGGTACCGGCGCGCACCGCGTCGACGAGCCGCTCGGAATTGTCCTCCAGCAATGAGATCTCCACACCGGGATGCGCCAGGTGGAACGTGGCCAGGGCGTCGAACAGCGGCGTGACGGTGCAGCCGATGACCATCCCGACGGTGAGCGTGCCTCGGATCAGGCCGGCCACCTCACCCACCGCTTGACCGACCGCTTCCGCGGCGGCGAGCGTGGCGCGGGCGTGTTCGAGCGCGGCCTTTCCCGCGACGGTGAGAGTCGCAGTGCGCGCCGACCGGTCGAACAGTTCGGCACCGAGTTCCCGTTCCAGCTGGCGGATCTGAGCGCTGACGCCGGATTGGCTGATGTGTACCCGCTCGGCCGCCCGGGTGAAGTTCTGCTCCTCGGCGACCGCGACGAAGTACTCCAGCTGCCTCAGTTCCATAACTGGAAATTCTAGCTTCCAGCAGATCCATCTGTTGGACTATTGGCTAGTGAGTGACCAAGCTGAGATGGCGAGGAAGCCCAACGTCAGGAGGAAGCCATGCCGGAGTACGAGAAGGCCATGCGGCCGGAAGACATCACGCGCTTGTTCGTAGAACGCTCCAACGCCGGTGACGCGGCCGGGGTCGCCGCACTGTATGAAGAGGACGCGGTGCTGGCCTACCCGCCCGGCGGCCAGACGGTGGGCCGGGAGGCGATCCGGGCGCTGTGGGAGAAGGTACTCGCCAACCGTCCCCACTTCGAACAGGAACCACCGCTACCGACGCTGATCAGCGGCGACATCGCCCTCACTTCGACCCCGCCGAAGGATGGCGCTGGCGCTCGCGCACAGGTCGTCCGGCGCCAGCCCGACGGAAGCTGGCTGCGTCTGCTGGACCAGCCCGAGTTTGCTCCGCCAACCCAGTGAACAGATCGACGGAGCGCACAGATCAGCTCGACGCCGGCAAGAGCAAACTCGAACCCGAGGCCGGCACCACCAGCGTCGGCTTCCGGGCGATCCGCCCGAACGGCAACACCGCGCTTCCGTCCGGCTACACCTGCGCCTGACAGCCAGCACTCCCGGCCCCCCCACACGGGCGGGCCGGGGCCGTAATTAATTGACACGACATACATGTCGTGTAATCTAATTCTCATGAGAAACGAACCAACAGACGCGACGAGCACGATCAAGCAGGTGTCGGTGATCAGCACTGGGAGTGTGTCGATCCACCCCGAGCACGTGGGCCCCACTCGCAAGCCGATGTACTGGTGGCTGTTCACTTCGCGCAGGTGGACCACGCCACTGCCGATCAACGTCTATGTGATCGAGCGCGACGATGGGCTGGTGCTGTTCGACACCGGCCAGGACCGTGCGTCGGTTACCGACCCCGGCTACTTTCCCGGCGGCATCACCGGCGTGATGTACGACAGGCTGGCACGCTTCGACATCGGCCCCGCCGACACCCTCAGGGGCCGGCTGGCCGCCATCGGCTACGACATCGCCGACGTGCACACGGCCGTGCTCTCCCACCTGCACCAGGACCACATCGGGGGGCTGCGCGAGCTCACCCATGCCGAGATCGTGGTCAGCGGCGAGGAATGGCGGTCCTTCCAAGAGCCCCTGCCCGAACTACGCGGGCTCCTGCGATCCCACATCGACCTTCCTGGGCTGCGCTGGCGCCATGTCGATCCCGGCCCCATCGACGACCCTCGGATCGCGCCCTTCACGACCGGCCACGACCTGTTCGGCGACGGTGGCCTCGTCCTGCTACCCACCCCAGGCCACACTCCCGGGTCGCTGTCACGGCTGGTCCGCGGTGCCGCACATCCGCCGCTGCTCATGGTCGGCGACCTGACGTACGACGCTCGCCTGCTGCGAGAGGGCCTGGTCCCGGGAGTCGGGGAGAGGCGGCAACTGAACGACACCACCAAGGCGATCAACACCCTGCGGGAGCAGAACCCGGGTCTGGTGATTCTGCCGGCGCACGATCCTGGAGCGGCCGCACGTCTGGCCGCCGTGAGCGGGTCCTTCTCCGGCAATCAGGAGGTGCGTTCGCGTGCGACCGGCTGAAGAACTCCGATACCTGATCCTGGCCGCCCAGCGCGAAGGCAACCGGCTGCTCGCCCAAGCCCTGCGCCCGCTCGGCATCACCCCCTCTCAGGCCGAAGTGATCCGCATCCTGCGGGATCGCCGGTCGCTCACCCTCAACGGTCTCGGCGACCTGCTGGTCTGCGAGAGCGGTAACAGCCCCAGTCGCCTGGTCGATCGGCTCACGTCTGTGGGCCTCGTCGACCGTCAGCCGTCGGCACACGACCGCCGCCACATCGAGCTGTCCCTCACCGAAGAGGGACAGCGTCTCGCCCAGCAGATCATCGAGATCGAAGACGACCTCTATCGGTCCATCGACGCCGCGGCCGAAGGCCACGACCTCACCGCGGTCACCGCGTTTCTCCGAACCTTCGTCACCGGCCGGCCTGCCGGCAAGGCGCTGGCTCGCCGCATCGCCGCTGAACAGGGGACTCCTCCATGACCGTCCAGAAAGCGATCCGGCTCCTGAACGTGCCGCCGTACGACGTCCGCCGGGTGCTGCTCGACCCGCGGGCGCTGCCCGCCTGGAACCCGGCTTTCCACACCCTCGATGGGCCCGCCCACGCCACCACCGATGTCGCCTACCCCATCACCGTGCGCGGCGGCCTCACCGGGAACTGGGAATACACGGCCATCGCGGACCAGCGCATCGATACAGCCTGGCACGTCCCCGGATTCCGGGAAACCGCCGTGTGGCTGCTGGAGCCACACGACGGCGGCACCCTGGTGACGCACGAGTTCCGGCACGCAGGACCCCTCGCCGGCATTCTGCGCCAGGCGTTTCGCGGTGTCGCCGAACTACGGCTCGACCGCCTCACCCAACGGGCGTCTCGATTTGAGGCCCCGGCGTTCGCGGGTGCACGCAACGAGCACACGATCGAGTATCAGGGGCGTCGCTCATAGCTCGACAGGGCGCTCGCTCATACTGTCCGTCGCTCGTTCACCTCGTGGCGCGCCGAACCAGCGGCGCAGGGCGGCGTTGAGGACGCCTACGTCGAGCTTCTCCGCGGTGGCGGCCCAGGCGACGTGACCGTCAGGACGGATCAGCGCGCAGGCGTACCCCGCGTCGGCGTCCAGTGCGCGCACGATGTCGATCCGGTCCGTCCAATCGCCCGCAGGGAAATCAGGTCCCGCTACTTCCTCCCGTGGCGGCCGGGCAGTCATGCTCCGCACTCAGGTCGATAGGGGGCGAGCGGATGTCGGCTTCGCGGGTCGGAGGGTCTGTTCGACCAGAGTTTCGGTGGCTCGATCGAGGAGGTCACAGAACTGCCGGTGCTCAGCTGGGGTGAACTTGTCGATGAAGGCCTTCTCGAGCACGTTGACTTCTTGGTAGGCCTTGCCGAGGAGGCTCCGACCCGCGTCGGTGAGATTGGCGATCATGACCTTGGCGTGTACGGGTGATGGCCGCCGGTCGATGAGTCCCTTGGCCTGCATGCCGGTGAGGACCGTGGCCATGCTCTGCTGGGTGACGCCGCAGGCGCGAGCCAGTTGGGCGCCGGACATGCCTTCATCGCGGGAGAGGGTGAGCAGCACCGCGTACTGGGTCATGGTGAGCCCATACGTACGCAGGACGGCTTCGTGGTGGGCCGTCAGAGCCTGTTCGGCGCGGCGGATCCTGGTGCATAGGTATTCCTCGGCGGACACGTCGACCACGTCTGTCACAGCTTCCTCATTTGACTCAGTTACCTGAGACTCGCTACCTTCCGAGTATCAGGATACTGAGTCAAGCAAGAAGGTTGTGAACTATGAAGGCTGCAGTGCTCGCCACCGATGACCAGTTCCGCGTGACCGAGATCGCCGAGCCCGTCCCGGGGCACGGGGAGGTGGCGATCCGCGTCGCTTATGCGGGGGTTCAGTGGGGGGATGTACTGGTCCGTGACGGTCACTTCCCGACTCCTCGCCCCTTCGTGCCCGGCTTCGAGGCGTCCGGGCAGGTCATCGCGGTCGGTGAGGGTGTCGACCCGGCACGCGTCGGTGAGCGGGTCATCGCGCTGACCAGTTCGGGCGGCTTCGCGGAAGTCGTCGTCGTCTCCTCGGTGCTGGCGATCGCGGCGCCCACCGTGGACTCGCGGACCGCGGCCGCGTTCGGCTGGGTCACCTCCACCGCCTACGACCTGATCAACACTGTCGCGGGTGTCCGACCGGGCCAGAGCGTGCTGATCCACGCGGCAGCCGGCGGGGTCGGTACGCTCGCGGGGCAGTTCGCCCGGGCCGTCGGCGCGGGGCGGGTCGTAGGTGTCGTGGGCAATCCGGGGCAGGTCGACTACGCGCGGCAGTTCGGTTATGACCAGGTGCTCAGCCGCGAGGAGTTCCCCCAAGCTCTGGACGGGGAGCACTTCGATGTGATTCTCGACCCCATCGGCGGCCCGGCCCGGCTGGCCAACCTGGAACGCCTGGCACCGCACGGCCGGATCGTGGTCTACGGCAACATCGCCACCTTCGAGCCGGTCTCGGTCTCGGCCAACGATCTGCTGATGCAGGGCACGTCGATGCTGACCTACAACAGCAACCTGCTCAGCCAGACCCATCCCGAGCGGCTCGCCGACAGCGCACGTCGCGCACTGGAACTGGTCGGGGACGGCACGGTCGGCATCGATATCACCGCCGAATACGAGCTGGCCGACGTCGAGACCGCCATCGCCGACCTCGCCGGTGGGGCGACCCACGGCAAGAGCGTCGTCCGGATCGGCTGACGCCAGCCCAGGCCTGCCTGGGGCGCTGTCGGCAAATACCAGCTCCCCGGCCTATCTGCGTACCGGGTAGGAGGCGAAACTAACCACAATGGCGGCCGTATGAGCAGCCCATCTTCCATCGACGCCCTACAGTCGGCTTCGTATGAGCCGAAACGAAGCTTTTAGCCTTTCTGTCCGACGCCAGCCCCTACCATAATGTTGAGCCGGTGCGCTACTCTTAGATCGTTTAGCGAACGCTCGGAGAGGTGGTAATGAAGGCGATGACGGTGACGAACTTCCCGCTTTGAGCGAGGAGGGGATACTGCCTGCAGGCGTATACATCTGCAGGCCTGATACAGTGCGCCGCCACTTCGTCGACCCGTTCCCCTAATCAAGTAGCAGGCTAACCATTTACAAAGAATGGCGATCGCATCGAGCTGCGCTTTGCTGCCTGGGGCCAGTCCTCTATCAATGGATTAATGGCAGCTTCGTAACCAGTAAGCCAAATCCGGGCGATATTGATGCGATCACGTTTATCGATGGGCCCGCCTATGACAAGCTTCCTCGCTGGAAACGAGACGTTATTGATGAGCTCAATAACGGGCGTGGAGATGCATCATATAGTCACGTAGACAGCAAGATAGTAACCGTATTTCCCAAAGGAGATACTCGGCATAGTCTGTATCAAGATACCAGGCTATACTGGAAGGATAAGTGGTCCTCGTATGGACCTGGCGGCCGCAAGGGCTATCTGGAGGTGCGGTGACTAGCCGAATCGACAGCCTCGAAGAGGAACTGCGGAATCTACAAGGCTTGCTCTCTCGGGCCGTTGAAGACTCGCCGAGCGTTCGGCTTATGGTCACGTCACTTCGCCATCGCATGGAAGAAGTTACTCGACAGCTCAGCGACGCTATGCGGCCGCATTTGCGCATTCATCTAGATGGCCCTTCTGTGGTAGATCATGAAATTAAGCTAGAGGCGTTGGGGCCGCTCCTTGACGCAATGCCGCTAAGTTAGGGATCTTCTGCAGGTCGGGGTGAGTGCGCTGCGTGGAGTGGTTGTGGCCGGTAGGTTGCGGTCGTGTCTGGAGCGCA
>NZ_JBEZYD010000047.1:0-96352 GCF_040638335.1 Nonomuraea sp. NPDC026600
GTTCAGGCGATTGGCCGCAACCCTCTCCGAGCTCTCCCACTGATAACACAGAGTCACATCGAACCGTCAGCCGTTCGACTTTGAAATCGCCCTGGGCGTATGGGCTGATCTTGCGTCAAGGTCATTTGAGCCTCCGCGTAGAGGAGATCGTGCAAATTAGTATCCCCGCAGGCGAACGTCTCCATGTAGGTCCAGCGTGTATGTGTGGATCCATACGCCACATGTAGGGATCCTGGGAATGAGACAGGGGGCTGCCCGATGGGCAACCCCCTGTCTGTCGTCCGACTAGAAGTCGAACTCTCCCTTGGTCATGCCGTCCCTGAAGGCTGCCCACTCCGCTGCGGTGAACACCAGAGCATGCCGGCTGCGATCCTTGCTGTCTCTCACAGCAACACGACCGCCGTTGAGGGGCGCCACTTCGACGCAGTTGCCCCCCGTTCCTCCGCTGGCTGCTGCCTTCCGCCACGCAGCGGTCGCCAACTCTTGTTCAGGCGTCATAGCGTTTCCATCACTCCCCGGATGATTTTTTCCGTCTCGTATGTGGGTTGTGCCAGGCCAGACAGCAGTTCCCAGCGCTCGTTCAGCTTCCGGATCATGTCAGCCTGCTGGATAACCTCTCCGCTCTCGGCGTTCTCCAGGAACGCCGCGTAGGTGCTGTCATCCTGTGCGATCACGAACGGGGCAATCAGGCCCACCGTCGCTCCAGTCGCCAAGGGGACCATTCGCACGGTAACGCACGGGCGGGCCATCATGTCCAGTAGATATCCGAGCTGCGCCCGCATCACCTCGCGTCCGCCGATCTGCCGGAGGATGACGCTCTCATCAAGGATGAACGACAGCGCAGGAGGGTTCGGCCTGCGGATGATGGACTGTCGTTGGAGTCGCATCTTGACGGCTTTGTCTACTTCCTCCGGTATCGCGCCTGATTCTCCTTGGAAGATGGCCCTAGCGTAGTCCGCTGTCTGGAGAAGGCCAGGGACAAGCGCCAGTTCGTAGGTGCGGATGACCCGCGCTGAGGATTCGATCTCGTGCCACCGGCGGAACCACTTCGGGCTCAGGGCCCTGAGGGCGGGAAGCAGACCCAACAGCTCCCCATCCAGCCCGAAAACCCGCTCAAGCTGCCGAGTGAAACCCTCGGTGGGTGACCTGGTGCCGCGCTCCACCGCACCTATCAGGCTCTCGCTACAAGGGACCAGAAGGGCGAGACGGGCGTGAGTGAGGTCCTTTCCCGTCCGATACTTGTGCATTCGTCGCCCATACTCCTCCCTGGCGGATTTGGCGTGGTTATTCCCATCTTCTGCCATGCCACACCCTTTCTCTGACTCCGCACTCCCGTACGTACAAAGTCAAACACAGCTTGTGAGGATTTTGGAGGGGCTTTTCCAGAGACATCCATGGCAGCCAGGGCCATGCTTGGGACGCGTAACCCCACAGACACAGATGCATCGTGTACGTTCCGAGATGACTAAGCGAGCAGCAACGTCAAAGCCCTCACGTCAGGTCATCCCGAACCGTACCCAACCACGAAAATGGTCGGTGACACGCAATGACCGGCGAACTGCTGGAGAGAATGGCCGAAGCTTCCCACGCACCTCGAATTCACGAGAAGATCAATCACAAGATCGCGGCCAGGCATGACGAGGCCCTGGCCGAACTCCGAGCGTTGCTGGACAAGCGAGGGATGCGCACGTGCATCGTCGAATGGCTTAAGCTCACCCTGGCCTCCGCGGACTGCGCTGCCTCTTCGTCCAGCACCTTGGAGCGGTACGCGCCGGAACTCGTGGTCTTCGCTCCCCAGGGCTGGCGGGTTGCCATCGTTCGCATTTCGATTCGGTCGGGCGCGTACATGGTGGACGTGGCGCAGGTCGGCCAGGACAACGCCCTTCTGCCAGATAAACGCTACATCGAACCGGAGGGCCAGCCGGCCAAAGCCGCCGCTCGCATTCCCGGCTACCTCCTAGAAATGCCGTGAATCTTGAAAAGCGGGCCGTGGCCTCGACATCGTCAGCAGGCTATCCATGCGGTGCGGCACGTATGTCACTCCGCTCGGCCGCCGCGTTGTGTGGTGTGACCTAGCAATTCCCCACTCCTTGATCCTCGTGACCAGCCGAGTGCCACCGCCACGGCTGGTCACGCTCCCCCTGGCCCCACCGCCGAGCGGCGGGAATGGGAGACAGGCCGCCATATTGTCTCCTGAAGTGGGCCTTGTGGGCGGCCTTCGTCGTTGAATCTGGTAACGACGAAGGCCGCAACAAGTCTCTCTCTGGTTGGTTGAGACCCGCCGGCCGCTCCCAGGCGGGGGCTCTCACCCCCGGGACGCCGCCCACCTCGTCGACTTCCCCTGATCCCCGCAGGGGCAGTGGATCAACGAAGCAAACGGCGGCTTCGCCTAGAGCGCGTGGCCCCCGGCCACCTGGAGGACCTGACCGGTGATCCAGCAGGCTTGGTGCGAGGCGAGGAACACGACGGCGTCGGCGATGTCGGCCGGCTCGCCCGCGCGGCCCAGCGGCACCATCTCGCCCGCCCGCGCGTACATCTCGGCGTCCATCCAACCGGTCTGCACCGGGCCGGGAGCCACCGCGTTGACCCGGATCCCGGCGGCGCCGAGGTCGAGTGCGGCGGCCCGGGTGAGGGCCTCCAACGCCGCTTTGGACGTCCCGTACCCGATCTGGCCGGGGAAGGCGCGGGCGGCGTCCGTGGAGACGTTCACCACGCACGGCCGGTGGCCGTCTCGCTGCCGCCTCGCCAGTTCGGAGACGAGCAGGGCGGGGGCGATCGCGTTGACCTCGTAATGGCGGCGCAGGCCATCGGCGGTGAGGGAGCCGAACGAGTCCGGGCTCTCGCAGTGCGCGGCGTTGTTCACCAGCACGTCGACCGGCCCCAGCCGCCGCTCGACCTCGTCGAGCAGGTGCCGCGCCGCATCCGGTTCACGTAGGTCGGCGGGTACGGCCACCGCGTCACGGAGCTCGGCGGCCAGCGCCTCGGCGACGTCTGCGGCGGGGGTGATGTGCTCCCAGGTGACACCCGGAGGAGCGGATCTCTCGCTGAAGTAGTGCACCGCCACCCGCGCCCCCTCGGCCGAGAAGGCCCGCGCGACGGCCGCACCGATTCCTCCGCTCGCGCCGGTGACGAGCACGGTCTGACCCGCGAGTTTCGTATCAACCATCAGAGGAGCATGTCGTGATTCACGGTGTCCCGAACAGCGCGCTCACCGACTCGCCGTCGTGGATCCGCCGCATCGCCTCGGCCAGCGCCGGGGCGATCGACAGGACCGTGAGCTTGTCCGTGGGCTTGGGCACGGGCACGGTGTTGGTGCAGACGATCTCCTCGACCTCGGGCAGCGCGCTCAGCCGCTCGATCGAGCCGTCGGCGAACAGCCCGTGCGTGCACGCGATGCGTACGGAGTTCACGCCACGCTCGCGCAGCCGGTCGAGCAGCTCGATGACGGTCGTGCCCCGGGCGATCTCGTCGTCCAGGACGATCACGTCCTTGCCCTCGACCTCGCCGATCACCGAGCTGATCACCACCCGGTCGTCGCTGAAGCGCTGCTTGGCGCCCATCGCCACGTCGGCACCGAGCAGCCGGGCGAAGTGCGAGGCCTCCTTGGCGTTGCCCAGGTCGGGGGAGACGACGACGGTGTTGGACAGGTCGTACTGGCGGAAATGGGCGGCCAGCTCGCGCAGCGCGTGCAGGTGGTCGACCGGCACGCTGAAGAAGCCGTGCACCTGCGGCGAGTGCAGCGTCATCGTCAGCACCCGCCCGGCGCCCGCCGCCACCATCAGGTCCGCCACCAGCCTGGCCCCCATGGAGATGCGCGGCGCATCTTTTTTGTCACTTCGGGCGTAGGCATAGTGCGGCATCACGACGGTCGTCCTGGCCGCGGACGCCCCGCGGGCGGCGTCGAGCATGAGCAGCAGCTCGACCAGGTTCTCCTGTACGGGCGGCACCAGCGGCTGGATGATGAAGACGTCGCGTTCCCTGCAGTTGGCCTGGAGCTGGACCTCCAGCACGTCGTTGGCGAAGCGGTTGACCTTGACCGGGTGGAGCGGGGTGCCCAGGTGGGAGCAGATCTCCTCAGCCAGATCAGGGTGGGCACTGCCGCTGAATACCGTGATGTCTCGCACGATTCCGAAAGGATAGCTTCACGGGCTCAGGTAGTGGTGCACCAGGGCGGGTTGACCGACCGAGTTGTGCCATCGGGCCCGGGAAGTGGCGACGCGCAGCCAGCCGTACCTCTCGTAGGCGGCGATGGCCGCTGTGCCCTCGTCGGAGACCTCCAGCGTGAGACGCCCGCCCTCGGCGGCGTGGGCGGTGTCGAGCAGGCGGGCGGCGAGTCCGCCGCGCCGGGCGGAGGGCGTGACGAACAGGCGGGTCACGGACGCGCGGACGGGCGTGCCGAGCAGCTCGGCCACCCGCTCCTCGACCTGAGCGAGCCCGACATGGCCGACGACGGCCCCCTCCTCATCCAGGGCGACCCAGGCTCGGAGCAGGTCGCCGGGCGTGAGCCAGCCGTGCGGATCGTCGGGCCAGTCCACGGGGTAGCGGTCGGCGGCCTGCACCTCGGCCAAGGCCTTCACACACGCGTCGAGGTCGGTGGGAGTTCTGAGTCTGATCATCGTGCGAGCGCCGCCAAGGTGAGGGAGTCGAGGTCGGGGACGACCTTCCAGGCGAGGGCCAGCGCGTCAGGGGCGGGCGGATAGCGGGGATGGGGGACGGCGATCACCCGCATCCCGGCGGCGTGCGCCGAGCGCAGGCCGTTGCTCGAATCCTCCACCGCCACACACGCGCGCGGATCGACGCCCAACTGGGCGGTCGCCGCCAGGTAGCCGTCGGGGGCGGGCTTGCCGCGCGGCACCTCCTCGGTGGAGACGGTGACGGCGAAGCGGTCACGGAACCCGGCCGCGTCCAGGACCACCTCGATCAGCGCGCGCGGCGAGGAACTGGCCAGGCCCAGCGTGAGCTCGTCCGCCAGGCGCCGCACCGCCTCGGGCGCCCCCTTCATCAGCGGTACGCCGTGACGGTAGCGCTCGGCCATCTGGTCCACCACGCCGCGGGCGATCTCGTCGGCAGGCAGCGCCACACCGAGCTCGTGCAGGTAGGCGGCCCACTCCTGGGTGCTCATGCCCATGAGCCTGGACTGGGTGTCCTCCTGCCAGGTGCCGCCGTGATCGGCGACGAACGCCCGTCGTACCTCCTCCCACACCGGCTCGGAGTCGACGAGCACCCCGTCGAGATCGAACACGCACGCTTCCACGAAACCCCCTGTAACTGCTGCGGTCTTTGTCGGGATTGCCCATTATCGAGGATATGCGTTGACCGGTTTCCGGGAATGGGCCCGGTCATGGCGGACCTTCCACTCCACGATCACGGTGACTTCGAGGCGGCGGCGGACCGTGGTTTCGTCGCGAAGTTCAGCCCGGCGGTGGTCAGCGCCGCCGACAGCAAGGTCATCTGGGACGGTGACTCCACCGCCTTCCTGGACCAGGAGTGTCCCGGCAGCGCGCATCCCAGCCTGTGGCGGCAGGCGCGGCTGTCCGCCCGGCAGGGGCTGTACGAGGTGACGGACGGCGTGTACCAGGTACGCGGCTTCGATCTGTCGAACATGTCGATCGTCGAGGGCGACACCGGTGTCATCATCATCGATCCGCTCATCTCCACCGAGTGCGCGGCCGCGGCGCTGCGCCTGTACCGAGCCCATCGCGGCGCCCGGCCGGTGACCGGCGTGATCTACACGCATCCGCACGTCGACCACTTCGGCGGCGTACGCGGCGTCACCGGCGGCGGCGTGCCGGTCCTGGCGCCCGCGGGCTTCCTGCGGAGCGTGGCCCGCGACCACCTCCACGCCTGGTCCGCCACGGCCCGCCGGTCCGTCTACCTGTACGGCCAGGCCCTCGAACGGTCACCGGACGGCCAGATCGGCACGTCCCTGGGCAAGCCAGGGACGATCTCCCTCATAACCCCCACGGTCCACGTCGAACGCACGGGACAGGAGGAGACGGTCGACGGGGTACGCATCATCTTCCAGCTCGCCGAGGCGCCACCGGAGCTGGCCCTGTACCTGCCCGGCCACCGGGCTGTGTGTCTGGGCGAGAACGCCACCCGCAACCAGCACAACCTCCTGCCCCTGCGGGACACCAAGGACCTGGCCCGGCAGCTCGACGAGATCGTCACACTGTTCGCGGGGGAGTTCGACGTCGCCTTCGCCTCGCACCACTGGCCCATCTGGGGCGGGCCGGAGATCGCCGGTTACCTGTCGCAGCAGCGCGACCTGTACGCCTACCTGCACGACCAGACCCTGCGGCTGATGAACAAGGGCCTGACCGGGGCGGAGATCGCCGAGGCCATGCGGGTGCCGCCCGGTCTCGAGCAGGTCTGGCACACGCACGGCTACCACGGCCCGGTCGGCCACAACGTCAAGGCCATCTACCAGCGCTATCTGGGCTGGTTCGACGGCAATCCCGCGCACCTGTGGGAGCACCCGCCGAGGGAGAGCGCGATCCGCTACGTGGCGTGCCTCGGCGGCGGGAAAGCCGTCGTCACCCTCGCCAGGGGCTACCTCAAGGAGCACGACCTGCGCTTCGCCGCGCAGCTGCTCAACCACGCGGTCTTCGCCGACGAGGGCAACAAGGAGGCCCGCGACCTGCTCGCCGAGGTGTACACCCGGCTCGGGCACGCCGCGGAGAACGGCACCTGGCGCAACCTCTACCTGACGGGCGCGCTGGAGCTGAGCGACGGCGTCGTGCCGGCCGCCACGGAGCGGGCCGCGCCCGGTCTGGTCGACGCGCTCGGGGTGGACCAGATCCTCGACTCGATCGCCATCCGTGTCGACGGGCCGCGGGCCTGGAACGAGAGCCTGTCCATCGACTGGTACCTGACCGATCTGGGCGAGCGGTATCGGACCACGCTGTCGAACGGCGCGCTCATCCAGCGGGCCGACCCGCCTGACGGGCCGGTCGACCTGACGTTGCGGCTGACCAAGGCACAGTTGCTCGGCCTGCTGGCCGGCCGGGGGGTCGAACGGGTCGAGCGGGAGGGCGACATCGGGGTGCTGCGGCGGCTGGTGGCCGTGCTCGACCACCCGATGCCCGACTTCGCCATCGTGACCGCCTAGGTGGTCCTGGGTGGTCAGCCGCGACGGCGGGGCGCGAGGCTGGAGATCACGTAGTAGAGGATCCCGGCGAGCACCAGCGCGACCACCACGCCGATGTTGGCCGCCCCGAACGTGCCCGCCTTCAGCTGGTCGCTCATCAGGAAGCCCACCACGCGGGCGATGTTCGGGTCGAAGGAGGTGATGAGCCCGATGCCCACGATCGACGCCACGACCAGCGAGATCACCCCGGACCAGTTCAGGGCGGGCGCGCCGGGGCGCAGCAGCCGCTCGTCGTAGGACCGGCCGCCCGCGCGCCACCGCCACATGTCGACGAGGAAGACGGCCACCCAGGCGGCCATCACCACCCCGATGATCGCCAGGAACGCCTGGAAGGTCGCCAGGAAGCTGGAGGAGACGAACAGCAGGTAGTAGCCGCCGAGCACCATCAGCGCGCCGTCGACGAGCACCGCGTAGTGCCGCTTGATCGGCACCCCCAGCGCCAGCATGGACAGCCCCGACGAGTAGATGTCCATGATCGCCCCGGCCAGGAATCCGCCGATGGCGGTCAGCAGGTACGGCAGCAGGAACCAGGTCGGCAGGGCGCTCGCCAGCGCCCCGACCGGATCCGCGCCCGCGGCCTCGGCCAGCTTGGGGTCGCCGCCGACGAGCAGCACGCCGAAGACGAGCAGCACCATGGGCGGCACCGCCCCGCCCACCGCCGTCCACAGGGCCACCGACGACGGCTTGGAGCCGGCGGGCAGGTAGCGCGAGTAGTCGGCGCCGCAGTTGACCCAGCCCAGGCCGAGCAGCGTCATCGCGAAGATGACCGCGCCCACCCATGCGCCGGGCCCGGCGGTGGTGTCCAGCGTGGTGCCGAGCCTCGGGGCCATCAGGATCATGTACACGACGGTCAGCACGACGAACGCGTACGTCAGGTACCGCTGCACCGCCATGATCAACGCGTGGCCGTACACGCCGACCACGATCACGACCAGCGCGGCGACCGCGAAGCAGACCGCCACGGCGGTCGTGCCGGGAATGCCGGGCGCCACCCGGTGCAGGATCGCCGCGCCGCCCTGCGCCGACAGCGTGACGAGCACGATCTCCCAGCCGACGTTCGAGACGTAGGAAAGGACGGCCGGCAGTTTGTTGCCCTGGTAGCCGAAGGGGGCGCGGCCGAGCGTCATCGTCGGCACCCCCGACCGGGTGCCGGCGATCGCGACCAGCCCGACCAGCCCGAACGACAGCGCGTAACCGATCGCCCCGGTGATGATCGCCGGGAAGACCCCCAGGCCCAGCCCGACGATGTAAACACCGAAGGCGACGCCGAAGAGGGAGAGATTGGATCCGGCCCACGGCCAGAACAGGTCCGCGGGCTTACCATGCCGCTCGGCGGCCGGAACGGCGTTGATGCCGTTCTGCTCAACGGTCATCGTGTCCATGATCGGACGTTACACCCGGAATCTCGCCTGCCCCAGAGCGGATGCCGGATCAGCCGCCGAGCTCCAGCAAAGTGGCCTCCACCTTCGGATCCAGACCGACGGGCGGCCGGTCGGTACGCATGGGCGCCCGGCCGCCGATGCTCCGCAGCCAGTCCCAGGTGTCGGCCACCGTCTCCGCCACCGGCCGGAACCGCAGCCCCGCCGCCACCGCCTTCGACACGTCACCCCGGTGCATGCTGTCGTGATCGTCGCCCTGCAGCCAGATCGGCAGGTCGGTCCACGGCGCCACACCGGCCGCCAGGATCGCCTCCGGCTCCACCCACCGCAGCTCGGCCCCGGACCCGGTCACGCGGACGCAGGTCTCCAGCAGCTCCTCCATGGTGGCGAACCCCGACGGGCTCACCACGTTGTACGCCCCGCCGAGCCCGTCGCCGGCCGCCTCAAGACACCACTGGGCCAGGTCGCGCGCGTCCACGTACTGCAGGGGCAGCCCGGCGGGCCCCGGCGCGAGCACCGGCCCGCCCCGCGCGATCCTGCTCAACCACCACGGCAACCGCCCGATGTTCTCGTAGGGCCCCAGAACCAGCCCCGCCCGGGCCAGCAGCGCCCGCTCCCCGAACGCCGCCACCGCGGCCAGCTCGCCACCGGCCTTGAACCGCGCGTAACCCGCCTCATCGCCGTCATCGGCCGACGCCTCCACCACCGGAGCGTCCTCCCCGGCACCGGCCGCCGTCGGATAGGTGTAGACGGACCGGCTGGACACGTAGACGTAGTGTCCCGCCCGCCCGGCCAGCAGCGCCGCCGCGTCGCGTACGGCGGACGGCGCCCACGACCAGGTGTCGACCACGACGTCCCACTCACCGGTGCCGAGCGCGGCCAGCCCGCCCGCCTCCGCCCGATCGCCCCGCAGCGCCGTCACCGTGGGTGGCGGGGCGTGCTTGCCCCGGTTGAACACGGTCACGTCCCAGCCGGAGGCGAGCGCCTCGTCGACGAAGGCCCGCCCCACGAACTCCGTCCCGCCCAGCACCAGCAGTCTCATGCCCACACCCTGCCGCCCATGGCGGCCGCCCGGTAGCCGTGCACGCTGACAGCGGAACCGCCGAAAGCATAATCATGTCACTCTGCGCTACTCCTTAGCACTGCAAAAGTAGATATATCAGCAGGTAGGGCCCAATAGCGGTTTAAGCGTCATTAATGGGTATGGGATTACAGACAGTGATATAGGGGGCCTTTGGTTGCTGAAAAGGATCTTTCCTCGCTCGATCCGGGCGCGGTTGACCGTGCTTGCTACTCTGATCGCGGCCGTGGTGCTCACCGCGACGGCCTTCATCACCCTTGCCACGTTGCCCGGCAGCCTCCGCGGCGCCGTGCAGACCAGGGTGGAGCTGGACGTACGGCGGGTCGCGAGTGACGCCCGGACGACCCAGCTACGCAGCATGCTGCCCACGTCGCCCCGTGTCCACCTCCTGCAGGTGGTCTCCCGCGAGGGCACCGTCCTGGCGGCCAGCCACAACCTGCGGGGCAAGCCCCCCATCACGGACCTTCGGCTGGCCAAGCCGGAAACGATCTACGCCACCGAAGGCCGGCTCACCGGCGACCCCGAGGTCATAGAGCCCGATGAAAAATACCTGATCATGGCCATGGAGTCGCAGACGCCCTACGGCAAGGTGACGGTGTACGGCGCGGCGTCGCTGGGCGATGTAGACCGGGCGCTGGGGTGGCTCTATGCCATGATCTTCCTCGGCATCCCCCTGGTGCTGGTCATCGTCGGGAGCATCACCTGGACCGTGGTCGGCCAGGCCCTGAGCCCGGTCGAGCGCATCCGGGCCGAACTGGCCGAGATCACCGGGCACGACCTGAGCCGCCGGGTTCCCGTACCCGACAACGGGGACGAGATCACCCTACTGGCCGCGACCACCAATCACACCCTCGAGCGGTTGGAACGTTCCGCCGAGACGCAACGCCGCTTCGTGGCCGACGCCTCACACGAGCTCCGCAGCCCCATCACCGCGCTGCGCACCCAGCTGGAGGTCGCCACCGCCTACCCGGACGACACGGACTGGCCCTCGACGGGCGCCAAGGCCCTGATGTCCGCCGACCGCCTGACCCACATCATCGACGAGCTCCTGATGCTGGCCCGGCTGGACGCGGGCGCGGTCACCGACCGGCACGTCGTCGACACCTGCCGCCTGGCGGAGGAACAGGAGCGGCGCCGCGCGGGAGGTGCCGTCAGCATCATCACCGACGCGCCGGGTACGGCCCCCGTCCTGGGCTCTCCCCTGCAGCTTGACCGGCTGCTGACCAACCTGCTCGACAACGCCGCCAGGCACGCGAGCGCCAGGATCGAGCTCCAGGTGGCAGTGGACGAATGGGACAAGGCCGTCATCATCAAGGTCACGGACGACGGGCCGGGCATCGCGCCGGAGTATCGGGACTGCGTCTTCGAGCGCTTCACCCGCCTGCCCGAAGCCCGGGCCAAGGACAAGGACGGCAGCGGCCTCGGCCTGGCCCTGTCGCGGGAGATCGCCCTGGCGCACCAGGGCAGCCTGACGATCAGCGACCACTTTCCCGGCGCCCAGTTCGTCACCCGCCTCCCGCTGTACGTGGAAGGCTATTCACCGGTGTGAGCGGGTTCACCGCCGGCTCGCCCTCGAACACGTCGAGGGTGGTGAAAGCAGTGAAGGGCCCGCTTCGGAAATCGGAAGCGGGCCCTTCAGGTTGTTTCGCTAGGGAGTGCTGGTGATGCGGTTCGTCGCGGGCGGAGCGATCGGGTTGTCGCGGCCCAGCTGGTCGACGAAGGCGTCGATGTCCAGCGGCCCGCTCCAGAGCTCCGTGCCGTCCCTGAAGCCCAGGAAGGCGTCACCGCCGCCGACCAGGAAGTTGTTCGCCGCGACCCGGATCGTCTGCGTGTCCGTCACCGCGACGCCGTCGATCTTCATGTTCGAGACCTTGGACCCCCACGCCGCGCCGCTGCTGTAGGTGTAGGTGAAGTTCGCCGACGGCTGGAGGATCTTGGTGAACGGCTGGGCGTTCGGCCCACCGGTGAACTGCTGCTCCAGGACCGTCTTGAGCTGCGCACCGGTCAGCGTCACGACCTGCATCAGGTTGTTGAACGGCTGCACGGTGAACGCCTCGCCATAGGTGACCACGCCGTCGCCTTCACCCGCCGACGAGCCGGCGTAAGTGAGTGAGGCTCGGACGCCACCCGGGTTCATCAGGGCGATCTGCGCGTTGCCGCCCGTCTTGGTGCCGGCGAGCTGGCCGTCGGCGATGAGGTCGCCGAGCGGCGACTCGCCGCTGGGGGCGGCGGTGTTGGTGATGTCCGCGGTGATCCGGCCGACGGCCTTGTTGGCGACCGGGGCGACGCGATCCTTCCAGGTCTGCACGAAGGCAGAAATTTCGGGATCTGGGGCGACTGTTCGGGTCACTACGTGGTTGTCCGCCACCACCGAGGCGCGGTCGATGTCCCGCGTCTTGACGTTCACGTTGAGGTCGACCTGCGTGATGACGCGGCCGAACGAGCCGCCCTGCGAGTACAGGCGGTCCTGGCCGGCGGGGTCCTTGACCCTGCACAGGTACGCCTGGTGCGAGTGGCCGCTGAGTATCACGTCGATCTCGGGGTCGACCTGCGTGGCGATGCGGTTGCCCGCGCCCGGGACCGCGCTGCACGCGTCCGGCGACTGGCCCGCGGTCACCTGGTCACCCTCGTGCACGAGCACGACCTGGGCCTTGACGCCCACCAGCTTGAGCAGCTTGGAAGCCAGGTTCGCGGCCTTGACCTCGTCCACGAACTTGAGGTTCTTGATGCCCTCGGCCGTGACGATGTTCGGGGTCGTCTGGGTGACCAGGCCGATGAAGCCGATCGGCACGCCGTTCATCCACTTGACGCTGACCGGCGGCAGGGCGGGCACGCCCCAGTCGCTCATCAGCTTCTTGGCCAGCGCCTGCTGCGCGCCCAGCGCCGCGAGCGCGTCGGTCTTCTCGTTCGGGTTCTTGAACAGGACGTTCGCGCCCACGTAGTCGTACTGGGCGCCCTTCCACGGACCGGCGGGCGAGCATCCGTCCACCGGGTGGCAGCCGCCCTTCATGATCCGGCGCAGCTCCGTGTAACCCTCGTCGAACTCGTGGTTGCCGACCGCGGCCACCTTGAGCCCGATCTTGCCCATGAACTCGACGGACGGCTCGTCATGGTAGGCCGCCGAGATCAGCGGGCTCGCGCCGATCAGGTCGCCCTGGGCCACCGCGATCGTGTTCTTGTCGGTGAGGGCCTTCATGTGCGTGGCGACGTACGCGGCGCCGCCCGCCTCGACGGTGGCGCCCGTCTCGTCGACCATCCGGCCGGAGGAGCCGGTCGGGGGTTCGAGGTTGCCATGGAAGTCGTTGAGCGCCAGCAGCCGGACCGGAACGGTCTTCGGTGCCTTGCTCGCGTCCGCGGGGGCGGTCGCCGCGGCGAACCCGCCCGCGGCGACGGCTCCGGCCAGGACGAGCCGGAGGAGGGAACGTGGGGTCATGGCCTTAGACGTTACGGCGGGAAGCCATGCAGCCAATGTCGCAAAGGTAACGATTCATCGGCCTGCCACATGGCGTTATTTGCCAGGCGTACGCCTAGAGTTCGTGCTGTGACAGCGCACGTGGAGATCAGACAACGACTTGATGACCGCGAAATCACCCAGGTGCTCGGCGTGGTGGAAGCGGCGACGGAGGCCGACGGCGTCCGCCCGCTCAACGAGCATGTCATGCTCCACCTGCGCTACGGCGGCGATCCGCAGGCCCGTTCCCTGCTGTTGTACGACGACGAGACGCTGGTGGGCTATGCCCACATAGACCCCACCGACGAGGTCGAAGGCCCCAGCGGCGAACTGGCCATCCACCCCGCCCACCGCCGGCAGGGGCACGGCACCCGGCTGCTGCGGGCCGTACTCGAGAAGTCGGGTGGCAGCCTGCGCCTGTGGGCGCACGGCGATCATGAGGGCGCGGGCGCGCTGGCGGCATCGGCCGGGTTCGAGCGCGTGCGCTCGCTCTGGCAGCTGCGGCGGTCGCTGTCCACGCCGCTGCCCTCTTTCGAGCTGCCCGACGGGGTACGGCTGCGTACTTTCGTACCAGATCAGGACGAGGAGGCGTGGCTCAAGGTCAACGCCGCGGCCTTCGCCCACCACCCCGAACAGGGCGCCTGGACGGCGAACGACCTGCGCCAGCGCGAGCAGGAGCCCTGGTTCGACCCGGAGGGCTTCTTCCTGGCCTTCCGCGGCGAACGGCTGGCCGGCTTCCACTGGACCAAGATCCACGGCTCGTCCGAGCACGGCCACGAGCCGATCGGCGAGGTGTACGTCGTCGGCATCGACCCCTCACAGCAGGGCACCGGCCTGGGCAAGGCGCTCACACTGGCGGGCCTGGACCATCTACGCGCGCGCGGCCTCGCCCAGGCGATGCTCTACGTGGACGAGGCCAACACGGCGGCGATCCGCCTGTACGAGTCCCTGGGCTTCGACCGCTGGGACGTCGACGTGATGTATGCCGCTACTCAATCACCCAGTGCAGGGCGAAGTAGGACACCGCAGCCACCAGAGCCGCAGCCGGAATCGTAAGGATCCATCCCGTCACGATGTTGCCCGCGACCCCCCAGCGCACGGCCGAGAGCCGCTTGGTGGCGCCGACCCCCATGATCGCCGAGGTGATCGTGTGCGTCGTGGAGATGGGCGCCCCGAACCCGATCGCCGCCGTGTACAGGACCACTGCCGCCGCGGACTCGGCGGCGAAGCCCTGTGGCGGGTCGAGCGCGATGATCCGGCGGCCCAGCGTACGCATGATGCGCCAGCCTCCGGAGTACGTACCGAGCGAGATCGCCCCCGCCGACGCGAGGATGACCCACTGCGGGATCTCCGACCCCGGATTGATGTACCCGCCGACGACGAGGGACAGGAAGATGACGCCCATCGTCTTCTGCGCGTCCTGCAGACCGTGGCCGAGCGCCATCGCCGCGGCCGAGACGGTCTGCGCGTAGCGGAAGCCGCGGTTGGTCTTGCCGGGCTGGCTGTTGCGGAAGATCCAATAGATCGCGATCATGATCGCGCCGGCGAGCGTGAACCCGAGCAGCGGTGACAGCACCATCGGGAGGACCACCTTCTCCAGCACGCCGTCCCAGTGCACGGTGCTGGCCGACGCGAGTGCCGCGCCGACCAGACCGCCGATGAGGGCGTGGCTGGAGGAGGAGGGCAGGCCGAAGTACCAGGTGATCAGGTTCCAGCAGATGGCGCCGATGAGCGCCGAGGCCACGATGACCAGGCCGTGCGAGCCGTCCGGCGCGTCGATGATGCCCTTGCCGACGGTCGCGGCGACCTGGGTGCCCAGGTGGGCGCCGATGAAGTTCATCGCGGCGGCCATGAACAGCGCGGCCCTGGGAGTGAGCGCGCGGGTCGAGACCGAGGTCGCGATGGCGTTCGCCGCGTCGTGGAACCCGTTGGTGTAGTCGAAGGCCAGTGCGATGACGACCACACCGATGACGAGGACGAGCGAAAGGTCCACTGAGCTTAGCTTTCCTTGACCGCGATCGACTCGACCGTGTTGGCGACGTGCTCGAAGGCGTCGGCCGCCTCCTCCAGCGCGTCGACGACCTCCTTCATCTTCATGACCGTGAGCGCGTCGTACTCGCCGCTGAACAGCTTGGCCAGCAGCCTCCTGTAGACCTGGTCGCCCTGGTTCTCCAGCCGGTTGACCTCGATCCAGTACTCGTTGAGGTTCTTCATCGACCGCAGCCGCGGCATGGCCTCGGCGGTCAGTTCCGCGGCCCGCTCCAGGACTTCCACCTGGCGGACGACGTCCTTGGGGAGGTGGTCGATCTGGTACAGCACGATGAGATCGGACGCCGCTTCCATGGCGTCCATCACGTCGTCGAGGTTCGAGGCGAGGCGGTAGATGTCCTCGCGGTCGAACGGGGTGATGAAGCTCTCATTGAGCCGGTTCATGATCGCATGGGTGCGTTCGTCCCCGGCGTGCTCGCAAGCGCGCATCTTTTCGGCCAGGGTCTCCCTGTCCGATCCGTCGCTGATGATCTCGACCAGAAGGCGGGATGCCGTGACCAGGTTGTTCGCGGAGTCGGCGAACAGGTCGTAGTAGCTGTCCTCACGTGGCGTGAGACGCAGGCGCACGTCGTTCTCCAGATGTGCGGGGATGGTCCGTGGTAGAGAGTACGGGTTACCAGGTGAAATGCGAACTTCATGTCCCCTTCTCCTAGTGGCTACCCTCCGTTTGGCGTGCGACACCGGGCCTGTCGGTAGTTTGATCGCCCTTTTTCCCGCGGCGAGCTGGGGAGGCTTGACCGGGGGTTTCGGTCACGGCGTTGTCCAGTCCATCTTGGTGACATTTCCGGACCACCGCTAGACCGGTGGTGCGTGTCGGGCGTGTCTTTGGGGGTGGGGTGGGTTCTTCGGGCGGGGTTGGCTGGGGAGGGGGCGGCTGCGTGCGGCGTGGCTGCGTGCGGGCTGGCTGCGTGCGGGGCGGCCGCGTGTAGGTCGGGCCTCCTTCAGAGCTGCTCCTGAGGGGCCCGCAGGAGCTCCTCGAGGGTGCTTGGGGCCGCTATTGGCGGGCTTGGGGTCCGCCACCTGATCTGACGGGGCCTGGAGTTGCTACTGACGGGCCTGGAGCTGCATCTGACGGGTTTGTGACTGCTCCCGACGCTAGAGGTTGCTTTCCCGTAAAGAGCCTCCTGGACGACGATGTCCCGAGAAGCAGCCGTTCAAGAGCTTTTTCCCACGAGACGCCCTCCAGGAAGCGCGGACAAGATCGCACCCACCGGCAACAAGCGTGAGCAACCGCCTTCACGGGCCGCCCACCCCAGCCGACCCCTCACCCCGTGGGCGTCAGATTTTGGTCCGGTGGAAGTTCCGAAAAGATCGAGACGGCGTCGGCCCACGTTGCCCCTGATACCGAGACCCGTACTTCGCCGACCCATATGGATGCTCAGCCGGAGAACTCAACCGGAACACACACAACTGCCCGATCTTCATCCCCGGCCACAGCTTGATCGGCAACGTGGCCACATTGGACAGCTCCAACGTCACATGCCCACTGAAGCCCGGATCGATGAACCCGGCGGTCGAGTGCGTCAACAACCCAAGCCGCCCCAGCGAACTCTTCCCCTCCAGCCGCGACGCCAGGTGATCAGGCAAGCTGATCACCTCGTACGACGAGGCCAGCACGAACTCCCCGGGATGCAGAATGAACGGATCATCCCCGTCGGGCTCCACCATCCGCGTCAGATCCGGCTGTTCTACGGCCGGATCGATGTGCGGATACCGATGATTCTCGAACACCCGGAAGAACCGATCGAGCCGGACGTCGATGCTGGACGGTTGAATCATGTCCCGCTCGAACGGATCGAGGGCGAGTCGCCCCGAGTCGATCTCGGCCAGGATGTCGCGGTCAGATAGCAGCACGCAGAGCAACCTACCGCGTGCCAGCGGGAAACTTGGGGGCACGGCTGGCTGATGTGGGCCGAGTTTCCGCTAGAGTGGTGGTCGCGGTTGCGGCCGATGCGGGTGTAGTTCAATGGCAGAACATCAGCTTCCCAAGCTGACAGCGCGGGTTCGATTCCCGTCACCCGCTCCACAAGCAAGGCCTTCTCCTATGGGCGCTCCGCGCTCAAGAGCTCAGACAGTTTTAGTGGGGGCGCGGCCCCCACACCCCGATCAACTGCATCGCCTTCGCTCATGGGGCGCTTCGCGCCGATCAAGCTCAGACGGTGTCTATTGGGGCTCCCGCCCCAAACCCCAAGTCGAGGGGCTACCGCCCCTCGAACTCCCCGACCGCTAGTCCTGTCCGGGGTGTCAATCCGTTGGCCTGAGTCGAATAGGTAAGGCTGAATTCAGTGCCTGGGCTTTGTTGCGTCAAGGCAAGCCGATCTCGCTCTGTCCAGCGTGTCCGAAACCAGGTCAGGGGAACTGGAGGGCTGGTCCACGACTGCTACAGCACGAGCCGCGCCCTGACCGCCGCCGTCTGGCGTGTAGCGACGGAGGGCGTAGCCGCACTTCACGAGTTCGAGGGTCAGCAAGCGGCTAAGCTCGATGGCGTAGGCATGCGTCCAGTTGATCAGTAGCTGGGACGCTTTCAGCCGGAGGTGGCAACGTGACAGCTGAGCCGTACGAGCCGGTCATCGCGAGGACTCCCGATCAGATCGTTGAGTCGCTGAACGGTGATCGGAGTCCTCGTAACATCCGTGCGTGCCTGCCTCCTGCCGATCGCGGTCACTTCGACAAGGACTACCGGCAGGCCATGGCCAAGGCCACCGAGGAGCTGGACCTCTCACCCGTAAACGGCCTGCTGGCTCACTGGTGGCATATGGCCAGGATGAAGGCGACTGGCGAGTACGAAGAGGTTTTGGAGCATGCTGCTCGAGTGCAAGAGCAGATAGAGAGTGGCGAGTACGTCCAAGGCCGCCCGCTACGTGAGGTCTTGGCCGAGCGGGCTGCTGAGCTTGGCATGAAGCTGGACCTATAGATGTACACAGTCGGCCAGAGCAAGCAGGTAGATGAGCAGATCGCGGCCCTGCCCGCCGAAGCTCTCGCACCCTTCCTCGAGGCGACCGTATTTCTGCAGGTTGCCCCTTGGAACGGCAACCCATTCGTGAGGGAGCGGCCTGACGCACCTATGCGGACTCACACCTTCGGCGAAGGTGGCGCGGGGATGATCACGTACCTGATTGTCGAGTACCGGCGTTTAGTAGAGATTATCCAAGTGGTCTGGCACGGCTGACCGAGCTCAGAAACAACGAGAGAGCCGGCCAACCAAGGCCACGGCGGTCCAATTACAGACGTGCTCGTTGCGTGTCCTTCGGACGGCGATCATCGGGGAGTCGCGGGGACTCACGGTCACTCGACCGGCATCGGCCCAGGTCAGCGTTTCTCAGGGTCGGAAGCCACGATCTTGAAAGACTTCCCAAGCTGACAGCGCGGGTCGATTCCCGTCACCCGCTCCACAAGCAAGGCCTTCTCCTATGGGCGCTTCGCGCTCAAGGGCTCAGACAGTTTTTTAGTGGAGGCGCGGCCCCCACACCCCCAAACCGCAAGTCGAGGGGCTACCGCCCCTCGAACTCCCCGACTGCTTGGCCGTCTGGGGTGGTTACTTCGTTGGCCTGAGTCGAACCGGTAAAGCTACGTAGGTTCGAGCGTTCACTGCCACCGTGCCGCTGCGCGTATCGCGGCTGCTACCGCTGGTTCAACCTGGCACTATCAGGATGGAGGGGAGAGATCATGAACTTCGATCGGATCACCGTCGACCCCGACAAGCTCGAAGGCAACCCAACCATCCGGGGGCTGCGCATCACCGTGGAGACGGTGGTTCGGCTCGTTGCCGCCGGATGAACCTTCGATGAGATCCTGTCGGACTATCCCGACCTGGAGCGCGAGGACATCAAACAGGGACTTGAATACGCGGTGGCCTCAACCAACGTACATTCCCATGCGCCAGTGTGATCAAGGCAGTTCACCGACTGGTGCGACGGTATGCCCTCCATCGCTAGTGCACCGCCACACGGCCGTACCGTGCTCGCATCCGGCGTACAGGCCACGATCGTGCGTGGCGCAGACAGGCCAGACTTTCCAGATGAGCTCCATGATCGTTTCTTGGGCGGCATCGGCGACATCTGCGAGCGCCCCTTGAGTGTCGCTTCCCAAGATGGGCGGGATGCCGTTGCCGTGATAGCCACCCTGGAACTCCACCCAGGCGAAACCTCTGCTGTCCCAGTCGTGGGTGACCAAGCGGAGCGTGCCGTTGATTCCTCCGGTGCGAACGTCGCGCTCCACGACCTCTAGCGCGTGCTCCAGCGTCGTCCACAGACGGGGTTCAATGGCGAAGGACGGCGCGAAGTGGATGTCGCCGAGAAGGCTCTCGCCCAGGCGGGTCAGGTCGGCCGTGGTCAGATGGGCAGCAGGGCGTTCGAGGAGTTCCCGCGTAGCCGGAGTGTTCACGCCCCATTCCTCCAGTAAGGACGCCAGTTCAAGGACGGGCCCGGCTCCAAGGCCGCCGTCGCGCAATGCTGTGTAGATATAACCCGTCAACTCGTCGACCACCTGATTGGCTCGCTCATCGGAGTGCACGTCGCAGTGTCGCCTCACTGCATCAAGCCCGGCAAGAGAGATCTCCGCGAGGTACCGACGATGTACGGCTATCTCAAAGGGGATCGAGCTGATCGTCGGGCCATTAGCGGGTTATTAGGAGGGGTGGCGAGGGGTTAACCACGGTTACTCAGGACCGGCCTTCTACCCAGCTCAGCGCCTCAGCGGGCCTTGATCGATGCAGTTCCCAAGCTGACAGCGCGGGTTCGATTCCCGTCACCCGCTCCAGCGTTCGTGTAACAGCGTTCGGTCCCACCGCTCAGCGGTGATCACTGAGGTCCTGCGTCTTAAGAAGTTCGGTCTCGACGACGCCATCAAGCGCCCGGTGGGGTTTTGCGTCGGTGGTCAGCAGCGGAATCTCTTGATCGAGAGCAAGCTGTGCGAAGACAGCGTCATACATGCGCAACGTCAACCGCACCGCCAGGGCGGCGGCCCGCTCCAAACGGTCGGCGTCCACGGGATAAACCCGGACACCGAGCTCGTCAATGATCCGAACGGTCGCAATGAACTCATCTGCGGACAGCCGACCCGCGAGCAGACCCTTCTTGCGCAGCACTCCGGCAACCTCAATCCGCGCGAAGTCCGCTGTTTTCAGTCTTACCCGGCCGTGCAGGAAGTCGTCCCGGATCTGGCGGGCGTGCTCGTGGCCAGGTTGATCGACGAACCACCGTAGGAACACACCAGTGTCCACGACGTACGCGTCAGCCACGCGCGCCTTCCCGGAGACGGTCCAGTTCCTCGTCGACGCCCGTCACACCGCGCATCCGCTCCTGAACCCGCTCCATAATGGCCAGCGCTCGCTCACGCCGACCGGCCGTCTCGAGGTTCTCGCGGACAAGTGCGAGAACCGGCTGGACACGGTCATCCGGAAGCCGATCGACCAGAGCATGCAACTCTTCACGCATCGCGCTCATGCTCGGAATCTACGCCTCGCCAGGCTCGTCTCCCTGGCCATTTGTGCAGGGCGAGGCAGACCGGTGGCCGTGCCCGTTGTGTGCCCGTTCGCAGAGCGATCTACGGAGGCTCAGGGGGACTCACGGTCACTTGACCGGCATACGCCCAGGTCAGTGTTTCTCCAGCTCAGCCTGTGTAATCTTGAAAGAGTTCCCAAGCTGACAGCGCGGGTTCGATTCCCGTCACCCGCTCCACAAGCAAGGCCTTCTCCAATGGGCGCTTCGCGCTTGAGAGCTCAGACTGTGTCCAGTGGGGGCGCGGCCCCACGTTCCGCTCAACTGCATGGCCTTCGCTCAGGGGCCGCTTCGCGCCGATCAAGACCAGGTCGCGGGAAACGGTGGCGCCTCGTGGCGCACCTCCACCTTGTTCCATTTCGAGGCGCCAGGCACCAGACGGTTCATCACGTACGTCCTCGGCGGACGGGTGTGAGGTGCGAAAACCGCCGCTATTCGTTCTTCCTCTGCAGAGCCTGGCCTGAAAGGTTCACCAAAGCCGGAAGTGTTACGGCTGGTCGCCATTGGAGAGCTACGCTCCCCCTTTGCTGGGCTCCTATACGGAGGCCGGTGGACCGAGCTAGTAGCGATCAGCGAACGGAGGCATCGTGGCACAGCCGCCCTCCCAGGCCGGGCCCGGCGCGTGGAAGCCGCAGGGCCAACCGCGCCATGCCAGAAGCGGGCCGCAGGGCGTATACGGGAATGCGCAGCAGCCGCAACCGCCCTACCCGTTTGGCCCGCCGTATGCGCCTGGAGGGCCACCGCCCCCGCGGCGGCGCAGGAATTCGGGGTGTACGGCGGCGCTGTTGGGCGTCTCAGGGCTGCTGATAGCCGCCTTGGTGATCGCCGTCGGCTTCGTGGCGGTGTCCAAGCTGCGAGGCGATGTCCGTCCGATCGCAGGGGGAGACCGCACCGCCTCGCCGGAGCCCGGGCGGGACATCGCCGAGGGCGGCGCCAAGCTGAAGACGATCGAGCGTGACGGCTACGACGAGCTGAAAGGGGAGGAGGCGGAGGGGATCGCCGATCCTGGGCCGCTGGTGGCGAAACCCGGCCGCTCGCCGCGCCGGTACGCCGGCTCACCGGTCATCTCAGCCTGCACTCTGCTGACGTTCGCGGATCTGAACAAGCTCGGGCTGCTTCTGCACCCCAATCCCCTGATCGGATCGTACCGGCGCTCCTACTTCGATGGGCAGGGCGATGGTCCGATCGAGAAGGGCGGGCTGTTCGTCCCGACCGACCCGCCGAACAGCTGCAAGTACGTGCTGTGGCCGAAGTCCCCGGTGGAGATCGCGGTTTTTCAGGAGAGCTACACCAGTTCCCGCGCCATGGACTACTCCTTCGATCGCTACAGTACGAGGCCGGCGATCGGCGACGTGACGGTGCGGGAGCGCAAGCGCAGCTCGAGCCGAGTGAACGAGACCATCGACTACCTGCACTACGTTCTACGGCTGAAGAACACGGTCGTGCAAGTGGAGTTGTCGCTACAGCGCGGACCCCAGCAGGAGAAGCTCAAGCGGGCGCTGCTGGAGACGATCGCCGGCAACCTGGTGGAGCGCTCGGCGGATCCGGCGGGCATCCCTTCTATCGCCTATGACAGCCCTCTGATCACCGCGAAGCCGGCGCCCGCGTGCGCCCTCATCGATGCCAAGGACTTCCAGACGCTGTTCCACCGGCCGGCCGCGCCGTTCGTCGGGGAGGAGTTCGGCAGCGCGGCCGGCAGGACGAACTTCAGCATCGGCACAGGCATCCCCGACCAGAACGAGTACGCCTACGTCTACACACGGTGCGAGCGGAGCACAGGGGACAACTACCTCACCGACCGATACAAACTGCAGGTTGAGGTCATCAGCTATATGGCCGATGCCGCTCCCGCGCACTCTATCGACTTCACCAGGCCGCTCGACGGTGGGCAGCGGCTGACCCGTACTGCGGGCGAGGAGTCGTACTGCGTGACCCGGCCCTATGCGCGATCGGCCGGCGCGCTGGTGTTCCGGAAGGGGCGATTCCTGGTGACGCTGTGGATGACTCAGCCCGATGATGTTCAGCGCTTCGATCCGCGCGAGCGCTGCGGGCGCATCGCCTCCGTGGCGCAGCGGGTGGCCAGCAGGCTGTAAGGCCCCTGCCCTGGAAGGAACGCCGACCGCATGCGGCGGCTCGTCGCAACCGCCGAGGCGGACGTTTCCGAGTTCGACGACCGACTCGCCTGTTGCTGAGCAGCGAACGCCAAGCCCGCCAGCCGTACGGGCATGCTCGATCAGACGTGCGACTTTTGCGCACACAGTAGGCCGAGCAGCAGGTCGGCCCACGAACTGTTCTCCACGAACACCGTCGAAGTACCCACGCCGAGGACAGAGCCGGAGCCAGCCAGAAGCGCCGGTCCCGAGACCGAGATCTGCGCCATGCCGCAGATGGCCGATGTGACCGCTGTCTTCCGCAGCCGCTCTGTTTTCTCCTCCGTCTATCCCGCCTCGACTCTGTTCGACAGCGCGAAGGAGATCAATGCGGCGGGCCTGTCGCTCAACGTGCTTTGCCAGGGTTATCCCGATCATCAGCTCAGGTGCCTGCTGGACTCCGGCACCCGGATCCGGTGCCTCTTCCTTGACCCGAAGGGCCAGGCGATTCGCGCACGCGAGGTAGAAGAGCGCTACACAGACAGCACGTTGACGACCCTCACGGCGCTCAACATCACCATGCTGACCAGGTTGCGCGACCGGCTCGACACCGCATCGGCTCAGCGCCTTGAACTGCACGTCTACGACGAGACGATCCGGTTCAACCTCTTGATCGTGGACCGGGCGTTCTGCGTGGTGAAGCCATACCTGCCGCAGGCCCGCGGAGTCGACTCGCCTACCTTGGTGATTAGCGGTAACACCGCTGCGGACGGCCTGTTTCCCGTCTTCGACCAGGTGTTCAACGAGATGTGGGAGCGGAGCGAACCCGTATGACCATCGACGCCAGGTCCCTCCTTCCCATCGCTGAACACGCCGTCTCGATGGCCAGCGAGATCATCCGGACCAAGGCTCCCGGCGTCGTCACTGCCAAGGGCGACCGGGACATGGCCACGGAAGTGGATTACGCCGTCGAACAGGCCGTACGCGAGTTCCTGTCCCGAGAGACGCCGGAGATCGGATTCCTCGGTGAAGAGGAGGGCGTCAGCCACATTGGTGATGGCCTGATGTGGGCGCTGGACCCGGTGGACGGGACGGCCAACTTCCTGCACGGCATCCCGCTCTGCGGCGTTTCTCTCGGACTGGTGGACAAGGACATGCCCACGCTCGGAGTCATTGACCTGCCGCTGCTCGGCATCCGCTATATCGCCGCAGAAGGGGCAGGAGCCCAAGCCAACGGCTCTGACATCCGGGTGAGTGACGCCCGCGACTTGGAGGCCGCCATCGTGGCCCTGGGCGACTATGCCGTGGGGGAGGACGCTCTGGAGCGTAACCGGCCTCGCTTCGCTCTGACTCACGAGTTGGCCGCGCGGGTTCAGCGCGTTCGGATGTTCGGCTCAGCCGCGATTGACCTGGCGTGGGTGGCGGACGGCAAGATCGACGCCAACATCATGCTGAGCAACAATCCATGGGACACCGCCGCAGGCGTCGTCATCGCCCGCGAGGCCGGAGCCACCGTGGTCGACATCGACGGCAGCCCGCACAGCATGACCGCTCACGCGACCATCGCCGCAAGCCCGAAGCTCGTAGCCGACCTCGTCGAACTCATCGCTGAGGCCCGCCAGGTTGCGAGATACAGCCAGCGCACTGCCGAATAGTTGGCTGCACGCTGCGCGTGCGGCCTGGGGGCCGTTCTCGCGCGCGGCCCGCCACTCGGGCCGCGACCTGGCCCGACACACGGACCCTACGCCAAAAGAACTCACGCGTGAGGCCGTCCTACGGAGCCGTCGTCATCTCGAAAGCATCGAACTCAGCACGGGTGATCTCGTGGACCGCGACAGGTTGGCCATGCCCAGGCATGACGGTTTCGAGCCCAAACCGCATACCGAGCTTGTCCATGACTCGCTTTGAACGAAGGTTGTCGACATGCCGGACGCTAACGACGCGGTCGAGACCACAGTCGATGAGCCCGAATCGCAGCAGCGCCCCAGCGGCCTCCGTGGCATAGCCGGCCCCCCAGTGTTGGCGACTCAGACGCCACCCGATCTCCACCGCAGGAAGAATCTCGGGAAGGAAGGTCGGCACCGTCAGCGCCACCCACCCGGCGAGCTGCCCAGTCTCCCGCACGACCACGGAGAGCAGGCCGAAGCCGCACTCTTCCCATTCTCGCTGAGCACGGGCAACTCCAGCCGCAGTCCGATCGCGATCCAACGGCAACACCGACCCATCCCCGATGTAGCGCATGACCTCCGGGTCAGCATTCATCGTGGCGAGCGGATCAATATCGCCCTCGTTTGGGCCACGCAAAAGGAGCCGCTCAGTCGTCAGCGAGATCATCGGCCGATTCTAGAACGGTCTAATGAACACCGCACAAAGGAAGGTGAGCAACCCTCCAGCAAACAAGTTCTGCCTCCGGCAGGGGCACTCCGGCTCCGGGATGATCGCCGTTCGGGCGTGAGGTTCGTAGATGGCTGATGTGGAAGCCTGATCATCCCGCCCGCCATCGACCCGGGACAAGCCGAGCAGACCAGGGCAAACGGGTGCCAGATCATTCGTCCGGTGGGGCGCTCCACCTTGTCCCCATGGCCCTGGCGCTTTTCCTTCGGGCGGGTCGACGGCAGACGGGATGATCAGGCAGGATGATGCGCGCACTACGCGGCAACCTATATTGACCGGGATTTGTACCCTCCGACCGAGAGACCCGCATGTACGAGATGATCGGGATGCTGTACCAGACCGTGCCTCTGACACTGGGCGTAGTCGTCTTCCTTGCCTTGTCCTGGGTTCTCCGCCGTGAGCAGCGGAGAGGGCACTATCTCCTATGGCCAGCAGCAGCTTGGTTCCTGGCGGCGCTGGACGAGTGGTACATGTCCGCCTTCCAGCCGCAGATGAACATCCGAATCGACGCCTTGCCCCTCTTTGCGCTGATGGTTATCACTACCTTGTCTTGCGTCCCGATGGCGTTCCTTCGCCGACGCGCGTCCGCATAGGGAACCGCAGCGAGGGAAACTCATGGTTTGGCTCGAAGAGCGCAGGTCAGCGACATGATCGCCGTGCAATTAACGTGCAATTGGCCAAGGGAACGAAGGGTCAACCACGGTCATCCAGGACCGAACTCCCGCCCAGCTCGGCGCCCCCACATCGGATGATCGTTGCTATTTCCAAGCTGACAGCGCGGGTTCGATTCCCGTCACCCGCTCCACGCACGAAAAGTGCTGTTCGGCATGCCGGATCGTCTACTCCTCGAACCAGGCCACCAAGCGGACAGCATCGTCTCCGTGAACATGCGCGAGCGTACGCATGACTGTCCATACCCCGTGCCAGAGGCTGTCGGGCGGTACGGCACGGCGGCGCGTGGCACGCTCAACACGGAAGACGGTGTCTCTGTCCCTCCACTCGGTGCCTTCATCCCACAGCACAGCAACCTGATAAGGGTCGACCGTCAAGGTATCCACGCCACTTACCCGAGCGAATCTGCGGCTCCATACCGAGCAGTAAACGAGTTCTAGGCTCTGATCGGGAAGCTGCCGGTACTGGGCTACGTTGGTCGGACGAAGCGCGGGTTCATCCCAGTCGATCGCGGTGATCTCATCCCAGTTCAACCACGTGACACCAAAGGCAGCTTCCCCCCATTCCGCCAAACCCGCTTTGGTGATCTCCGACGCATCCTGGGGGAGCCCGCGATCGGCCGCGATCGGCCGCGATCGGTCGCCAGTGGCCTGAGTCGCGAACCCCGAAGAGACAATCGAAGGCGTCGTAGTCTCTACCAACCAACATCTTCAGCGAGATAGCAGCAACCCAAGCGGTCTCGCCGACATCGAGACCGGGAGTCCATGTGCGGCACTCGATGAATCCGTGGATGTCGGTTCCCATGCCGAGATCTTCTTGTCCGCGCGGAGGCGCTGTCCAACCCTTTGTGATCACGAGTCACTCGCCGGTAGGGCTGTAGGTGGGTGAGGTAGATGCCCGAGCAGAGCGAGTGGAGTTCGTGCGGGCCGCCAGGCCGTGCCCGCTGCGTGCCCGTTCGGACGGCGATCAACGGGGAGTCGCGGGACTCACGGTCACTCGACTGGCATATGCCCAGGTCAGCGTTTCCCTTGTTCAGAGGCCATGATCTTGAAAGAGTCCCAAGCTGACAGCGCGGGTTCGATTCCCGTCACCCGCTCCAAGCGAGAAAGCCCAGGTAGCCAATGGATTCGGTGCCTGGGATTTGTTGTTGTCCAGGATTCTTGAGCCCTGCGTGTCATTAGGCCAGATGATCACCCTGTCGGAACCAGCAGGCCCAGAATGCGACTCAGACCTTGATGACGGTAACGCGTGCGCCGCACAGGGCGGTGAGGTCCTCGGGGTCGGACGTGAGGACCGTGACGGGATTGGGGGCAGCGAGGGCGGTTGCGCTGAGCATGGCATCGATGGCGTACTTGTGCCCGTGCAGGCTGGCGTCAGACAAGAGCGTGGCGGCGTGGCGGGCGATCGGTTCGGTGACCGGCTCGATGACAAGGCGGGATAGCGTCCACTCCAGGGCCGGCCGGTTGACACGGGGGTGGACCACCTCGACGAGGGTGGCGGCAGAGGTGATGACGCGAAGGTCGTCGGCACGGGCAAGAGCGAGCCATGCGGTGACCGTACGGTCACGCAGGACGGCCTTGGCCAGTCCCTCGCTATCGAGGACAAGTGTGCCGCCGGGAGCAGCGGGAGAACGGGTCACGCGGCCGCCCCATCATTGGCCTGTCCCCGCCGGGCCTGGTGGAGTTGGTCGCGCAGTGCCTGGACTTCGTCGTCAGTGATGGGGCCGTGCTCGGCCTCGGCGACCTGGATGAGTTCGTTGAGATTGTCGCGCTCGATCTGGCGGGTGACGGCTGCGGCGACGTAGGCGGACAGGCCGGAAGGGCCACTCCGGGACCGGGCGGCCTCGGCGATGTCGCGCGGCATGGTGATCGAATACTTTCCAGTAGGCTCACTCATACCCTTTATCCTACCGCTTATCCTCCTGCGGCGTCGCGACTGCCTTGTTAACGTTGGGAGGGCCGCCGTCGGTGGTTGCGCATCGGCGAGAGTTGAGCGCGCGCTTCCCCTTCGCTGAGAGCGCTTGTTAACCACGTGCCGGATCATCGCCAGAACGGACAGGGGCACGGCCTTCTGGGACAACCGCTTCGCCATGCCCGCTCAGAGCACTCGGCCGGAAAGCAGTGACACAGCGGGTTCGGATGTACGGCTCAGCAGCCGTAGTTCTGGCGTGGGTTGCCCACGGTAAGACGGATGCCTGCATCATGCTCACCAACAACCCGTGGGACACCGCCGCAGGCGTACTGATCGCCCGAGAGGCCGGGGCCGCAGTCGTGGACATCGACGGCAGCCCGCACAGCATGAGTTCCCACGCGACCATCGCCGCCAGTCCGAAGCTCGTGGCCGATCTCGTCGAGCTCATGGCCGAGGCTCAGAAGACCGCCAGAGGCTAGCGGCGTCCACACCGACCAGTAATCGTCACATATCGTCCTCATCGTGACCGATCTCTCGACTTCGCGGCCTCAGAGCGGGTTATCTCGCAATCGCGGGTGGTCGTACCTCACGGCCCTGGGGCCGGTGATCGCTAGTTCGATCATGACCGCCTTCGCTGTAGCCGTACCCGGTGGCGAATTCACGCTCATCATGATCGCCGTCTTCGGTTGGCTGCTGTCGTTGTGCGCCTGGGTCGCGTTCCTTGCCATCGGCAGGCTTCGGCGCAGGCGGGTGCTGGTTCTCGTGCCGCCTCTCCTTGCAGCCGTCACCTTCGCACTGGCCACCTTCGGCATACCGATGCGAGCAGCTTTCCTGATCTCCGAAGCTCCACTCACCGACTACGCGAACGCCCTCCCCGAACAGGCGCAGTGGTCCCAGAACAATGGCCGCGCTGGTCTATTCACCCTCGACAGCGCGAGGCGGTGGCAAGGCGTCACCCAGCTCTACATCTCAGGCAGCGGCGGGTTCCTCACCAAGTGCGGATTCGCCCATGCCCCAGACGGTCACACGAAGGACATCGATGTCTCGACCATCGATCACGTGACCAGCAATTGGTATGTCTTCTGCACCGACTTCGACTGACCACACCATCACCGGATTGCCTGCCGAATTGTTCTTATGAGGTATCAAGCGGCGGCGCGCCGCGCCGCCGTACGCCCCGTGCCAGCGTCCCCACGCCGCGCTGCGGCCTGGGGCCGGTCACGGCACGAGCGCCGCGCGGGGCATCGCCGTAGCCGCACCGCGCCGTACCGAGCCACCGTGTCGACCACCGTCACGCCGCCGCCAGAGCCGCGCGGCCCTGCTCATCTCGGCCGGTGGATCACCACAGCCGCTTGAGGCTGAGGGGCGTAGAAACCTTCCACCAGCGCGATCTCATCCGATGAGCAGCACCACAAAAACTTGACCTCTGCGTTCCGCTTGAGTAGATCCACCGTGCAGGCCACCGCCGACACGGTCCGCACCGGAGACGAGCCGACCCACACATCGATGCCCTCACCGTCCCCGCCTTGAGTCCCCGACAAGAAGCCATAATCCAGCGGGTAGATGAAGCTCGGTACCTTGGGATGCGGGGTGCCCGCAGGACGATCAATCACAATCTCGGCGTCACCCACGAGGGAATCCGCTTGCTCCCACAAGGAAAGCCGCGCCCATGCTTCAAAGTCCGGCATGGGCAGACCATAGCCTCCGGCAGGGGCGCTCCGGCTCCGGGATGATCGCCGCGCGGATCGGGAAACCGTAGAGGGCTGAGGTGGAAGCCTGATCATCCCGCCCGCCATCGACCCGGGACAAGCCGAGCAGACCAGGGCCACTTCCCCTGCGGGCGGGTCGACGGCAGACGGGATGATCAGGCGGCCGGGGTACGCGCGTTGCGCGAGAAACACGAGGTCGCGGGCTGATCGCCGGGCCATTAAGAGGGGCAACGAGGGGTCAATCACGGTCACTCAGGACCGGCTCGCTGCCCAGCTCAGAACCCCAGCGGGCCGTGATCGATGCAGGTCCCAAGCTGACAGCGCGGGTTCGATTCCTGTCACCCGCTCCATTTGTCCGGACGCTTGTAGGTGCGCCGATCAGGCCCTGTGACCTCGACCGGCAGCAACGAGGCTTCCAAGTGCTCCTCCGGGATAGCGAATGCGATGACCTGCCCCGAGAAGTCATGCTTGGGACCAACCCGACCCGGCGGGCAGGCGATCAGAACCGGTCGAGCGGGAGCAAGCCGAAGCGATGCCTCCACCGCCGGGCGAAAGTCCGTGTCGGTCGACAGCAGCACCGACATATCCCCGTAACCGGAGGCCGCGTCCATGGTCATGGCCACCGCCAAGGCGACGTCGGTCAGCTTCTCCTCATAGGTGTGGAACGTCTGAGGCGGGTCACACTCGCATGTCCAGCGGGCCCCGCAGTCCCGGCACCGCGCAGTCTTCTTCTTGAAGTGACCGTAGCTAGCATGGAGGCACACGAAGTTGGTTACGGCCAACTGGGCGGCCCCGCGAGGGGCCGCATTTTTTGTTTACGACGATCTTCGCGCGCCGCCGTCCGCGTGCCAGAGGGGGCTCCGCCCCCTTCGACCCCAGGACAACCTCGCTCGCGACGCTCGCCCTCGGCCTCCCGTTGCCTGGTTACAGGGTGGGCTGGCTAATGCCCCACCCGAGCGGGCCTCGCTGATAGCTCGAATTGTCCCTTCCGGGCCTTCCCGCCGGGTCGTCGCAAGATTGCCGCCGCTTGATCCCTGGGCCGACTCGTTGCGCAGGGTGGCAGACGGCAAGATCGACGCCGACATCATCTCGAGTGACAACGCTTGGGACACCGCCGCAAGCGTCATCATCCCCCACGAAGCCGGAGTCGTTGACCTTGATGACAGTTCATCTCGCATGGTCGCCGCGCCCTGCAGAAGTCGGACTATGCAAAGCTTGGCATATATACTGCGTTGCATGTGTGAAGAGCTGTACGACATCGAGCTGGAGCCAGCGGTGGAGGCTTGGCTGGACACTCTGTCCGACCGGGATCACGCCGCTGTCGAACGGCTCGCTGAATTCGGCGACCGGATGCCGTACGGTCATGCTCGCGACTTGGGTGAGGGGTTGTGGGAGTTGCGCTTCGATATCGCACACCATTCGGTGCGCCTCACCTACTGGCTGGCCGAGGGGCGCCGGGCGGTGTTGCTGACCGCCTTCTACAAGACGCGAGACAGACAGCCGCGCGATGTGGAGCGCGCCCGCAAGGCGATGGCTGAGTGCATGGCCGGCGGCTTGGAGCACGGCGCCGCGCATTGGACCTATGAGGGAAGGAGCTGAAGGGATGGCCGGACATAGCAAGTGGAAGACGATCAAGGCCAAGCGGCTTGCCGGTGAGGAAGTGAGCCCCGAGTACGCCGCGATGGTGGAGGAGGCGCGGCTGGGGCAGGAACTCGGCGCGGCTGTCCACCGCCGCCGGATCGAGTTGGGCCTGTCGCAGACGGAGCTGGCCGAGCGGGCGGGCATGACGCAGCCGCAAGTCTCCCGCTTGGAGGGTGGAGCTCACATGCCGACGATTCCATTGATGGTGCGGTTGGCAGCGGCGTTGGAGATTGATGTAGTGATGCACGGTGACGTCTCCGCGTCAGTGGAGTTTCGGGCCATCACTGCCGCGTGAGGAAGGGGGTGCCGTGGTACCGACCTACACGGTTGACGTGATGCGAAAGACTGGCCCGCTTCCCCGTCGGGCGGGTCGACGGAAGACAGGATGAATCAGGCGGGCAGGGGGTGCGCGGCGTACGAAGAACAGCAGGTCGCGGGCTGATCGTTGTGCCATTAAGGGCGGTGACGAGGGGTCAACCACGGTCACTTACGACCAGCCTCAGTTCCAGGTCAACGCCCCCACGAGCCAGGATCCCTGCAATTCCCAATCTGACAGGGCGGGTTCGATTCCCGTCACCCGCTCCAAACTGTGGAAAGCCAGGTCAGGGATGGATTCCCAGCCTGGCTTTGATTCTTTTCTGCCTGATACGGTCATAAACTCAGACGCTATGGCGATCGACATGTCGGGCGATCTCTGGCGAGGCGCGGACTTCGAGGATCTGGCCGACTTTCTCCGCGAGTACCAGCCGGGCGGCTACGCCGTCGAGCGGGTGAGTGAGGCAGTGTGCGCTGGATGTGCCGGTAAGAAGTTCAACGTCATGGCCGATGACGTTGAGGGGTGCGTACAACGTGTCTGCGTCGTATGTGGGGATGCCTCCTATGTCGCTGACAGTGCCGACTGTATGGGTGAGGCCGACCTTGATGAGTGTGCCTGCCCGTGTGGGGGCGAGGAGTTCGCTGTAGCAGTTGGGTTCGCATTCCGTGGTGACGGTGAAGTGCGCTGGATCAGCGTTGGTTTGCGCTGCCTGGAAGACGGAAGTCTGGGCGTATATGCAGACTGGAAGATCGACTTTGGTCGCTCAACTTCACGTCAGCAACCTTTCTCGTGGGCCGCCTCGCCGAGGTGTCGCTCCGCGAGTTCGCGTGCCCTGGAGTGGACACGAGCGATCCCCGCCGGGCTGTTGAACGCGGCGTAGGGCGGCCAGAGGAAGACCAAGATGGCGAGTTCTTCCGCCACCAGGGCGCGTTCCAGAAGGCCGCGGTCGCCGGGGCTATGGTCCAAGTAGGCATCGATCAGCGCCCGGGGGACGACCGTGCCTGAGGGGGTTGCGCGCACACTGAGGAAGGCCAGGTCGGAGACGGGCCGGCCGACTCCGGTCGACTGCCAGTCGCAAAAGACCGGCGAGCCCGCGGCGTGCACGATGTTGTCGGTGTGGCAGTCCCCATGGACGAAGACCGGCGGTAGTGCACTGACCTGATCCCGGAGTTCGGCGCGACGGGCGATGAGCCCGGAAAGCTGGGGAAGCGTGGCCGCCCAGAAGGCGGTGCTCACGGTCTCGTGACCGCCGCTGAGCCGCATCCCCGTCTCCCAGGTTACAGAAGGTAGATCAGCAGCCGATTCCCAAGCTGACAGCGCGGGTTCGATTCCGCTTTCATGGCGCCCGTTATGTCTTATGCCACCAGGGCCGCCACTCCGAGCGCGTACCCGACGGCTGCCTCGTTGAACGCCCGGATCGCCGCCGTCTCCGCCGCCTTCACCCAAGCCAGGCCGAGGATCGAGGGAGGCAGCCCCGTGACGGGGACGAAGCTGACATCCGGCCGCCTGTGGTGAGCCGCCGTGGGGGTGCAGAACAGCATGCCGCCCCGGTTGAGCGCCACCTGGGTCAGGCCCTCCTGGCTGGTGGCCACCGTACTGGCCAGGGGAATGGGACGGCCGGAAGGGGTTGCGGACGGTGCCGCACGCTCGCGCCACGTGCGCGGAGCCGGGCCGTCCAGACCGATCAGGGGTACGCCGGCCAGTTCCTCCGCGCCGATGCTCGCACGGGCGGCCAGCGGGTGGCGCGAGGAGACGCCGAGCTGGTACGAGACCCGGTTCAGTCCTTCACCCGTCGCCAGGTCGGGCTCGTCCACCGGGAGCAGCGTGAACGCGATGTCCACCTGCCCGGCCCGCAACTTGCCGAAGGGGTCGGAGAGCGGGATCTCCACCAGCTCCGCCTCGCACCCCGGGTAGCGGCGCTCGAAGGCACGCACGCTGCCGGTGACGACATCCGTGGGCGTGGCCAGGAAGCCGAGCCTGATCACGCCTGTCACCTCGCGGGCGGCCGCCTTGGCCCGGCTGACCGCGTTCGCGAGGCCGTCGTAGGAGGGGCGCAGGTCGGCCAGGAAACGTTCGCCCAGGGGTGTGAGGCGCACGCGCCTGCTGGTCCGGTGGAACAGCAGGCCGCCGACCCTGGTCTCCAGCGAGCGCGTGAGCTGGCTCACCCTGCCGGGTGACAGGTAGAGGCGCTCGGCCGTACGCGCGAAGTGCAGCTCCTCGCTGAGCACGACGAAGCACTCCAGCTCCCTGAACTCCATCGCCACCTCCGTCTGATCGTTTAGTCCACCTAAACCAAGCCTTCGACCTTCGCCATTGTTCCCGCTGGTGGCCGGCGGAAAGCTGGCCGGCATGACCATGACTGATGTTTCCGCCGGCACCCGGGCGCGCTGGCTCGCCGTGTTCTCGGTCGCGGTGGGCACCTTCACCATCGTGACCAGCGAGATGCTGCCCGTTGGCCTGCTGACCTCGATCGCCGCCACTCTCGGCGTCTCCGACGGGACGGCCGGGCTGATGATGTCGGCGCCCGGACTGGTCGCCGCCGTGTCCGCGCCCGTGGTGGCGATCACCACCCGGCGGCTCGACCGGCGCGGCACGCTGCTGGGGCTGATGGCGCTGCTGGCGGTGGCGAACCTGGCGGGCGCGTTCGCGCCGAACTACCCCGTCATGATGGCCGCCCGGGTGCTGACCGGGGTGAGCATCGGCGGGTTCTGGGCCTTCGCGGCCGGACTCGGTCCGCGGCTGGTGCCCGAAGGGTCCGTCGGGCGGGCCACGTCGATCATCTTGGCCGGGGTGTCGGTGGCGTCGGTACTGGGGGTGCCCGTGGCGACGTTCATCTCGTCGTTCGCGGGGTGGCGGACCGCGTTCATCGCCATGGGGGTGCTGGCCCTGGCCCTACTCGCGCTGCTGGCCACCACCCTGCCGCCCCTGCCCGGCGAACCTCGAGCCCACCCGTCCAAGCCGGTGCCCCGCCAGGCCTCGGCCCGCGCGTCGGAGGGGCGGCTCACGTGGCTCTCCTCTCGGCCACCCACGACCGCGAGCTCATCGTCCAGGCCGGTACGTTCCGGCCCGCTCAAGGTCGTCCTCGTTCTGACCGTCCTGATCGTGTCCGGCCACTTCGCGGCCTACACCTACGTCCGGCCGTTCCTGGAGCAGGTCTCGCACGCCGGTCCCGCCCTCGTCAGCACCGCCCTGCTCCTGTACGGCGCCGCGGGCGTGGCCGGCAACTTCGCGGCAGGCGCATGGGCGGCCAGGAACCCCAAGCCGGTCCTGGTCACGCTGGCCGTGCTGATGGCATTCTCCGTGGCGGCGCTGCCCCTGATCGGCCTGCCCTTGATCGTGCTCATGGTGTGGGGCCTGGGCTACGGCGGCGTGGGGGTGACCCTGCAGCTCTGGATCATGCGGTCGGGCGGCGGCGAAATGGGCACTGCGCTCTTCGTCGGTGCCTTCAACGTCTCCATCGCGCTCGGCTCGTTCGCCGGCGGCCGGATCGTGGACAGCGTGTCGATCTCCGCGGTGATGTGGGTGGGAGCGGCGCTCGCCGTGGTCAGCGCGGCTGTCGCCGGCATCTCGGGCAGGAGCCGGACGACCGGTTCATGAGAGGACGTCATGGCCTGCGGGCCCACGCACGGATGTGCGACACGTCCGTGACCTCCCATTCCGGCTCCTCCTTGAGGACGAAGCGGCGGAGGAACTCGAGCGTGAACCGGGACACGAGCCGGGTGACCCGCTCTCCGTCCGCGGAGCCGAGACGGTCGAGGTGCCGCTTGCCGGGGATCAAGGTCAGATCGGTGAAGTCCCGGTGCATCGTGCCCTTGATCTTGATCCGGACGATGTCCTCGCGCAGGCCCATACCGGCGAAGTCCTCGTAGAAGAAGTCGTTGTAGTAGTACCGGTCGGTTCCCCCCTCGCGGTAGTCCGCGACGTTGGCCTGGTCGGCGGAGAGCGCGAGGATCGGCACGCGGGCCGGACGGCCGAAGAGGTCGCTCCCGTAGTGCACCCCGTCGAGGTTGACGGCGGCGCGGGCCCTCGGATCGGCGTGAGCCGCGCTCACGGCGGCCGAGCCGCCGAAGGACATGCCGGCGTAGGCAAGCCTCGACAGGTCGCAGGCGGCCACGAGGTCGTCAGCCGGCGAGCCTTCGAGCGCGTCGGCGACCGCGATCATGCGGTCGCGCCAGTCCCTGGCGACGGCGACCACCTCGCCGGTCGCCCACAACTCGTTGAACCACGCGAAGCGGGCGTCGATGTCATTGCCCGCGCGCATGAAGCCCTCGATCCGGGCGAAGAGGTCGGCGGCGGCGCTCAGGAACGTCTGGCCGGTGTCGAGCGTCGATCCGTCGGGGCGGGCGGCGAACCCGCCGCCCCGCTGGAGCACGCTGACGACCACGAATCCGTGTGAGGCGAGTTCCTCCATGAGTGCGGTGTTCTGGGCGGGATACAGGTCCGCGCCGTGGGAGAACACGATCACCGGGTGGCGTCCCGGCAGGACGGGGGCGTCGGCGTGACTGTTCGTGGTCGCGTCGGCGAGGAGGGCCGTGGACGTCGCCGCGTCCCAGCCCGGATTGCGGCGGGCCGTCCACGCGAGGAGGAGTTCTCGCTCGGGCCCGACCGCGTAGGCGCGCGGCGGAGTGGCGGTCCCGGCGGGTGCCGGATACCACGCCCGGGTCAGGAGCTGGGAACCGAACTCCAGATCCCGGACTCCGACGGCGTGCGTACCCGTGGGCGTCGGCAGCCGGATCATCGGCGTCCCTCCACGCAGTCGAAGGCCGTGGTCAGGTAGGCGACGCTCTGCCGGGTGCCGATGATGCCCGGGGCGATTGCGCCGTCCATCCTGTTCATCACATAGGCGATGGTCAGGTTCCGGTCGAGGTCGTTGACAACGACCGAGCCACCCCATCCGCCCCAGAAACAGATCTTGGATTCGGGCAGGTAGGGCAGCACCTCGGGCATGGTCAGGCCGAAGCCGACACCGAACCGCCGCGGCGCGCTGAGTACGAGGTCGACCCCGCTGGCCTGCTCGTCGAAGATCAGCTCGATCGTCTCCGGGCTCAGCAGGCGGTGACCCCGCGCGACGCCGCCGTGCGACACCGCCGACTGGATGAGGGCGAGTGCGCGAGCGTTCGTGTGCCCGTTGCCCGAGCCGATGTCCGCGGCGCGCCACTCGTCTGTCCAGCTCGCGGCGGCGTCGGGGGCCGGTGAGGTCAACGCCCTGAACGTCACACCGGCGGGATCGAGCGCCGTGAGGTCGACCGGCCGTGGCGGCGGCGGGACGACGTCGGCGACCCGGCCGTAGTCCGCGCGTGGCACGCCGATGCTGAAGTCGGCGTCCAGCGCGGAGGCGATGTCGTGGGCGACGAACTCCTTGAGCGAACGGCCGGTGATCCGGCGGAGCACCTCGCCGACAAGGTGGCCCTGGCTGAGCGCGTGGTAGCCGGAGGCGGTGCCCGGCTCCCACCAGGGTGCCTGGGCCGCGAGCCGTGCGGTGGAACGGTCCCAGTCGTAGAGGTCGTCGAGCGTGACCGGCTGGTCCCAGGCCGGCAGTCCGGAGGTGTGGGCCAGGAGGTGCCGGACCTCTATGTCCTGTTTGCCGGCAGCGGCGAACTCCGGCCAGTAGGTCGCGACCTTCTCTCGCACGTCGAGCAGACCGCGGTCGACGAGCATCAGCGCGGCGAGCGCCATCACGGTCTTGGTGGAGGACCACACACAGGTGATGGTGTTCTCGGCCCACGGTGTCGTCCTGGCCTCGTCCGTCCAGCCACCCCAGATGTCGACGACCAGTTCGCCCTCGTGCACGACGGCGATCGACGCACCGAGTTCGCCGTCCGAGTCGAGCCGCCCGGCGAACTCTTCGGCGAGCTTCGCGAACCTGCTCGTGTACGTGCCTCCGAGGTCAGCCACGGTCGGCTCCTCGCGGGTCCGTCAGCCAGATCAGGCCGTCGCCGAGGCGGCTGCGCCACCATGTCTCGTCGTGGCCTCCGGCGAACTCACGGTAGACGTAGTCGTAGCCCTTGAGGGTGAGCACGTCGCGAAAATGCCTGCTGGCGTGGATCTGGTGCGGAGTCGCGGGCGGCGGTCCCGTCTCGAACGCCCCGACGTCCTGGTAGATCCGGATCGGGGCCCGCTCCGCCCGCGTGTACTCCCCGATGATGGCGGGTGTCCTGGACCTGGTGCCGATCGCGCGCGGGCCGGAGCCGGCGAGCTGGAAGTACTCCCGCAGAGTGTCCGGGTCCCACCAGACCGACCCCGAAAGCATGAGCAGGTTGCCGAAGACCTCCGGGTGCCGCAGGCCGGTGTAGGCCGCGCACAGTCCGCCCAGGCTGCAGCCGGCGATGACGGTTCTGGCCGGATCGGTGGTCAGGTGGTACGCCTCCCGCGCCCACGGCAGCAGTTCCCCGGCGAGGAAGCGGGAGAAGTCCGCGTCGCACGTCAGCTCGGCGTTGCGATCGCGCTGCCCGACGAGGATCGCCGCCGTGGGTGCGATCCGACCGTCGGCGTGCAGGTTGTCCAGGACCGTCACGGCGCTGTGCCGGGCGTGACCGTCGAGGACCACCAGGACGTCGAGCGGGTCGGCGAGGTGGTCGTAGCCCGGTGGCGTGTACACCCACACCTCCCGGCCGTCGCCGAGGAGCGCACCGGTCACGGTCCCGCGGGGCGTGTCCGGGCGGCGGTCGGCCCAGGAGAGTGGCTCGGCACCGGGGCAGACCAGGACCGACTCCGGGGAGCCGAGCAGACTGTAGTCGTGCGGTTCGCGTACGCGGGCGTGCTCGTCGCCGATCCGCTCACTGCCGGACCCGGCAAAGATCTCGAAGTGGTAGGTGGTCCGCACATCCGACTTCACCGGCCACGTGGCGAACCACGTGGACGTACCCGGCGCCAGGGACAGGGTGCGGCTCTCCGGAGGGAGCGAACTGACCGTCTCGTTCACGACGACCCGCTCGACCGGCCGGTCGGCGAACCAGAGGAAGGTCACCAGGCACGCGTCCGGATCATCCGGATGGGGCTCGATCAGCGGCGTGCCGGCCGATCGCAGGTCGGCCCAGAGTGCCGCCTCGGCCGCGAGTGGGTCGTCCGACTCCAGCAGAGCCCTGATGCGCGGGCCGTCTTCCATACCTTGCCAGCCTCTCCTGGTCGTGACGCCTTCCGACTCCACGAACCCAAGCACAGCCGTGCGGACGGACGGCCCATCGCTAGGGATCGGCCATCTCGGCCCGCGAGATGACGGAATCGTGCCAGGGGTCGAGCGGAACCACCCCGATCGACCGCCCGTCCGCGTCGAGGATGCGACCCATCCGCTTGACCGTCCGAAGCGTGACCATCCGGTCGCAGACCTCCAGAGCGGGGATGGCCGCGGTCATACGCGCCTCGGCGCTCTGGACGTCCGGCATCCCGCGCAGCCACTGGCTGACGAAGAGGTTGGTCCGTGCGGCGATGGCGAAGGTGCCGCGGTTCTCCGGCAACGCCGCCAGCGCCCGGCCGGCGGATTCGAGGACTCCGGCGGGCACGCGCGTGAGGTAGTTGACGAGGATCGGCCAGCCCGCCGCCTCAGGGGTGACGTCGCATCGCATCGAGATGAGGCCCGCGGCCCGCATCGCCGCGAGTCTCCGGGTCGTCGTCGAGGCGCTCTCGCCGAGTTGCTGCGCGAGGACGGCAGCCGGGGCCCGGGCGTCCAGGCTGAGTGCGCGGAACAGGGCCCGGTGCCGCTCGGAGACGGCGATCGGCCGAGATCCGGGGTCGGGCCGCCGATCCAGCTGCTTGATCTCGTCGCGGTCCAGGGCGTCGAGGCGCCAGGAACTGCCCTCGCCGTACACCTGGGTGATCGGGTAGAGCTCGGTGCGCAGGACGCCGGGAAGTGCGCCGATCTGGTCGATCACGAGGTCGGCCAGCGCGTGCGGGGAGTCGGCCATCAGCGTCAGGACGAGGCTGCGACCCGACGCGGCGATCGCGATCGACGCGACTCGCGGATTGACCCGCAGGGCGGCGATGACGGCCGCCCGATCGCCGGGGCGGCAGTCCAGGTCGAGGTACGCGGGCGAAAGCCGGCGCATGAGGCTCGGCCCCGGCGTGACCAGTACGGACACGAGGCCGCGGTCGACGAGCCGCTGCCAGCGACGCGCGGCGGTGATCGGGTGCAGGCCGCAGGCCGGTCCGGCGATCGTCCAGGGCGCGCGGGGGGCGAGCTGGACGGCGTGGATCAGCCGGAGGTCGTGCTCGTCGAGCTCCTGGCGCACGAATCCTTCACCTCCGGCGAGGAAATGCCGATCCACTGATGATTACGGTTCACCACCACCATAAGTGGCGGTAATCAGAGGATGATGCTGACTGAGCTGCGCCGATCCCTGCACGCCGATCCCGAACTGGGGCTGGAGCTCCCCCGCACCCAGCAGCGGGTACTGGGCGCTCTGGCCGGGCTCCCGCTGGAGGTGACCCGCGGAACAACGCTGAGCTCGGTGACCGCCGTGCTGCGGGGACGTTCGAGAACCGGCGGCGCGCCGGTCGTCCTGCTACGTGCGGATATGGACGCGTTGCCGATCACTGAGCAGGCGGACGTCCCCTACAGGTCCCGCAACCCGGGGGCGATGCACGCGTGCGGGCACGACCTGCACACGGCGATGCTCGTGGGGGCGGCGCACCTGCTGTGCGCCACCCGGGACGATCTGCCCGGCGACGTGGTCCTCATGTTCCAGCCAGGCGAGGAAGGACACGACGGGGCCGCGAAGATGATCGCCGAAGGGGTCCTGGAAGCGGCAGGGCCTCAGCCGGTCGCGGCGTACGCGCTGCATGTGCAGTCCGTACGGCCGAGCGGCATGTTCGCCACTCGTTCCGGCGCGATCCTGTCAGGTAACGCGCGGATGCGGGTCACCGTGCACGGTAAGGGCGGCCATGGCGCGGCGCCTCATCGCGCCCTGGATCCGGTGACCACGATGGCGGAGATGATCACGGCGGTGCAGAGCCTGGTGACGCGCAGGTTCGACGCGTTCGATCCGGTGATCGTGACTGTCGGCCATGTGTCGGCCGGCTCGCACGGCACGGCCATCCCATCGTCGGCGTACTTCGAGGCCACGATCCGCAGCTACTCCGAGCGCCACCGGGCCGAGGCCAGGCGACTCCTGACCGAGCTGATCAACGGCATCGCCGCCGCTCACGGCACGACGGCCGACGTCGGCTTCGACGCCGAACTCCCGGTGACCGTCACGGACGACGCCGAGACCGGCTTCGCGGCCGGCGTCGTCCGTGACCTCTACGGCGCGGAGCGGTTCGCCACGATGCCGCACCCGCACCCCGCGTCGGAGGACTTCTCCCGCGTCCTGGCCCGGGTCCCCGGCGCGTTCGTGTTCCTCGGCGCCCGCCCGGCCGGATGCGATCCCGGCGAAGCCCACGAGAACCACTCCCCTTTCGCGAGGTTCGACGACGGGGTGCTGCACGACGGCGCGCGACTGCTCGCCGAACTCGCCGCGCGCCGGCTCAACGAGGCTGCCACGACCGCACCGTCATCGAGTCGGCTCAACGAGGCCGCGGCGACTGCACCGTCATCGAGTCGGGTACGGCCAGGGCCGAGGTGAGACCGGCGTCCACCGGCAGGACCACTCCGGTGATCCACCGGGAGCGTTCGCCCGCGAGGAAGAGCACGGCCTCACCGACGTCCCATCCCGTGCCCTCGGTCCGCAGCGGCGCCGCCAGCCTGCGGCGCTCACGGTCGTCCTCGCTCAGCCCTTGGGCGTAGACGTTGGGCGTGTACATGTAGCCCGGCGCGACGGCGTTGACGCGGATGCCGTCCGGTCCGTGCGCGGCGGCCATACTCCTCGTCAGGTTGACGATCGCGCCCTTGGCCGTGCTGTAGGCGAGGGATGGATGACCGCCGATCAGCCCGGCGGCCGAGGACAGGTTGACGATCGAGCCGCCGCCGGCCGCGCGCATCCGCGGTATCGCGAACCGCGACATGAGCATCATCGAGGTGACGTTGACCCGCAGGCAGGCGTCCCAGGCGTCGAGATCGACGTCGACCGCGGTGCCGGGTGGCCCGGCGACACCGACGTTGTTCACCAGCACGTCGACGCGGCCCCAGGTCTCGACCGCGCGTCGCACGATCGCGGCGCAGTCGTCGGGGAGGGACACGTCGCCCCGCACGCACAGGCACTCCCCGCCGCGGTCGGCGATCAGCTCCTGCGTCTCGGCCATGTTCCGGTCGGAGATGTCCACGATGACGACCCGCGCGCCCGACTCCGCGAGCCGTACCGCGGCCGCTCGGCCGTTGCCGATCCCGGCGGCGAGGGAGCCGCCTCCCGTGACGATCGCGACCTTGCCGTCGAGCTCTCCCATCGTCACACCCGCTTCTCGCGCCCGGCCCAGTACGGCTCACGGACGGCCTTCTTCAGGACCTTCCCGTTGGCGCTGCGCGGCAGCGAGCGTACGAAGTCGACGGTCTTCGGCGCCCGGATGCCGCCCAGGCGCTGCCTGCACAGGTCGATGAGCTCGCCTTCGGTCAGTTGTTCGCCCGGATTGAGCTCGACGACCGCCTTGACGGCCTCGCCCCAGTCGTCATGCGGCACGCCGACGACCACGCAGTCCTGGACCGCGGGATGCGCCCAGATGACCTGCTCGACCTCGCTCGGGTAGACGTTGAATCCGCCAGAGATGATCATGTCCTTCTCCCGGTCGGTGATGTGCAGGTAGCCGCCCTCGTCGAGGAAGCCGATGTCGCCGGTGCGCAGCCAGCCGTCCGCCACGGTCTCGGCCGTCAGTTCGGGCGCGTTGTAGTAGCCCTTCATCACCAGGTCGCCCCGGACGCAGATCTCACCCGGCTCCCCGCTCTCGACCGGGCGGCCCGCGGCGTCGCGGATCTCGACGCTGATCAGCGGGTACGGCCGGCCGCAGGAGGAGAGCCGCTCGGGCGGAGCGAGCTCGCCGTCGACGAAGTGCTCCTCGGGCCGCAGGAACGAGATGGCCGCGGGCGCCTCCATCTGCCCGTAGCACTCCATCAGCACCGGGCCGAACACCCCGATCGCGCGGGCGAGCTTCTCCGTCGACATGGGTGCGGCGCCGTACAGCAGGTAACGCAGCGACGGGAAGCTGCCGCGGTCGATCCCGGGCAGCTCCAGCATGCGATAGATCACGGTCGGAGGCAGGAACAGCTCGGTGATCCGGTGCCGTTGAATCGCCTCCCGTACGGCAGCCGGTTCGGCCCTGTCCAGGATGACGACGGTGCCGCCGCGCGCGGTGACCGGCATGGTCAGCAGCCCCGACGCGTGGGTCATGGGCGCGGCGGCGAGGTTCACGATGGGCTCGTCGGCCCGGTAGGAGATCGCCAGCATCTGGTGGGCGAACGACGCCGCGAAGCTCCGGTGGGTGTTCATCACGCCCTTCGGCAGGCCCGTGGTCCCGCCGGTCGGGGCCACCGCGACCACGTCGTCCAGGTCGTACCGGACCGTGGGCGGCCTGTCGTCCGCGCCCTCGACGAAGTCGGCCAGCGAGTCGACGCGGACGTACTGTCGCACCCCCGGCAGCATCGGCCGGAGCCGCTCCACCACCGGCTCCAGTGAGCTGTGGAAGAACACGACCTCGCAGTCGAACCTGTCGAGCAGGAGGCGGTTGTCATCCATCGGGGCGGCCGGGTTCAACGGCACCCACGTCATACCGGCGCGCCAGATCCCCAGCACGCAGATCCACGCGACCGGGTCGTTGGGGGACAGGACGGCCGCTTTGGTCTCGCGGGCGAACCCCTTGGCGAGCAGCGCGTGCGCGATCCGGCACGAGAGCCGGCCGGCCTGCTCGTAGGTCCAGGTGTGCTCGTGCATGACGTACGCCGCCCCGGACGGGTTCTGCCGCCAGCCTCGGTCGAAGAAGTCGATGATCGCCATGCCCTCACCCGCCCAGCACGGTGATCGCGGCGACCGCTTCTTCTCCGGCGAGGAACCCGCCGCCGTTCTCGGCGACCGCGACCCGCGCACCGGCCACCTGCCGCGCGCCGGCCTCGCCTCGAAGCTGCGTGACCAGCTCATACACCTGCGCGAGCCCGGTCGCCCCCAGCGGATGGCCCTTCGACTCCAGGCCGCCCGAGGGATTGACCGGCAGGCGTCCGCCGAGCGACGTGACACCCGACTCGGCGGCGTGGCCGCCCTCTCCCATCGCGCACAGCCCGAGCAGCTCGGTCTGCGCGATCTCCGCGAACGCCGTCGCGTCGTGCACCTCGGCCACGTTCACGTCCTCGGGCCCCACTCCCGACTGCTCCCACGCCCGCTGCGCGAGCAGCCTCGTGATCGCCCGGTCGTGGTCGCCGAGCGCGCGGGTGTCGCCCGTGCCGACGACGCTGGCCAGCACGCGCACCGAGCGCCGCGAGCCGAGCCGCGCCAGCGCCCGGCCGCCGACCACCACGGCCGCCGCGGCGCCGTCGGTGGTGGGCGAGCACATCGGTACCGTCAGCGGGTACGACAGCGCTCGCCCCGCCAGCACCTCGTCCACGGTCATCGCGACCCGGTAGTGCGCCTTCTCGTTGTGTACCGCGTGCTGGTGGTTCTTCGCCGCCACCGCCGCGATCTGGCGCCGCGTGGTCCCGAACGCCGCCATGTGGGAGCGGGCCATGGCGGCGTAGATGTCCATGAAGACACTCCGGCGGCCCACCGAGGAGTCGTCGACGTCTCCGCCGAGCTCGGCGAGCACGCGCTCCAGTTCCTCCGGCGCCGACACGTCGTACCCGCCCTCGAAGACCTTCATGGTCCTTGTCCGGTCGCCGACGTTCATCCGCTCCACGCCGACAGCCAGCGCGACCTCCGCGGCGCCCGCGCGGACGTGGTTCACCGCCAGGTGCAACGCCGTCGCCCCGGTGGCGCACGCGTTCTCCACGTTGAACACCGGAATCCGCCGCGTCCCCAGAGCCCGCAGAGCGATCTGGCCGCCCACCATCAGCTGGCCCTCCAGCGCGCCCTGCGCGGTATTGCCGTAGAACGCGGCCTCCACCTCGCCCAGGGTCAACCCGGCGTCGTCCAGCGCGCCGGTCACCGCCTCACGTACCAGATCCCGCACGCCGCGGTCGGGATGGACGCCGAACGCCGTCATGCCGGCCCCGGCGATCCACACGGGTTCACTCACCTCGACCAACTCCTTCGATCACCAGCCATGCTGGCGCGCCGACGAATCGGGCGTCGAGGTCGAAACCGCCGACCATGGTTGTGCGATGGTCCAATCAGCCGAGGGCGTCGAACTCCAGGGCCCACGCCAGTTCGACGATCACCTCGGTGGATGCCAGCGATGCCCCGGTGAGCTCGGTGAACCTGTTCAGGCGATGGCGCAGCGTGTTGACGTGCACGACGAGGGCGGCCGCGGTGCGGGCGATGTTCTGCCCGTTGTCGAGATAGGCGCGCAGCGTCACCTCCAACTGCCGGCCGAACTCCCCGTGCTCGCGCAGCGGCGCGAGGTACCGCTCCACCAGGTAGGCCCCGACCTCGGGGGCGTTCGCGGCGGCGACCCGCCACGAGAGGTCCTCCAGGGCGAACACCCCCTCGGTACGCAGCCGCGTGGCCGTTTCCAGCACGTTGCCCGCGGTACGGAAGGACTCGGCTTGCCGGGCCAGCGGCACTCGCGCCCCCATGCCGACCACCAGCCCCGGCACGGGCGCGGGCCTGCGCGCCACGACTCCGGCGCAGTCGCCGCCGAGCACGGCGATCAGCGCCGGCCTGCCGGGCGCGCTGCCTCCGCGTTCGAGCAGGCGCCGCAGTTCCTCGACGCCGCCCCTGCTCTCGCCCCGCGCGCGCACCGCGGCGTACCGCCCGAACTCGTCCAGCCCATAGGCGGCGCAGCGGCGGCCGAGGTCAGCCTGGCCGATCGTGCCGGTCAGCAGGTCGCGGACGAACTCCTCGCGCAGATGGGAGTCGCGCAGGGCCTGCTCGACGGTCCATTCCTGATACCAGCGCATGACCTGGTGCGTGAACGCGTCGCCCAGCGACCACAGCAGCCGCGAGCCGTCGAGCGTCAACTCCGGGGCGACCCCTTCGGCGAAGGCGATCTCGATGAACCGCCGCTGGATCACCCCGATGTTCGCGCGGTAGCCCCACAGCATGTCCTCGATCGGCACGCCCTGCCGCGCCCGATCACGGGTGATGCCGGACTCCGGCAGCTCCTCCGGCGCGAGCTCCCGCCCGGATCGCAGTGTGCGCACCGCCGTGTCGAGGTTGCGCCGCGCCGACTCCGCCAGCGCGGCCGACGGGATCGGCGCGTACGACGCCAGCTCGCCCAGCAGAACGAGCGTGCGCTCCAACAGCAGGTCGCCGTCACTCGCGAGCCGCCGCACGGCAAGGTCGAACGCCTCACGCGTCATGGGAGCACGTCTCGGAGCCGGCCGCGCGAGGAGATGCCGAATGTGCGGAACGCGCGGTAGCGCGGCGGGTGCTCACGGTGCGGTGGGACAGCCGGCCGACGCGGTTCTGGGCGGCCAGGCGGGCGATCTGGAGCTCCAGGGCGGTGAGCCGCTCCGAGGTGGCGGGAGTGCGGTTGCCGGTCGGTTCGCCGCTGGCTAGGTCCCGTACCCACCGTGTGATCTCCTTCGCCGCCACCGGGCGGCCGTCGAGTTGCCCCACCCACCGCCACCGACCGGACCGGTCCTTGGTAACCGTCGAGGAGTTTGCCGACAGGAGTGCCGGTGGCCAGGTCCGACACCAGCACCGTACCGTTGCGGCCGCCGGAGACCACCACCGGACGACCGCCCAACTGCGTCACCGCCACCGACAGGACCCACTCCTGTTGGCCGTCCGGTGATGGGACCCCCGCCGCTCTGCCGTCCTCGTCGTCCTTTTACATCCGCGCGACGCCGATGCAGTTCGAGCATGCCCCGGGAACCTACATCGTCCCCACGATCACTGCCCTGCCGTGTGTCAGCCGAACAGCAGGGCACGCTGCGGTTTGACGAGCTTGCTGTGAAACTCTTCGCGTTGGGTGCCAAGGTGGGCGACCTCGACCGTATTCGCGAGAAGACGTTGCCCAGTCGTACCGATCATGTTGCCGTCGAGATCGAGTCGCCGGAGGCCCGAGAAGGCCAGCTGATTCGCGGCGATGAATCGGGCTCCGCGGTCGGTCAGCCCACCTCCGGAAAGGTCGAGCGTGTCGAGGTCGCGCAGCAGGGGGGACCCGGCGAGTGCCTCGACCAGTTCGTCGGCGATGTCGGCGCAGCACCTGAGGTGTCGCAGAGCAGGGTAGCCGTCGGCCGCGAGAAGAGGCAGCAGGTCAGCGGCGGTGCCGGTATACGAGCCGAAGATGCCACCGCTCCACTGATAGTTGTAGTTGCCGAGCCAGATCTCCAGGGCGTCGAGTGCGGGAAGGCCGGCACCGCCGAGGTCGGCGACGCACCGCGGGGACATCGTGTCGCAGCGGATCGCCAGGCGGGTCAGGGCCGGAGACCGTATCGCGTGGAGTCGCAGGCGGTCGCCGTGGAGCACCAGGTGGCGCAGGGTGCGCATAGCCGGCCAGAACTCATCGGGCACCTCGATTTCGGTCACCCAACCCTCACCGTCCTTGTCCAGGTCCTCAGGTATGACCTCGCCCCACTTATCTGGGTACGTGTAGTCCCCCAGATACAGTCGTTCCACAGGCGGTCGCATCGCGACAAGAACATCCATCACCTCCCGATAGCGGGCCGTGTGGCGGACTGTGGTGCCGACCGTGAGGACGCGAGGTCCGCTGGGCGCGGCGGCGAGCAGGTCGGCAAGTTCGGCGGCGCAGCCGGCCACGTCCGGATAGCCGGAGGCGGACGGCTCCATCCGCAGATGCAACTCGTCCAGGTCACCGTCACGGTGATCTGTGAACAGTAAGTGGGGCAACGCTCCTCCAGCCGGGTTTTTGGTGATCAGGGCCGGTCGGGCGAGGAGGCTAGGCGGTCGTGAACCAAGCGCTGTCGTTCCACCGAAAGACCGCGAGCAGCCATGGCCCTATCCAGAAGATCAGCATCGAACCCCTGCGTGGCCATGTGGTCGAGGAGAGGTTCGTATCGATCGGACCGATCACGCAAGAGTTCTGTGGCCAACCGCAGTTCCAGGCGCACCACAGGAACACGATGCGAGCCACACGTGATCAAGACGTAGTGCTGCCACGGGCCACGGCCAATGCACTCCATCTCATCGGAGTCGGTCTCGTGCTCGACCGTGCTGATCTCTAATTGGACCCCGTTCACCTCGTACCTAGCGAAATACTGCGAACTCTCGGGGAACCAAGATGCCGCATACAGACAGGGAAAGGACGAGAGAGCGGCAGCGACCGTGTCCACGTCCTCGCGCCGAGCCACCAAGACGTCAACATCTCCGACAGGAAGATGAACACCTTGCAGCAGAGCGGCACTTGTGCCACCCACGCGGTACATCGGATCGGCCCCCACAGCCTTCAGCGCGGTGAGAGCCGCCTCTAACGCCGACGTTACGTCCACCAGCCGCAGAGATGCCGCACCGTCTCCCATGACGAGCAGCGTACCGATCATGGCCTTCCGAGGTCAGGGCTCTGGTCGTGTGCAATCAGACAGGGCGACGGGCGGTCGATCACGGTCACTCCCGTCCGGCCGTACGCCCAGCTCAGTGCCCCACACCCCGCTCAACCGCATCGCCTTCGCGTTCATGGGGAGGCGGCCATCGCGTGATCCTTCGAGTGCGCAGTCCAAGATCGAAGGAGAACACGGCGATGGCCGCGGACAGCAGTGTGACGCCCGGCGGGCGGCCGATGGCCGGTACCTGTTGCGTTCCATGACCATGGCTTTACGGCCTGTCTCTCCTCGGGCGAGGAAACGTTCGGATGTTCGGCTCAGCGGCGATCGACCTGGTGTGGGTGGCGGACGGCAAGATCGTAGGCGCTCAACCCCCAGCACGTCGGTGCTCGGTGAGGTGGCCCCACACTGATACGACAGCGATGGAGACGGCCAGCAACACGGCGCTTCCGGCGATGTCGAGGACGTAGTGGTTCCCCGTGATGAGCACAACTGCCGTCATACCCAGCGGGAAGATCCACGACAGCAGCGCCAGCCGTGGGTGGGAGGCGCGCAGCGCGTACCATGCGGCATACGCGCACCACAACGACCACCCCACATGCATGCTGGGCATCGCCGAATACAGGTTCTGGCCGTTCTCGATCCCTCGCGAAGCATGGCCGCCCAAGAGGTCGTGCCCGGCAATTATGTCGACGACGCCCGGTAGGGCGAACCGTGGGGGCGACATGGGCAGCGCCCAGAAAACGGGTAGCACGAGGACCAGCATCGCGACGAGGGTCCGGCGGACCTTGATGTAGACATCGGCGTGCCGGACGTAGACCCACACAAGCACACCGATGATCGCGAGGTAGTACAGGCGGTAGTAGTACACCGCCAACTGGATGAGGGATGGATGCTCGGTCAGCCACTGGTTCGCCCTCAGCTCGATGTCCAGGTGGAGGGCCCGCTCTATGGATTGCAGGGCCAGAGCGTTGGCGGTCGCGGCTGCGACGTCCTTCCCGGCGATGGCATGAAGCCACGAGAAGAGCAGGATCACGAGCAGCAGGCCGGCCACTTCGACGAGGGGTGCGGGGCGCCCACCCATCCTCCCGACAAGTGCGGCTGACCGGGCCCATGCGACCAGGCACGATAACCGGTCGGCGGCCACCTCACGCAGGCTCACGCGGGTCACACTATTTCACCCCGCGTGAAGCGGGTGCCGCGTTCGCCGCCCAGGTCCTGGCACTTCTCGAGTCGGTGGATTACGCGCACGCACCGTGCCGTCTCGGCATCGACGATCACGGGCGAGACATCCTCAGTTTCATCCCGGGCAACTTGTCGGCACCTTGCCCGAGCGCGAAATGAGGAGGGCATCGGGCGCTGGTGTTCCTGCCGCGGACGTGACCTACCGGACCGCCCTCTGATGAGATTCGCGACGACTCTAGGTTGTGAGTTCCTCGATCATGGCTTGGGCCAAAGTGGCCGTGCGGTCCTCGTCGTCGTCCAGGGCGATGATGACGAAACTGGAGCACTGATCGGCGAGGCGGACGAGTTGCGCGCTCAGCCCGGCCCAGCTACCGCCGTGCCGGTAGATCCGCCGGCCTGCGTGCTCGCGGACGCCGAGGGCCCACGCGTAGTCGAGTTGCGTGCCGTCGTCCAGGTGGCCGGGCGCTTGCAGGAGCGCGGAGACGCCCAGCTCGTCGCGTTCCAGGGCCTGGTTCCAGCGGATGAGGTCCGGGGCTGTGGACCAGACCCCGCCGTCGCCGAGGGACAGCGGTGCCGGGTAGTGCGGGTCGAGGGGTGCGGCTCCGGGCGGATGCGGGGCCGGGCCGGACCAGTACCGGCTGTTGGCCATCCCGAGCGGGGCGAACACGTGCTCGCGGGCGAAGTCGGACAGCGGCCGGCTCGCCGCGCGTTCGATGATGACGGCCAGGCAGACGTAGCCGGCGTTGCAGTAGCGGTATTCGGTCCCCGGTGTACTGACGAGGTGGTCGAGCCGGACAAGTGCGTGGATGACGCCGGCGGTGGTGCGGTCGAGCTTCGCGCGATGGAGATCGTCGAATTCGACGACCTCGGGCAGGCCGCTCGTGTGGGAGATCAGATGGCGCAGGCGCACGGTGCCCGCCCACGTGGGGAGCTCGGGCATCCACTGCGCCAAAGTTGATTCGGTGTCCAGCCGACCCTGTTGCACGAGTAGAGCCGCGCAGGCGGCCGTAATCTGTTTGGACAGCGATGCGGTGTAGACGATCGTGCCGGCAGTCAACGGCTCCCCGGCTGTGGTCCGTCCACTGGTCAGGAAGGCAGGCGGTGCGTTGTCCTGCTGTACGCCGACCATGAGCGGGTCGTGGGCGCCGTAGCCGGCCATCCTGGTCAGAGCGGCGGTCCGGTCACGAAGCCGTGGTGCAGGAGTTCGGTCGGAGTTCGACGGCATCGGTTCAGGCCGACAGTGTCGCGGTGAGGTCGATCTCGATGAGTTGTCGTTGGTATCCGAGCGACGTCACTCCTAGCAATGTGCTGGCGGTGGTGAAGGCTTCAGCCAGTGGTGATGCCTTGAGCTGCCACCACACCGCGGAGAGGATGTCGCTGTCCGGGCTCACCACGTAGATCACCGACCGGACCACGTCGGCGGGGGTGGCGCCGGCTGCCGCCAGTACCGCAAGGCAGTTCGTGACCACCTGCTCGGTCTGCGCGGTGAAGTCACCGGGGTCGCCGACCACCTCGCCGGAGAGGTCGAGCGGACACTGGCCGGCCAGGTGCACGAGCCGGTCGGCGTTGGAGATGGTCACATGGCTGTAGCCGGCCGGTTCATGAACCGTCGACGGATTGAACCTTTCGATCACCGGCTCATTATTCAAGCGCACCCGGCGAGGTGTACATCGATTTAAATTCACCGGAATCCCTCAAGATCATCCCGCGGCATAGCCTCAAGTCGCCCTACAGGGCCGAAAACACGTTGCAGGAGAAGGCTGAGACGCGGAACGCTTCCGGCGTGAAGATGCACGCCGACCAGCTGACAGTGTCACCGGAGACAGTGCGCACATTGGTGGATGAGCAGTTCCCTGAGTGGCGGAGCCTTCCCATCACAGGCATCGCTGCCCATGGGACGGTCAACGCCATCTTCGGCATCGGCGACCGCTTCGCAGCTCGGTTCCCTCTACAGGCCGGGCACGTCGACTCAACGCGGCGTTGGCTGGAGTCCGAAGCGGAAGCAGCCCGCGAGCTGGCGGGTCGCACGCGGTTCCCCACGCCCGAGCCGGTCACGCTCGGTGAACCCGGCGCGGGATACCCACTTCCATGGTCGGTGCAGACTTGGCTGCCCGGCGTCGTGGCCACCGATGAGGACCCGGGCGAATCTGTCGCATTCGCCCACGACCTGGCCGATCTCATCAATGACCTGCGCACGATCGACACGCATGGCCGCATGTTCGCCGGCAAAGGCCGGGGAGGCGACCTTCGATCACACGATGTATGGATGGAGACCTGTTTCAAGCGCAGCGAACAACTCCTGGACGTTCGGCGTCTTCGCCAGATATGGAAAAGTCTTCGAAGTCTGCCGCGCGAAGACGGCGACGTGATGACCCACGGTGATCTCATCCCCGGCAACGTGCTTGTGTCCGCTGGTCGGCTGGCTGGGATTCTCGACGTCGGCGGCTTCGGACCGGCCGACCCTGCTCTGGATCTCGTGAGTGCCTGGCATCTGCTCGAGGCTGGGCCGCGGCAGGTGCTCCGCCTGGACCTCGAGTGCGGCGACCTTGAATGGGAGCGAGGCAAAGCGTGGGCATTCGAGCAGGCGATGGGGCTTGTCTGGTACTACCTCGAAACCAACCCGGCCATGAGCCGGATGGGACGACGGACCCTGGAACGCATCCAGGCCGATAAATCGCCTGTCTGAGCTTGAATGATCCCGATCGTCGTCGTGCGATTAACGGCAATTAGGCAGGGTCAATCACGGTCGCTCAGAACCGGTTTCCTCCCCAGCTCACAGCGCTCACGAGCTGCGATCTTCGCAGTTCCCAAGCTGACAGCGCGGGTTCGACCCGTCTTGATCTTGGCCCCTCCGGGCTTCCTCGCCCCGACCTACGTGATTCTGGACAACCTGTCGGCGCACAAGAATCGGCGTATCCGCTGGGGAGGGCGCGCCCGAGTTGAAGCCGCGGGTGGTTATCGAGGGCGGGTCCCCAGGTGCTGAGAGATGCGCAGTAGGTAGCCGTCCGGGTCCTGCACCGCGAACTGGCGGACGCCTACGGAGTCGACGGTGCGCTCGTACCAGCGCTCTTCCAACGGCAGCCACATCTCGTGGCCGGCAGCGAGCAGCGTGGTGTGAATCGGGTCTACGTCATCCACTTCGACAGTGAGGTTGATCCCACGCCCGTAGGGGTAGTCCAGTTCCGCGCGCGGGTAGAGACGGTCCCGGCTCCACGGCTGCTCCAGCATCAGGTCCGCCCCACCACGTTCCAGGTAAGCGAATCGCTCCTGGGGGCGCTCGTAGCGAATCCTGAAGCCCAGCAGGCGGTAGAAGGCCAGGCTGGCCTGGATGTCGGAGCAGATCAGTTCAGGAACAAGTCGAGACACTTCGCCACTCTGGCAGTTCCCCGAACACCCCAGCAATCTCATCGTCATGCCATGGGGGTGCTCACAGCGCGGGTTCGATTCCCGTCACCCGCTCTCATGGCGAAGGCCTATGAGCGTATCTTCGGTGTGGCGGCGTGTGCACGATGCCAGGCGCTGTTCCTCCACTGGGGGCATCGGCGGAAGCGCCTGCCCTTCCCCCTGGGCTCACACTCCCTGACGGGGCTCGTGATCATCGGCCAGCCGACTCCCCTCTCCGACGAATACGTACTGGAGAACGTCGGCAACCGGGACCGGCCCGGTGGAAACCCCGGCTTCCGGTGGCGTTTCAGGTGTGTTCAGGGTTGTGGGACTCCGGCAGCCCTAGCCTGTACAGCCACAACTATTGCCCGCGTGACCGGCTGAGCCCTTGTCGCGTCTGTGATCTAGACGGGGCATGCTAGGCCGGTAATCGAAGAGCCGGGAGGAAGCAGTGGGGTGGCGCGTCGCAGTCGTGGCTGGCATGGCCCTGGCCGCAGTTCCCACGATTACAGCGGCGGCCCCGGTCGGAGCGTCTTGCCTGATGTCGACGTCATATACGGACAAGCTGATCGATGCCTGGATCGCTGAGAATGCACCAGCGACGGTGCAGCAGCCCGTCCCTGAGATCACTGCGACGTTCTCTCCCTACATGGACGTGAAGGTGATGGAGGGGCCGCCTCCCATGGGGGAGGAGAGCGTCACGACAGAAGAGTTGGCGCTCTACGTGGTGGCGCTGAAGGGGTGCAACAGCGATACGTGAGCAGGAGCTTTCTGCTCGGGAGGCAATCGTGAGCGGCAGGTCCGCGGACGCGGACCCTTAAGTCCACCGATCCCTTGGCGCCGACGAACGATCACCTCACTGTGGTCTGCCGTGTACCGGTCCATGTGCGTCTGGGAGCGGAGGCGCCGCGACCGGTCGGTGCTTACGCCGACCGGCCGACACGAGCCTGCAGCGCGCGCAACGACTCGGCCACCACCTCCGGGCACTCCTCGTGCAGGAGGTGACCCGCCGGCGGGACCACCCGGACCGTGAGGTCGTCGGCGTACCGTTCGCCGCCCGGCAGGAGGTCCGGCGGTATCACCGGGTCCGGTGCGCCGCCCAGGATCACCGTGGGCACGGCCAGTCGGAGGCGGCGGTGCGTGCCGAGGAGCAGCGCCGGAATGTCGCGCAGCACGTACTGCCAGAACATCGACTGTCCCGCGTGGGGAGCGCCTACGCGCGTCGGTGGGCTGTTCACGGTCAACGGGCGGTTGCCGTACCTGCTTCGACGCTGGCTGAGGGCGGATGACCTGGCATGCCGCCATTTCAGAGCGGAGGAGGTCCTTCACGCCATGCGCCGGAAGCCGGCGACTGGACCTGGTGCGGCGAACTGGTCAGCGCGTACCGAACAGGTCCTGCGAGAGGCGGCCGGGCGTGTGGCGGACGGCGATCAGGATGCCACGGCCTTGTCGCGATCGATAATCTTCGAGTGCTACGGCCGCCGGCCGAGGTGGGGCGACAAGTACAACGAGTACGCCATTGATCTGCTGTGGCTGACCAGAGTGCTGCCCGAGGTGCGCTTTCTGTTCCTGGTACGTCACCCGAATCCCTGCTCGCCGGTCAACGCGGGATCTGGGCAGAACTGTCCGGGCCGCTATGCATGGCTGCCGGGCTCATCCTGGACCTCATGCGGGTAGTACCCGTAGTGCCGTTGCTGCCAGCGCCCGAGGTAGCCCAAGCCCACGAAGAACACCCCCATGACGACGGCACCGCCGAGGCAAAAGAGCAGGGAGAACAGGGTGAAGGCGTACTTTGCTCCAAGCGCGGCACACATCAACACGATGACGCCCATGAGCGCCCCAAAGGCAGGGCCCACGATCAGCCCGAGGCGCACAGGATGGGCCGCAGCGAACCGCTGACCGCGATGCGGCCTGACGTCGCCGTCCAAGAACGCATCTAATCGCCAGTACCAGCCCGCAAGGAGCCTCAACAGGCGCATGGACGACCCCCTTCACGCCTCTGGCGAGGGCGCTCCGGGCTCCGGGATGATCCCGAGGGCGCGCTTGCTACCCAGGGTACAAAGGAGCCTGAGCATCCCCCCGCCATCGACCGGGACAAGCCGATCCTGGCCTGTGTGGTGCTGCTGCTGGTACGAGACGGCACCGGCGGTCCCGGCCGGGAGTTGCTCGTTATCCGAACTGGCCGGGCTGGTAGTCGCCGGCGGGCTGCTGGATGATGACGTTCAGCCGGTTGAAGGCGTTGATGAGGGCGATGAGGGACACCAGGGCGGCGAGCTGGTCCTCGTCGTAGTGCTTGGCGGCGTTCGCCCAGGCATCGTCCGTGACGCCACCGGCCGCGTCGGCGATGCGGGTGCCCTGCTCCGTCAGCTCCAGGGCGGCGCGTTCGGCGTCGGTGAACACCGTGGCCTCCCGCCAGGCCGCGACCAGGTTGAGGCGGACCGAGGTCTCTCCGGCGTGCGCGGCGTCCTTGGTGTGCATGTCGGTGCAGAAGCCGCAGCCGTTGATCTGACTGGCGCGGAGCTTCACCAGCTCCTGCGTCGCCGCCGGTAGCGTCGAGTCCGAGAGCACCTTGTCCGCCGAGATGATGTGCTTCAGGAACTTGCCCGCGGTCGGGTTGCCGAAGACGTTCAGACGTGCGTCCATGGATGGTTCCTTTGCCGTTGCTGGTGGTCGAACATCTCTGCCGGAATAGACGGGACAGCTCGGCGAGATGTGACAGGAACGAATGTGACGTGCGTCTCAAAGAACAAGTGCGTCGAACTCAGGGTGTTGCGTTCCATGGCGAGCCCACCGTCGAGCAGAGCCAGCCAGGCACCCTGTTTTCCGATCTTCGCAGTGAAATGATGCTCGGCGCCGCCGGGCCTGCCACCTCATCCACCGTGGGTGTTCCCGACGAATACTTCAAGGAAGCGCTCAACGGCTTGGGCGGAGTCACTGGCACCGGGAGGATATGTGAAGGAAAGACTGTGGAAGCTCGGCCTTGCCTTTGTGGCGGTTCTGGTCCTGGGGCTGGTCGCTCTGACGGTGGTGATCTTCTTGCCTGATTCACTGCCGTATGTTCTTTTTGCCGTGGTGACCATCCTCGTGGTGGGTTCCATTCTCTTCGACCGTTTCGTCCTATCCGACCCGGAGCCCCCCGACCTGCCGCCGCGATCGGCTCACGACGTGAGGATGGAACAACATCGTCGCGATCCCTGGTGACGCGGTGCCGTGATCTCCATGACTGCGGTCGCCAGTCGATGCACGCTGCGAGGGCCTAATCACTGATCTTGACGCTGCACCACAGCGGTGCCAGCATCCACTTACTATGACCGCCAATCCCTTACTTGCGAACGGGCAGAGCTACAGGCCCCTCGCCTCCGTCGTCGCTTTGCTGAGCGCGATCTTTATGATCATGCCGGTTCGCCGCGTCGTGATCGAGGTCAGCGAGTTCGGCCTGCGGGAGCTTTTTGTTCCGGTGCTCATCCTGGTCGGACTACCCGTGCTCGGGGCGCTTGTTGGAGCCTTCTTGAGGTTTCAGGGTCCAGGCGGCAGATTCCTCGGAATCACATTGGGGATCTTTGTCGCCAGTCTGCTCTTGATGGCGCTACTCGCCTGCTGGTGGTTTTACGCCATCACCACCGGCTTCTGAGATACGGCTGATCTCCGCTCGTGGTTGGGGGTGGTCGGTGGGCCAGCCATCCGTGGCCTGCCCGATCGAGGAATGCTCGAGAGGGACTCACGGGGAATCATAGAACTCGGATCCCTCCCCTCGCAGGTCAGCGTTTCCCCAGCTCAAAGCTCAAGATTTGGAGAGAGCCCGGGTTCGACTCCCGTCACCGGCTCTACGCCCACTTGAGGTCGACTTCGGTGATCTCTCTCGTCCCTCACCTGTCACAATTCGGGCATGTTCGTTGTCACAGTGACCTACACAGCAGCGCTGGATGAAGTGGATCGGTGGCGGCCGGCCCACGGCGACTGGCTGAACGACCTCATCTCACGACGGCTGTTTCTTGTGGCTGGGCGCCGGGTGCCCTTGACCGGCGGCGTCTATTTCGCCTCGGAGATGCCCGTCGAAGAGCTTGACTCCATTCTCCGCACTGATCCGTATGCCCTCAACGGTGTCGCCACGCACAGCGTCGTGGAGTTCACGCCGCTGCTGGTCGCAACCGGCCTGGAGAGCCTCAAGGGCTAGCGGAGATCGGCTTTGTGACCTCGTTCCCTGATCTCAGGGGTTCTCGGAGGTTTTTCCATTGTGAGGATGGTTCTCATGAGCGATGACATCTGGGCTTCCCTTGCCGATCAGTTCGTAGACGGGGCATACGCGTCAGTGAAGGGGCAGGTCCGTACTTACGTTCTCCACCAACAGCTGATGGAGCACCTCACCGAGCCACCGGGCGCCGTCTTGGATGTGGGGGGAGGGGCGGGACATCAGTCGTTCCCTCTGGCCCGGGCCGGCTACGAGGTGACCCTTCTCGACTCCTCCCCGACGATGCTGGCCAAGGCTGAGCAGAGGCTGGCATCCGAACCCCCAGAGGTGCGCGACCGCGTACGGCTGGTGCAGGCCCGTGGTGAGGACGCCGCCGAGGCGACAGGTGGCCGACGCTTCGCGGCTGTGCTCTGCCACGGCGTCCTCCGGACGGCTCGAGTGCCAACTGCTGCTCACGGGCCAGTCGGAGCCCGCTGAGCTGAGCGGGCGGGCGCGACGCTGAGTCCCGCTGGGTCGCCCGGTTTCTGGCCTCGAACCAGCTTCAGCTGCGAAAGGCCGACGCGGGTGGGAAACCGTACGGCCTGGTCGGACTGTCGATGAATAATCGGGTAGCCCATGTTCCCCATCCTCAATACCGTGACCAGGTGCTGAGCTATGACGTACTCGTTGAGCAAGCCCTCCAGGCGTCCGTCCGCGGATGGGACTTTCGCTGGCTGCGCGGCCGAGTGAACGGTGGAAATCCGTCGTGGGTGTACACCGAGCGAACCTTGTCGCTGCTTCCGACGGCGCGGCGAGTGCTTGACATGGATACCGGTGGTGGTGAGGTCCTGGCCTCCCTGTCTCCGCTTCCGCCTTACACGGTTGCCATGGAGAGATGGCAACCCAACATCCCCATCGCCGGCGAGCGGCTGAGGCCGTTGAGGGTGCCGGTATTGGGTGGTGCCGCCGATCACATCCCCGTGCGCGAGACCACTTTCGACCTTGTGCTCAACAGGCACGGTGCGCTGAACGCGGCCGAAGTCGCCCGAGTTCTTGTTCCTCATGGCCGACTGCTTACGCAGCAAGTCGGCAGTCGCAACGGGTTGGACCTGAACGCCGCCCTGGGTGCGCCACCCCCTACCGATCCGGAGAGCTGGACATTGGCCGTCGCCGTCGACCGTCTCCGCCACTGTGGGCTGCACGTGCTGGACGCTCGCGAGGAGATGGTCGAGTACGTCTTTCACGACATCGGCGCAGTCGTCTTTCAGCTACGTGCTGTTCCTTGGCAGGTTCGCGACTTCGATCGCAACCGCTATGACCGGCCGCTACGTGCTCTCCATGAGCGCATCTGTTCCGAGGGCGCATTCACTACTCGCGATCACCGCTTTCTCATCGAAGCCGAACTTCCTCGTCGCTCTGGTCTGGGGTGAGCGGGCGCCGCGCACGGCTGTCGCACGTTTGCAGGCGTACGTACACGAGCTGCGGGCCCTGGTCGGCAAGGAGCGCATCAGCCGCGTTGGCGCCGGCCACCGCATCCACACCGGCGCGGACGAGCTCGACCTGCGGCTGTTCGAGCGGTACAGAACAGCCGCGCGCGCCGACGCAGGAGAGGGACGGCACGCCGAACTTCACACCGCTGGGGAGAGTTCGATGCCCACTTGGGCCACGATCACCATGAATAGCGGTCACCCATAACCTCAAAGACGCCTTTATCGGCGCTCTCCTCATTCCGGCTGGCGTCGCGCCCTACGACGCTGATGCCCGGTATCGCGTGGAGTCGGCACCCACCGTTTCTCATGTCTGATCGCCAGTCGAACCGCCCAGTAGATGAGGAAGAACAACAGCACCACAGGGCTGATCCATAGCAACACCAGGGACAGAAACTCAATCATCAAAATCGCCATTCGATCATCGACATAAGGGACACAAGGATGCCCGATCTACCCTTCAGCGGCTACCAGCGGCGCTACGTCTACTAACGCCACCAACCGGCGACCACGAAGAACGAAACGACGCGAGGAGTCACGGAAGTGTGGTCACGCGGAGTTGGCTGTCGTCGGGTCGGTCATGCCGCAGGCGCCGGCGTACGGCACCTGTCTGTACGGCCATCACGCTGAGGCTGTGGGCGATCGCGTCGGGCAGCCGGCCGCCATCCCGGTTCGCGGCCGCCACTGACAGCGTCTCTGCTCGGCTACCCTGTGGGCCGTGAATCAGAACGATAGTGTCGAAGGAGCCGAGCAGGCGCTGACCGGCCTTGGGGGAGATTCCTCCCGCGTGACCTTGCGCCGGCTCACCATCGACGATCAAGACGAGTTCATCGAGTTGGTCCGTGCCAGTGCTGAGCTGCACCATCCGTGGATGTCCCTGCCCAGCACGCCGCTGGAATTCCGCAAATTCTTCGAGCGATTCGACGACCCTCTGGCTGCCGAGGGCCTACTGGTCTGTGTGCGTGACACCGGTGCTGTAGCGGGCAACATCAACATCAACAGCATCATCCGGGGGCGGCTCCAGTCCGGCTCACTGGGCTATGCGGCCTTCGCTCCCTCTGCCGGCCGAGGGTACATGTTCGAAGGCGTCGGTCTGGTGCTGCGCTATGCGTTCGAGCACTTGCGCCTTCACCGGCTGGATGCCCAGATCCAGCCCGACAACCATGCTTCTCTGAAGCTGGTTCAACGCCACGGGTTCCGATCCGAGGGTTACTCGCCCGACTTGCTCTTCATCGATGGCGCCTGGCGGGATCACGAACGGTGGGCCATCACCAACAGCATGAGTGGGATTGTTCCGAGCGCTCCGCATCCAAGCCTGCCTATTCCTTGAGGTCACTCCGTCTTGGACGGTTCGGCGCAGGGGTCACGTGCTCGTTCGGCGAGGGAATCGTGATCAAACGATCGGTATGCATCCTCGCCTCCAACGGATCCTTTTCGCTGAGGAACTCGTTTCAGCATGAGTTTTGAGAGTCCGCCGCCAACAATAGTTGTGCGGCGGCCTTCGCGCCGTCGGTGCGTACCGCGGTGGCGATGGATCGGGCGCGGGCTGCCACGTCCGGCTGGAGAGTACGGCTGAGAGCTTCGGTCAGGGAGTCGGTGGTCGGTGCGCCGGGCGAGTGCGCTGTGCCGATTCCGAGGTCGTTGATTCGTTGTGCCCAGTAGTGCTGGTCGAAGTGCTGGGGGATGGCGACCTGGGGTGCTCCGGCACGCGCGGCCGCGGTGGTGGTGCCCGCGCCGCCGTGGTGTACGGCGGCGGCGACCCGCTGGAAGAGCGCCTGCTGGTTGACCTCTCCGATGGACAGGCAGTCGGGTTCGCTATCGAGTAGCGCCAGGTCGGCCCAGCCGCGGAGGACGATCGCGCGGCGGCCGAGCGCGCGGGCCGTTTCGATCATCGTCTTGCCGAGGTCATGGGGCGCGCGGATGCTGCCGAAGCCGAAATAGACGGGTGGTTCGCCGGCCTCAAGGAATGCCTCCAGCTCCGCAGGAAGCAGACGCTCGTCCGGCAGGATCCAGGCGCCCGTCTGAACCACATCCGGGTCATCGGGCTCAGGCCAGGGCCCCAACGTCGGGTCGGCGGCCAGCCAGGGCTGGTCGGTGAACATATGGCTTCGGACGTCAGGGACCGGGGCCAGGCCGGCCGATGCCCGATGGGAGTTGAGAGCAGCGCCCCAGAGGTCGTTCCAAAGTTGTGCGTCCTGAGCCCAGAGCGTGTGGTTGTCGGCCTTTCCGTCCGCTGGTGCGTCTCCCCGTATCGGCATGAAGGGTGGCGCATGGTGTGAGGAGGGGAGGGCTATGGGGCAGTAACCGGCGAAGACGTAGCGGATTCCCAGCTGCTCGGCCATCGAGCGAGCGGCCATCACCAGGTATCCGCCTGCCACGATGACGTCGCAGCCTTCGGCGGCCGCCGGTAGCGTCTCGAACTGGGTGGCGATCGTGGCTTCCACCATCTGACGTCGCTGCTCGGGCGAGGGCGGGGCTGCTGTGGGGCTGGCTTTTCCGGTCGAACGCAGTTCGGGGCCGAGGGGCACGAACGGGATTCCGAGGCCGTCGATCCAGTCGCGGAAGTCAGGGGGCGCGCACACGCGGACTTCCTCGCCGAGGGCCCGCAACTGCACCGCCAATGCCACTACCGGCTGGACATCGCCACGCGACCCGATTGTCGACAGCAGTACACGCATCGAAACTCCCCCGAGAAGGCTTCGGCCGCAATTGGCCGACGCATTGTTGATGTGAGCCGCGTCTCCGTTCGGCGTGTGCTGATGCAGCTCACGACCCAGAGCTGATGAGCTTCGAATACAGATACATATCCCGACGCTCACCCCCCACCTCCTGCCAACTACGCAAGAGACCCTCGCGAACGAACCCCGCCCGCTCGGCGGCCTTCCACGACGGTGCGTTCCACGGCTCCACATGTAACTGCAGCCGGGGAATCCTCAGCCGTTCCAGGCCCCAGGACGAGATCGCCCGCAAGGCAGTACACGCGACCCCCTGACCCCGGGCCGACTTCGCAACCCAGTAACCCACCGACGCTCGACCATGAGGGCCTGGCCACAACCCGATCTGGCCCACGGCTCGGTCGTCTCCGGCGATCGCGATCGCGAAGGAGTAGCCGACTCTGTCGATGGCCTTACTCCACTGACGTCGGATGAAGGCGGCGCCCTCCGCGTCTGAGTAATTCGGCGGTACGCCGGTGATCAGAGGGATGTACGCGTCTTCGGAAGCCTCTCGCACCACCGCGACATCATCCAGCCGCCATGGGCGAAGCACGAATTTCTCGCCAGCCGGGAGTTCGGGAACGACGAGAGCGTTGTCCATTCCCGCATCATGCCACTGGAGGTGATCATTTCCCTCTCGGTCAAGCCTTCGGGACGGGGCGATTCCCGGCTCGCGAGGCGGAATGGCGGGTGCCGAATAGACTGCGGCGATGACCGCGTACCGGATCCTGGCGGTGGACGACGATCAGGCCATCCTGCGCTCGCTGCGGCGCGGGCTGCGGCTGGAGGGCTTCGCCGTGGATATCGCCGAGTCGGGGCGGCAGGCGCTGGAGCGGGTGGATGGCCGGCCCGATGCGATCATCCTGGACGTGTCTATGCCGGAAATGTCGGGCATCGAGGTGTGCAGCCGGTTGCGTGGGGCTGGGTCGCAGGTGCCGGTGTTGATGTTGTCGGCCATGGATGAGGTGGCCGACCGGAAGGCCGGGCTGGCGGTGGGTGCCGACGACTACGTCGTCAAGCCGTTCGATCTGGGTGAGCTGGTGCTTCGCCTGCGCGCTCTGTTACGTCGTGCCGGATGTGCCCCGGGGACGGTGGTGCGCGTCGGAGCGCTGGTCGTCGAGCCTGACGCGCGCCGGGTCACGTTGCGCGGCCGCGAGGTGGAGGTGACGCGGCGTGAGTTCGACCTGCTGGAGGTGCTGGCGCGTAACGCCGGCATCGTGTTGTCCCGGTCCGTACTGCTGGAGCGCGTCTGGGGCTATGACTTCGAGGTGACCGGCAACGCGGTGGACACGTTCGTCGGGTATCTGCGGCGCAAGCTGGAAGCGGGTGGTGAGCCGCGCATGCTGCACACGGTGCGCGGGGTGGGGTTCGTGCTGCGGGAAGCGCGGCCGTGAAGCTGTCCACCCGGTTCGCGCTCTGCCTCGCTGTGGCCGTTCCGCTGCTGGTCGGGCTGGCGGGGCTGGTCCTTCTCGGGCTGGTCTCGCAGGATCTGCGCGCTGAGCGGGACGACCAGCTCACGGCGCGGCTGCGGGCGCTGACTCCGATGGCGGCGTTGTTCGCGTGGCGGACCCGCGTACTGCCCGCCGTCCCGCCCGACCTCCTTCAGCAGCGGCTGACCGCGGCCGCCAGCGCGGGCGGGGTCTGCGTCGTGGAGAAGGGTGAGAAACGGCTGGTCATCGGGGATGTTCCGGGTACGCTGCCGGTCGGCGCCGGGCCTGCCGACCATGTCGAGGGGGAGCGGCGCTGGCGCTTCGTGGCCGCCGACGTGGGGTGGCAGGGGACCGCGCGGCTGATCCTCTTCGAGCCGGAGGAGCGCCTCGGCGACCAGATCGCGGTGCTCGGCAGGCGGCTGGTATCCGTCACGCTGGTCGCGGCCGGGGTGGGCGCGGTGGCCGGGTTGGTGCTGGGCGGGTTCGCGGTACGTCCGCTGTCGAGGCTGGGCCGGCAGGCACGTACGATCGGCAGGCGGCAACGGCCGCCGGACCGGCAGCCACGTACGATCGACACGCCGTCTCGTACGGATACGCGCCTGGCGACCACGGCAGGTGTCGCCGAGATCGACGAGCTGGCCCGCCTCCTGAACGATCTCCTGGACCGGCGCGACGCGGCCGTGACCCGTACCGGGGAGGCACTGGAGACCGCCCGTGCCTTCGCGGCCACCGCCGCGCACGAGCTCCGCACACCGCTCACCAGCATGGGCACCAACCTCACCCTCCTGGACCACCCCGAACTGGACCCCGCGGACCGCGCCGAGATCATCGCCGACCTCGCCGCCGAACACGGCCGCATCCAGCGGCTCATCACGATGCTGCGCCGGCTCGCGCGCGGCGAACTGCTCGACCCCGACGCCTTCACGGATACCGACCTGACCGAGATCGTCAGCGACGCGGTCGAGGACGCGCGGCACCGTCACCCGCACGCCACGATCACGGCCCGTCTGGCGGACGGCGTGCGCGTACTCGGCTGGACGGAGGGGTTGCGCATGGTCGCCGACAACCTGCTCGACAACGCCGCCATCCACGGCGCCGACGGGTCCGGCCGGGTGGCGATCACCGTGACTCTGGAGGTGGGGGAGGAGGTCGTCCTCGCCGTTCAGGACGCGGGCTCGGGGGTGGTGCCGCAGGAGCGTGATGCGATGTTCGCCCGTTTCCGCCGTCGCTCCGGCAGCCCGGGCTCCGGGCTCGGCCTCACGCTGGTGCGGCAGCAGGCGACGCTGCACGGCGGCACCGCCGGGCTGAGCGCTTCCCCTGACGGCCCGGGAACGCGGGCCGAAGTACGTCTTCCCTTGACCGGCCGGCAAGCGCCGGGATCCGGGCCTTCCTGGCTGGAATAGCCCGCCCGCATGCCAGAGATCTGCCAAGGAGCCTTGTCACCATGCCTCGCATGATCACACCAAGACTGGGTGCCGCCCTGGCCACCGCCACCCTCCTCGTCACGTTTCCGCAGTACGCCGCCGCAGCCACCCCGCCGGTGACGCCCGAGTGCGCATGGGGGGTCAAGGTCTCCGCCGACACGCGCAACGTCTTTTACCCCGACTCCGCCGCCACGTACTGGGTGCTGCCGTTCACCGTGCAGGAGGGGTTACGGATCACGCTGGCCGGCCAGTACCCCGACAGCCGGTACGCCTCTGTCCAGGTGTACAAAGAGGGCGGCGGCCTGTTCGAGTCGAACGGCGTCGCCTCGTCGCTCACCGACCACCGCATCCAGCCGGACGCGGGCAGCATCAACCCCTGGCAGCAGCAAGCATCCCCCGGTGGCCACTACACGCTCGCGGTGACCGCCGATGCGGCTCCGGGACAGGTCAACACGCTGCCACTGGCCCCGTCCGGCACCCCCGAAGGCGCCAAGGGGAACATCGTCTACCGCGTCTACCTCCCCGCCGACGGGGACTTCAGCCAGGTGCGGCTCCCCGCCGTCACCTTCGAGCGCGACGGCGTCACGCAGCCCGTACCCACCTGCGACACTCCGCAGCCCACGACCAGCGCCGCCGCGAAAAATGCGGGTGGTGTGGCCAGCGCCGCCACACCACCCGCGCAAGACGCGGACGCGCCCGCGTTCGCCCGCGCGGACCTCGTCGACCGTCCGACCGGCGGTTTCCCGAACGGAGACTCCGCCTACCTCTACGCCGACGTCACCCCACCCGTCGGCCGCCAGGTCGTCGTCATCCGCGGCAAGGCCCCGCGCAACGCCGAGGGGTCGCACCCGGCCCCCTGGCCGGCCCTGGGCAAGGACGTGCGCTACTGGTCCATGTGTACGAACCTGACCCTGCCCCCGTACAAGGTCGTGGTGAACCCGCTGCCCGACGGCACGTCCGACTACGGATGCCGCGCCGACGACCACACCGGGCTCGACCCCGACGGCCGCTACAGCTACGTGGTCGGCGGGGAGTCGCAGCGGCAGGCGATCGAGCAGGTGCCCGGGGTGACGTTCCTGCCGTTCTCGGCTGCCCGGCCCGCGGCGACGCATCGGATCATCCTCCGCAACATGGTGGTGGACGCCGGCTTCGCCGAGGCCGTGCAGAACGTGCCGGAAGACGGCGATCCCGCCTCCGCCGCGGCCGTCATGGGCGAGTACTACCCGGTCACGAAGGTCTGCTCGCTGGCCGCGCTCACATCGGAGGGACCGGCGGACTGCTGATTCACGGGCGCCCAGCCGAACAACGAGAGACGCCCACGCTGACGCGGCCGGATCGGCCGTCGGACGCCGTCGTGTCCCGCTGATCGCGGGTGCCGCGGGTTCAGCCGCCGCGGTGGCCGGGCGAGGCGCCGTGCGGCGAGGGGAGGCCGCCGGCGCCACCGGAACGCGATCATGGAAACGAAAAGCATCATGCCGCTCGCACGACTACATCGGCGAGTGCAATGCGTCTTTGGTAAGGACGGGAGAATTGCCGCCCAGAGTTACCATTCGCTACAACCAGTTGTCCCGTCAAAAGGTCAATCAGTCCAAGCTTCAACCGGCCTACCCGAAATCAATGGACAGCCGGTCATGGACCGGCGACACAGCGCCGTTGAATTCCACCTGGCGAATGCGCCGACCGGCATCAGGAGCCTGAAACGGTCACCCACATCTCCCAGAGAATTGTAGGCACGGGAATCACGGTAAACGTTCTCAGAAAGTTAGATAACGTTTACAGTGGCCCTCATGACAAGATGGAGCGGCTGATGGTTCCAGTCGTGACATACGGAATCCTGGGGCCATTGATTGTCCGACGAGATGACACCGACGTCCCCGTCGCCGGGATGCGGGACCGTACGGTGCTCGCCCGCCTCCTCCTCGCCCCCGGCGAGGCGGTCTCCAAGGACCAGCTCATCGACGCCCTCTACGGCGACTCGCCGCGCAAGACGGCGTCCACCCAGATCCACGGCGCCGTCAAGCGGCTGCGCGGTCTGCTCGGTGCCGGGTCGATCCAGCGGAGCGTCGACGGTTACGCGCTGCTCGCCGAGCCCGAGGCCGTCGATGCGAACGTCTTCGACGGACTGGTCAGCCGGGGGCGTGCGGCGGCGCGCGCCGGCCGGACCGGTGAGGCCGCCGCCGAGCTGCGCCGGGCGCTGGAGTTGTGGCGCGGCCCCGCGCTGGCCGGGTTCGAGGGCGAGGTCTTCCAGACGGCGGCCCGCAGATGGGAAGAGTTGCGCCTGGCCGCGCTGGAAGAACGCATCGAGGCCGAGCTGGCCCTGGGCCGCTACGCGGAGCTCATCCCGGAGCTGCACCTGCTGACCGCGGTCCACCCGATGCGCGAACGCTTCGCCGCCCAGCTGATGCTCGCCCTCTACCACTCACAGCGCGGACCGGAGGCGTTGCGCACCTACGTCGAGCTGCGCAACCGGCTGATCGACGAGCTGGGCGTGGATCCGGCGCCGGAGCTGCAGCGGCTGTACGCGCAGATCCTTCAGCAGGACTCCGCCCTGCACCACTGGCATGAGGTCGTTCTCGCCCCCCAGCAACTGCCCCCGGGCCTGCCGTCGATGATCGGCCGGGGCGCCGAGGTGAAGCAGGCCATGCTCGCGCTGACCCCCCAGCGGCGCAGGCACCTGCCCGTGGTGGTCGTCGTCGGGCATGGCGGGATCGGCAAGACGACCGTGGCGCTGGAGGTCGCGCACGCCCTCAAAGGGGACTATCCCGACGGCCAGCTGTTCGCCAACCTCGGGGGTGCGCAAGCTCGGCCGGCCAGGCCGCACGAGGTTCTGGCCAGGTTCCTGCGCGCCCTGGGGACGGGCGGCGCGGCCGTGCCCGCGGACATGGAGGAGCGGTCCGAGATGTTCCGGTCCGTGGTCGCCGACAAGAGCCTGCTGATCGTCCTGGACGACGCGGTGGACGCCCAGCAGATCGCCTCGCTCCTGCCCGGGAGCTCCGGCTGCGCGGTGATCGTGACCAGCCGGGCCAGCGCCGCCCAGTTCCACGGCGTAACCCTGATCCCGCTTCTGCCCTTCGAACTGGACGACGCCAGGGCGCTGCTGACCCAGTGCGCCGGAACCGAGCGGATGTCCGCCGAGCCGGAGGCCGTCAATCGCGTCATCGAACTCTGCTTCGGACTGCCGCTCGCCCTGGCCATCGTCGGCTCCCGGCTGGCGGCTCGGCCCATGTGGCAGATCAGCAAGGTGGCCGCCCGGCTCGCCGACCGGGAACGGATACTCACCGAGCTGAGTGAGGTCGAGCCGGTGCTCGAGTGGGCCTACGGCACGCTGGACAGCCAGACGCGCTCGCTGCTGAGGCGTATCGGCCTGTCGGGCCAGCGCGAGGTGTCCGCCTGGATGGCCGCCGCCCTGGCCGACATCTCGCTCCCGGCCGCCGAGGAGCGCCTCGACAGGCTCGGTGAGGCGGGCTTCCTGTCCCCGACCGGCGAGCGGTCGCACGAGGGCGCCCTCTACACCTGTCATGACCTCGTCCTGGCACTCGGTCACGCGCGTGCGATCAAGGAGGACTCACCCGCGGAGCGGATCGCGGCGCTCGACCGGTCCTTCGGCGCGCTGCTCAGCCTGAGCGACGCCGCCTACGTCGCCCTCCGCGGCGGGCACTGGGGCATCGTGCGGGGTGGTGCCCGCCGCTGGGAGCCGCGCGGGGCCTCGTTCGACACGCTGCGGCCCGACTGGGCGCCCACCTGGCTGGAATCCCAGGCCGCGCGGATCGCGGCCGCGGTGCACCAGGCCGCCGAGTTCGGCCGGGCGGAGTATTGCTGGGAGCTCGCGCTGGCCTTGTTCCCCCTGCTGGAGGCGGGTGGGCACTTCGAGTTATGGCGTACGCTCACCGATCGTGCCTTGGAGGTCGTCCGCCAGGCGGGAGACCTGCGCGGCGGGGCCGCCATGCTCTACTCCCAGGGCCACCGGGCCGTCATCCATCACGATCGGGGCGAGGCGAGAAAGCTCCTCGACCGATCGGCTGCCCTGTTCCGGCTCCTCGGGGACGCCGGGGGCGAGGGACTGGCGCTGAGCGACGTCGCCGCCATCCGCAGGAGCGCAGGGGATCTGGCCGGGGCGGAGGAGACGTACGCGAGAGCCGCCGCGCTGCTGGCCGCGGTGGGTGACCGGGCGAGCGAGGCGGGGGCCGTACACGGGATGGCCAAGATCTTCCTGGACCGGCACGCCGACTGGACGGCCCGCGTCTACCTGGAGAAGGCCAGGCTGCTCGCGCATACGGCGGGCAACCGGGGCCTGGAGGCGCAGATCCTGCACAGCCTGGCCGTCCTCGACGCCCATGTGGGCAATCTCGATGCCGCCGAGATCGGGTTCGAGAACGCGTTGCGGATCATCCGCTCCGTCGTTCACCACGTCGGGACCGCGTTCGTCCTGGTGGATCTGGGCATCCTGCAAGTCGGCCTGGGCAAGCGGCAGGCCGGATTCCTCAGCCTGCTCGAAGCCTGTGAGCTGGCCCAGATCGCCGGGGAGCGCCGCATTGAGGCCAAGGCGAGATGCGCCTTGGCCTCGGAGTACGCGAAATTCGGAGAGCTGGCGCTGGCGGTCGCCGATTACACGGTGGCCCGAGCGCTCTTTCTCGCGCTCAGCGACGAAGAGGGCGTCGCCCGCGCTCAGGAGGGACTGACGGACATTGCACGAGCGGTGCCTTAGCAGAAGCCCCACGGTGGGTCACACGCGGCTGTCGCCGGGGAAGAAGCGGTGTCGGCCGCGACCGGCCCGGCGACCGTGAGGGCGAGCAGAGTGATGAATGTTGCGGCGATTGTCTGTTTCCATCTCATGAACCGAATCATTCATCACTCCGCTACCTGCGCTCTATCCCTGCCCTACGTCCGCTGACCCGAGTGCCCGGCCATGGCATAGCGTCTCCGCGTAGGAGAAGACGAAGCCGCGGCCGACCTCGGTCGGCGCGAGGGCGGCCAGGTCGTCCTCCAGGTCGTCGGCGAAGCGCAGGCTCGCCGCGCCCGCCCAGATCTCGCCGAACTCGACGTCGGCGACCACGGAGACCACCAGTTGCGAGAGCGGCTGCTCCGGCGGGACCCAGGCGGGGAAGTGCCTGGTGTGCACGAGCGGCACCGTGTGCAACCCGGGCGGGTCGCCGGCCGGCCCGTCCAGGGTGACGCTCGCCTCGGCGATGCGGCGGCCGTACTGGGAGGCGATGCCGTGGAAGCGCCCGCCCTCGGCCAGTCGCGGACCGGCGTGGCCCACGGCCTTGGGATGGGTCTGGTGGACGGTGCCGAACTGCTTCGGCATGCCCTGGATCCAGCCGCGGGCCATCGGGACGGCGCCGTCCACCCAGGCGTACGGGCAGCGCGCCATCGGCCGCCCCTCCGCGGTGCAGCCGAGCAGGATCATGAACTCGTTGAACTGGTTGCGCGCGGGGTCGGCCGACTCCCGATCCGGCTCCGAACACCAGTGCCAGTGCGCGAAGACGGCGGCGGCCGCACCGGGATCGGCGCCGGGCTCCACCCCCGGCGGGAGGAAGGCGGCGGCGACCGCGGGGTCGACCCGGTACTCGACCATGATCACGTCGCCGGAGAAGTGCCACGGGGGCGGGGTGACCATGGCCGAGAGTCCGGAGGGGGACAGGGGGAGGCTGTACCCATGAGGTCCTGTGGCTACGTGCATGAGCGGGTCCGATCCGTCGGGTTCCAGGCCGCGGCCAGCCTGAGCGCGGCGGCGGCCAGCCTGGCCGGTGAGTTGAAGCTGTAGGCGAGCCGGATGCTCGGCCGTGCCGGTCGGCCGAACCGGGAGCCGGCCAGGACTCTGACCCCCGCTTCCTGCGCCGCGGCCAGAAGCGCCGGTTCGTCGTGGTGACCGTACGAGCGGAGCCAGAGGAAGAAGCCGCCCGCCGGGCGGTCGAACCTGATCTCCTCGGGCAGGTGGGCGCGCAGCGTGTCGGCGAGGGCGTCGCGCCGGGCCCGCAGGCGGGCCCTGAGCCAGCTCAGGTGCCGGTCGTAGGCGCCGCTCGACAGCAGGTGGGTCACCGCGAGCGAGGCCAGGTGGTTCGGCGAGCCGCCGCTGTCGAACACGGCGTGCCCCTGGAGCCTGGCGATCGTCTCGGGGTCGGTGGCCAGCCAGCCGAGGCGCAGGCCGGGAGCCACCGACTTGGAGAAGGAGCAGAGCCGGATCACGCCGCGATACCCGGACAGCGCGCCCAGCGAGTCGCGCGGCGCGGCGCGGTCCAGGGCCAGCTCCGCGTACGCGTCGTCCTCGACGAGTGGCACCCCGTGCTCGGCGGCGACCGTGATGAGCTCGCGCCGCCGCTCTCCCGGCACCAGCAGCCCGGTGGGATTGTGGAAGGTGGGACTGAGGTAGACGAACGCGGGACGCCCGTCACGGTCGGCCAGCGCGCGGTCCAGCGCCTCCGGGACCATGCCCGAGGCGTCCATCTCGACGGTGCGCAGGCGCAGACCGCAGTCGGCCAGGATGGCGCGGCCGAGGTCGTACCCGACCTCCTCGACGAGCGCGACGTCGCCCGGCTCGCCCAGGATGGTGGCGATCAGGTAGAGCGCGTGCGACGTGCCGGCCGTCACCAGGATGTGGTCGGGGGTGCAGAGGTGGTCGGCCCGCTCGGCGAGGATCGTACGCAAGGGGAGGGCCCCGGCGTTGTGGCCGTAGCTGAGCGCGGCCGAGCCGAATTCGGCCAGCGCGTCCGCGTAGGCCGCGCGGAGGAGATCGACCGGTAGGAGAGCGGGATCCAGGTAACCGGGCCCGAGGTCGAACGTCCGCGGTGGGGCCACGTCCTGTACGACATCCGGATACCACCGCCTCCGGTGCGACAGCGGCCCGGCGAGCTCCTCGGGCTCGGCCATCAGGCCTCCGACAGCACGGCCCGTAGCGCCGCCGCTCCCGCCGCGAGCGCGGACGGCGGCCTGGCCAGCGCGATGCGCAGGATGCCCTCGCCCTTGTCGGGATTGTTCCAGTAGAACTTCTGGCACGGCAGCGCGAACACGTTGTGCTCGCGCAACGCCGACCACACGGCCAGGTTGGAGCGCGACCCGATGCCGATCCGCTCCACGCTGGTGCGCGAGAACGGGTCGAGGAACTCGACGCCGGGCACGTTCGCCAGCGTGGTACGCAGCATCGCCCGGTTGCCGGCGATGAATTCGTGCAGCTCGGCCAGCCCGCCCTCGGCGGCGTCCTCGCAGAATCGCCGCACCATGGACATCACCAGCGGCGAGACGCCGAGCAGGATGTCCGAGTACACCTTGGCCAGCGGCAGCCCGACATGCGCCGCCGACACCAGCCAGCCGATCTTGAGCTCCAGCGTGGGCCACAGCTTCCCGGTGTCCTCGATGACCACCCACCGGCAGCCGCTGGCTTCGAGCACCGCGTAGTGGTCGTAGTGGGCGTCGGTGTCGAACCCGCGGAAGCACGTGTCCAGCGCCAGCACCACGTCGTGCTGCGCGCACTCGTCGGCCAGGCGGCGCAGCCGTTCCCGGGAGACCACCCGGCCGGTCGGGTTGTTGGGGGTGGTGATGAAGATGGCCCCGACGCCGCGCAGCAGCTCCGGGTCGAGGTCGCCGCCGTGCAGGGCGTCCTCCTCGATGGGCACCAGCTTGAGCCCTACGCCGCGGAGGATGTCGGGGATGTTGTCGAAGGTGGGGTGGACGAGCCCGATCGAGCCGCTCACTCCGGCGAGGGACCTGGCGAAGATCTCCATGGCCACCGACGAGGAGTAGCAGCTCAGTACGCGGCCTTCGGCGATCGGGTAGTGGTGCTGACCGAGCAGCCCGAAGAAGGCGCTGAGCGCGTCCGCCTCGACCTCGCTCACCGGCCGCTTGACGGCGTCGGTCCAGAGGCTCGGCAGCTCTTCGATGATTCGGGCCTGGTTGGGGGTGAGCTCCTGCCGGGCATGGCCGTCAGAAAGGTTGAGTGGACTGTTCAGCGCCAGGTATTCAAATTGGGTGAGATTTCCTAGCTCGATGGCGAGTGGATTCCGTATTGCGTTCACAAGCACCTCGCTCAGCCGGGGGACTTAAGCGATCATAATCAATCCACCAAAAGCAGCAAGAGTTGAAAAATAGCCGACCTGCGTACTTAACATATAATTCAAAAATGTCGACACCGGTGCCGGCCGGCGGGATGATGCGCCCATGGTGGCCACTATTAGGGATGGCGCAATGAGAAACCGGGCACTCAACATCATGTCGATCAGCGGCTGGGACGTGCGGTGGGCGCCCGTGGACGAGCCGCGCATGCGCCTGTTCTGCGCCCCGCACGCGGGCGGCGGAGCCGCCGTCTACAAGACGTGGGCCCGGCTGCTCGCCCCGGAGATCGAGGTGGTGGCCATCCGGCTGCCGGGCCGGGAGATCCGCTTCCAGGAGACCCCGTACACCCGCGTGGACCAGCTCGTGCCCGGGCTCGTCCGGAGTATCGCGCCCCTGTTGGATCGGCCGTACGCCTGGTTCGGCCACAGCATGGGGGCGCTCATCGCGTTCGAGGCCTGCCGGTGGATCCGGCACCTGGGGCTCCGCGAGCCCAGTGGGCTCGTGGTGTCCGGGCGATCGGCGCCCGACCTGCCCATGCGGGAGCGTCCGGTGCATGGGGTGCCCACTCCCGAGCTGGCGAAATGGCTGCGCGAGACCGGGGGTACGCCCCAGGAACTGCTGGACGATCCGGACCTGTTCGCGGCCCTGCTGCCCATGTTGCGCGCCGACCTGGCCGTCGCCGAAACCTACCGCTACCGTCCCGAGCCGCCGCTCGCCTGCCCGCTCTCGGTCTTCGGCGGCAGCGACGACCATTATGCCGACGAGGACGAACTCCGGCGGTGGGGCCGGCACACCACCGCCGAATGCCGGGTACGGATTTACCGTGGCGGGCATTTCTTCATCCACGATTCGCAGGAACAGATCCTCCCGGTGATGAGCGCGGACCTGCTGCCCGCCGGTTGAATGTCTCGCTATTCCCGGCGCCGGACCAGCCTGCCGGTGATCTGCAGCAGGTCGATCCGCCCGGTCGCCGGGTCACGAAGGAATCTGCCGATATAGGGAATCGCGCCCCGGTCCGCTCCCGTGGTGGTGAAACGCAGGTCCGGAAAGCAGCTCAGCTTCCATCGTGGTTCCGACCCGACAGAAAGGTACAGCTCCCCGCCGGAGGCCTCCACGACGCACGTCCAGGATCCGTTGGCGTAGTGACCGGCGCACTCTGCAGGACCGGGCACCGGCGGCCCGGGGTCGGGCAACGCCGACAGGTGGTAGTCGCCCACGTCCAGCCCCATCGACCGGAGCTCGCCGACCAGCGCCTCCCACAGGCTCACGCCGGTACTCCCGTTGGTCATCAGCGCGACCACGGTCCCGCTGACCGGCTCGGCACGCAGGTGGCACCACGCGCCGTCGCCGGTCCCGTCGTGCCCGAACCACTCCCGCCCGGTACGGCGGTACAGCGACCAGCCGGGACCCCAGCCGTCCGCCAGGCCGAACGAGCCGACGGCCACGCCGTCGAGCCGGTCGCGCCGCATCTCCCCGGTGGTCGCGTCGTCCAGCAGCGCCGGCCCGGGGTAGGCGGGCAGGTGCAGCCCGGCGAAGGCGACCAGATCCGCCGCGCCGGCGGCCAGCCCGGCGACCGGCTCCTCCAGCGGGGACACGGACTGCTCCCTGATCGGCAGCGCCGGGGCACGCGGCCGCACCGCGTGCCCGTCGGCGACGGGCGGCGTCCGTGAGTGCGGCGCAGGGTCCACGACGAACAGCGGCGCGATGCCAAGCGGGCGCAGCAGGAACGCCTCCACGGCCTGCCGCCAGCTCATCCCGGTGATCACCTCGATGAGGTGCGCCGCCAGGAGATAGCCCGCATTGGAGTACGAGAACGCGAAGCCCGGCGGGTGCGCCATCGCCGCGCCGGCGCAGTTGTCCACCCATCGTCGCCGGGTCATGCCCGAGGCCGTCTCGTCGACGGTGGCGACCAGCCCGCCGGTGTGGCTGAGCAACTGCCGCAGGGTCGCCTGGCCGGGCCCGGATCCGAGCTCGGGCAGGTACTTGGCGAGCGGCACGTCGAGCTCCACGTCGCCGTCGGCGACCAGCATCATCGCCAGGGTGGCCGTGAACGGCTTGGTCAGGGATCCCATCGGGAACGCGGACCGGCTGGTGACGGGACGGCCCGTGCCGAAGGACTCCTCACCCGCTTCGGCGGTGATCGTCTGGCCCCGCCACCGCACGGCGAGCTGCGCCCCCGGAATGCGATGCCGCCGCGCCAGCCGTGCCAGTAGGACGGACAAGGTCTCCGAATCCACCTGCGGCCTCACCGTTCGATGCCCGGGTCGCTGAAGCGGGCGAGCGACCGCAGCGCCATCAGGAAGTCCTCGGCCACCCGTTCGACGGTGGCCCGGTCGTGCAGGCCGGTCGAGTAGTGCCAGTTGAACATCAGCCGGCCCTCCTCCGCCGCGCCGACGATCTCCAGCGGGTGGACCACCTGTTCGTCGGGGTGCTGTTCCTGCCCGATGGTGTCGTGGAAGGCGTGGTACAGGGACCGGCCGTCCGTTCTGGTGATCTCGTCGATCTGGCTGTGGTAGTTGAACAGCGCCTGGGGCGAGACCCGGCCGGCGAGCGCGGAGTCGGACGGCCCGAGGTAGCGCAGCGCGCCGTACCCCAGGCCGTTGCCGGGCACGGAACGCAGGCACCGGCGGACGGCCTTGACCAGCGCCGGCCAGTCCTGGTCGTCCAGGCTCGGCACGTCGAGCACGACGGGGTACGAGCTGGTGAACCAGCCGACCGTGCGGGACAGGTCGATGTCGTCGAAGATCTCCTCCCGCCCGTGGCCCTCCAGCTCGATCACCAGCCGTCTCTGGCCCGACCACCGGCACAGCGTCCAGGCCAGGGCGCTGAGCAGCACGTCGTTGACCCGGGCGCGGAACACCCCGGGAGCCACGTGCAGCAGCGCCGCGCTCTCCCGCTCGGTCAAGGAGATCGCCAGGATCCTCCTGGAGGACACGGTGTTCGGGCCGGCGCCGTCCGCGGGCAGCGGGGTGCTCTCCGGCAGCGCGGCCCAGTGGCCGAGCTGCTCGTCGAAGCCGCCGTCCTTGACGTGCCCGGCGAGCCGGTCGGCCCACTGCTGGAACGAGGACGTCTTGGGCCCCAGGTCCACCGGTTCGCCGCTCGCCGCCTGCCGGTAGGCGGTGTCCAGGTCGTCGTTCAGTATCCGCCAGGACACCGCGTCGATCACCAGATGGTGCACGGTGAGGTACATCCAGGCCCGCCGGCCCGCGCCGAGGTCGAACAGCAGCGCGCGCAGCAGCGGACCGTCGGCCAGATCCAGCGTCGAGTCGGCTTCGACCGCCAGCTCGTCCATGGCCCGCGTACGCCTCGACTCGGCCACGGCCACGGCCGACAGGTCATGCCGGTGCAGCAGCTCGGCCTGTTCCGCCGGGGCGTTGTACTGCGACCACTGGTCTCCTTCGCGTACGTAGCGCAGCCGCAGCGCGTCGTGATGCGCCAGCACGGCCGACAGGGCGGTGCGCAGCGCGTCCTCGTCGACGTCCGCGGCCAGCTCGACGAGCATGGACTGCGTGAGGTGGTGCGGGGCCACCGTGTGCGTGTCGAAGAACTCCCGCTGGATCGGCGTCAGCGGGACCGCGCCCACCACCGCCGTCTGCGTCGCCGCGATCTGCTCCGCCTGACCGGCCACCGTGGCGAGCTCCGCGATGGTCTGGTGCCGGAACAGGTCGCTGGAGGAGACGGGCAGACCCGCCCGCCTGCTCTTGAAGACCACCTGGATGCTCAGGATGGAGTCCCCGCCCAGCTCGAAGAAGTTGTCCTCCACGCCGACCCGGGGGACACCGAGTATCTCGGACCAGATGCCGGCCATGGCCTCCTCGACCGGCGTGCGCGGGGCGACGTACGGGCGGTCGGCCAGTCCCTGTCCGGGGGCGGGCAGCGCCCGGCGATCGACCTTGCCATGGGGGGTCAGCGGGAGCCGGTCCAGGACGACGAACGCGGCCGGCACCATGTACTCCGGGATCTTGCCGGCCACGAACCTGCCGAGCTCCTTCGGCTCGACGCCGGCGCCCGCCTTCGCCACGACGTAGGCGACCAGGCGTCTGCGCCCCGGCTGGTCCTCCCGCACGATGACGGCGATCTGGGCGACCCCGGCGTGCCGGGCGATCACCTTCTCGATCTCGCCGAGCTCGATCCGGAAGCCACGGACCTTGACCTGGTCGTCGGTCCGGCCGACGAACTCGAGGTTCCCGTCCGCCCGCCACCGCATCAGGTCGCCGGTGCGGTACATCCGGGAGCCCGGCGGCCCGAACGGATCGGCCACGAACCTCTCCACCGTCATCGACGGCCGGGCCCAGAACCCGCGGGTGACGCCGTCGCCGCCGATGTACGCCTCGCCCGCGACTCCCGTCGGGACCACGTTCAGGTCGTCGTCCAGCAGGTAGATCGTGGCGTGGGCGACCGGCCTGCCGATGGGCACCACGGTGTCCCCCGACCCGATCGCACGGACCGGGAAGCAGCCGGCGGTCACCGAGCACTCGGTGGGCCCGTACGCGTTGACGATCTCCAGGTCGGGCAGCCGGTCCAGCACCCGCGCGCAGTGCGCCGGCGAGAGCGCCTCCCCGCCGATGACGACCTTCCGCAGCCCGGACAGGATCCCGGGATCGGTGTCCGCGATGGCGTGGAAGAACCCGGCCGAGAACGACATCGCGGCGACCTGGTTGGCCTTCAGGAACTCCTCCAGCTCGTCGACGGCGTGGAAGCCGCCGGGCCGCACCGCCAGGCAGGCTCCGGTGAGCAGCGCGTTCCAGAACTCGTTCTGCGAGGCGTCGAAGGAGATCGAATGGTGCTGGGCGATGATCTCGGCGCCGCCGAAGGTGTGCGGGCCGGCGGCGAGCACCAGCCGGACCAGGCCCCGGTGGGTGAGCATGGCGCCCTTGGGCACGCCGGTGGAGCCGGAGGTGTAGACGAGCACCGCGAGGTTGTCCGGCTCCAGGCGGACCGCCGGCGCCGAACGGGGATGCCGGGCGATGGCGGCCTGCCGTTCGTCCAGGTAGATCACGTTGGCCCGGGTGGCCGGCAGCCGGTCGGCCAGCCGGGTCGCGGTGAGCAGGACCGGGACCGCCGTGTCGTCGAGCATGTACGACAGCCGCTCCGGCGGATAGCCCGGATCGAGCGGCACGTAGGCGCCGCCCGCCTTCAACACGCCCAGCACCGCCGTCACCATGTCCAGGCCGCCTTCGAGGCAGATCCCGACCGGGACCTCCGGCCCCACCCCGCACTCGGCCAGTTCGCGGGCGAGCTGGTTGGCGCGGGCATCCAGCTCCGCGTAGGTCAGCCGGGCTTCTCCGCACACGACGGCCGGGGCGTCCGGTACCCGCCGGGCCTGTTCGGCGAAGATCTCGGGCAGGCAGCGGGCGGGATAGCCGGTGGCGGTGTCGTTGTGCTCCACGACGAGTCTGCGCAGCTCCGCGTCGCCGGCGACCGGCAGCGCCCGCAGGGGGCGGTCCGGTGCGGTGACCATGGCGTCCAGCAGCCCGAGCAGGTGATCGGAGAACCGCCGGACCGTTTCCTCGTCGAACAGGTGGGGGTCGTAGCCGAGGCGCATGCGCAGCGCGTCGGTGATGAAGGCGACACAGGTGAGCGGGTAGTTCGAGGTCTCCACGCTGGTCATCTCGCGGACCTGGAGGCCGTTCCTGGCCGCCGCTTTGTCGTCGTAGGGGAAGTTCTCGAACACGACGACGCTGTCGAACAGGTTGCTGCCGTGCGGTATCTCGCTCCACTGGCGTACCTGGGCCAGCGAGACGTACTCGTACTGCCGGGCGTCCACCTGCTGTTCCTGGATCCGCCGCAGCCACGACAGCGTGTCCAGATCGCGTTCCACGCGTACCCGGGCCGGCAGCGTATTGATGAACAGGCCGATCATCTCGTCCGCGCCGGGGAGCTCCGCCGGCCGCCCGGACACGGTGGTCCCGAAGGACACGTCCCGCTCGCCGCTGTAGCGGGACAGCGACATCGCCCAGGCCCCCTGGATCACGGTGTTCACCGTCAGGCGGGCGTTCCTGGCGAACCACTCCAGCCGCCGGGTGTGCTCCCGCGACAGCGCCAGATCCAGCCAGGCCGAGTCGCGGGACTGGTGCGCCCGCACCGGAGCGCGGTCGAACGGGAGCGGTGTGGGCGCCGTGAAGCCGGCCATCGTCCGGCGCCAGTGGTCGGCCGCGGCGGTCTTGTCCTGCTCGGCCAGCCACCGTACGTACTCCCGATAGGGGCGGCGGACCTTCGGCGCGCTCGCCCGGTCGCCGGTGAGCGCGGCGTGCTCTTCGAACACCTCCGACAGCACGTCGGCGAAGCTCCAGCCGTCCAGCAGGATGTGGTGCGACGACCAGAGGATCTGGACGCCGGTCTCCGACAGCCGGGCCATCCGCAGCCGCATCAGCGGCGGCCTGGCCAGGTCGAGCTCCTGTCGCGTGGCCTCCTCCCACAGCCGCTTCTTCCGCTCCTCCTGCGCGGATTCGGACAGCCCGCGCCAGTCGTGCTGGGTCACCGGCAGCCGGACGTCGCGGTACACCACCTGCAACGGTTCGCCCACCTCCTCCCCGGCCACGGCGGTACGCAGGATCGGCGTCCGGTCGACCACCCGCTGGAAGGCTTCGGCGAGGATCTCCGGATCGCTGACCCCGTCCAGCACCAGACCGAAGTGCGTGAAGTAGATGTCGGTGTCGTGCGCGCCGAGCGAGTGGAACAGCAGCCCGCTCTGCATCGGCGTCAACGGGTAGACGTCCTCCACCGACCGCCCGTCACCGGCGATCCGGTCCACGCCGTCCTGGTCCAGCCCCGCCAGCGGGAAGTCCGACGGCGTGCAGCCGCCCGCACCCGGCCGCGCGCAGTGCTCGACGATCTGCTCGAGAGCGGTCACGAACTCCGATGCCAGCCGGGCGATGGTCGCCTCGTGGTGGATGCCGGCCGCGTACTCCCAGCCGAACTCGAGCTCGCCCTGCCGCACCATGCCGGTGACCTCGATGAGGTTCTGCCGGGCCAGGTCCGGGCTCCGGTCCGCGACCGGGCTGGGCAGCCAGCCGCGGGCCAGGCCGCCGTCGTCGGTGTCCACGTCGAAGCGGCCGTGGTAGTTGAACCCGACCTGGCAGGGGCGGCCCTGCCCGAGCGTGCCGCCGCTGCTCAGGTAACGCAGCGCGCCGTAGCCGAGCCCGGCCGCCGGTATCGCGCGTAACTGCTCCTTCACCGCCTTGATGACCGCTCCCCAGTCCGGCGCCGACGGCGACGGTACGGTCAGCGCGACCGGGAACAGGGTGGTGAACCAGCCGACGGTGCGCGAGAGGTCGACGTCGTCGAACAGGTCCTCCCGGCCGTGGCCCTCCATCTCCACCGGAATCGTGTCGCCACCGGTCCACGCGGACAGCACCGTGGCGAGCGCGCCGAGCAGCACGTCGTTGACCTGGGTCCGGTAGACGCCGGGCACGTCCCGCAGCAGGGCCCGGGTCGCCTCGGCGCTCAGCCGCACCGACACGGTGCGCGCGGAGCCGACCGTGTTCTCCCCGGAGCCGTCCACCGGCAGGACCGCCGCGTTCTCGACGGCCCGCTCGACCTCCGACCAGTACGCGAGCTCCGGCTCGAACCGGCCCGCGGCCACCGCCTCGCTCAGGCGGCCGGACCAGTCCCGGTACGAGCTCGTCTTCGGTTCCAGCCGTACGTCCTCGCCACGGGTGGTCTGCTGGTAAGCGGTGTCCAGATCGGACAGGAGCACCCGCCAGGACACGCCGTCGACCACGAGGTGATGCGCCGTGACGAACAGCCGGGGACTCCTGCCCCGGCCGAGGACGAAGAACACGGCTCTGACCAGCGGCCCGGTGTCCAGCCGCAACCCGCGCTGCGCCTCCATGACGGCCTCGCGCATCGCCCGGTCCTGGCCGGGCTCGTCGAGCGCCGACAGGTCGGCCGTCCGGAAGACCTCGCCGTTCTCGATGCTCGCGTAGTGCTGCCGCCATCCGTCCGCCGTGCGCTCGGCCCGGAGCCGCAGCGCGTCGTGGTGGGCGAGCGAGACGGCGAACGCCGTGCGCAACGCCGCGACGTCGGGGTCAGCGGACAGTTCCAGGAACATCGACTGGTTGAAGTGCTCGGCTCCGTCCGGATACTCCTCGAAGAACCAGTGCTGCACCGGCGTCAGGCGCACGTCTCCGACGGCCGGGCCCGACGCCGTCCTCGGTACGTCCTCGACGGTCACCACCGTGGCCAGGTCGGCGACGGTCTGGTGGAGGAAGATCTGTTTCGCGGTCAGTCGCAGGCCCGCCCGCCGCGCCCGGGACACCACCTGCAGGCCGAGGATCGAGTCCCCGCCGAGGCCGAAGAAGTTGTCCTCGATGCCGACACCGCCCTGATCGACGCCGAGCACCTCGGCCCAGACGGCCGTCAGCACGGTCTCGACGTGGGTCCGGGGAGGCACGTACCGGTCCGCCGCCCGCTCCACGCGGTCCGGGGCGGGCAGGGCGCGCCGGTCCAGCGTTCCGGCGGCGGTCAGTGGCAGCGCGTCCAGTACCACTAGGGCGGAGGGCACCGCCGGATCCGGCACGATGTCGGCCAGGAAGGCCCGCAGCTCACCCAGATCCGGCGCCCGGTCCCCGGCCGGGACCACATAGCCGACCAGGCGGTCGCGGCCCGTCTCGTCCCGCCGGACGGCGGCCGCCGCGGCGGCGATCCCGGTGTGCCGCATGATCGCGGTCTCCACCTCGCCGAGCTCCACCCGGAACCCGCGTACCTTGACCTGGTCGTCGGCCCGGCCGACGAGCTCCAGGTTGCCGTCGGCCCGCCAGCGGCCGAGGTCCCCCGTCCGGTACAGCCTGGCTTCGGGATTGAACGGGTCGCGCAGGAATCGCTTTTCGGTGAGGTCGGGACGGTTCCAGTAGCCCTGGGCCACGCCGTCGCCACCGATGTAGAGCTCGCCGAAGACGCCGACCGGGACCGGGCTCATGCGCGAGTCCAGTACGTACACGCGCGTGTTGAGCAGTGGCCGGCCGACCGGGACCATCGCCGCCGGCCCGATCGGGTCGGCGCGCAACTGGAACACCGTGGAGTCGACGGTGGTCTCCGTCGCGCCGTAGGCGTTGGTGACGACGGTGTCCGGGCCGACCTGCTCCAGCAGCTTCGCGCAGTCGTCGGCCAGCCACGGCTCGGAACCCACGGCGAGCACCCGCAGCGAGTCCAGGCTCCCGCCGACCCAGGCGAGCTCCTGCGACACCGCCTTCGCCAGCGACGGCGTGGTGACCAGGATCTCCGGGGCCACCTGTCCCAGCATCGCGGCCAGTGCCGGCGGGTCGGCCACCACGTCCGCGGGGCACACCACCAGTTCGCCGCCGAACAGCGTGGACAGCAGGAAGTCGCCGAAGAACACGTCGACCCCGAGGCTGGAGACCGAAAGGCAACGCCCGCGCAGCCGGGTCAGGCCGTAGCGGGCGTCCCAGGCGCGCATGATGTGCCGCACATTGCGGTGGTCGACCATCACACCCTTCGGCGTTCCGGTCGACCCCGAGGTGTAGACGACATAGGCCAGGTCGTCGGGGGTCACCGTGGTGTCGGGCGGCACCGCCGGCAGCCGATCCAGCGCCGGCCGGTCCCGGTCCAGGTCCACGATGGTCGCCTGGTGCGCGGCGACGCGGTCGCGCAGCCGGGCTTCGGTGATCACGACGGAGGCGGCGCCGTCGTCCAGCATCGTGGTCAACCGCTGGGCCGGATGGTCCGGGTCCAGCGGCAGGAAGGCGCCGCCGGCCTTCAGGACGCCCAGCAACGCGACGACCGCGTCCACGCCGCGTTCGAGGCAGACGCCCACCAGCACTCCTGGGCGTACTCCCAGGCCGGCCAGGTGCTGGGCCAGCCGGTCGGCGCGGGCGGCCAGGCCGGCGAACGTCAGCCGCTCGTCGCCGCAGCTCACCGCGATGGCGTCCGGGCTGCGCCGGGCCTGCTCGTCGAACAGCTCGTGCACGCAGCGGGCCGGACCGCGTCGGACCGTGGGGCCCTGCCACGCGGTGGTCAGCTCGTGGAGCTCGGTCTCGGTGAGCATGGCCAGCGCGTGCAGGGGGCTGCCGGGAGCCCCCGTGATGCTGGACAGCAGCGTGAGCAGGTGCCGGCTCATGCGCTCGATCGTGGCCCGGTCGTACAGGTCGGTGCTGTATTCGAGATAGCAGGTCAGAGACCGGGCGTCCTCGTAGAAGTCGAAGGTGAGATCGAGCTTGGCCACGTTCATCGGCGGCTGGATCTCCGAGACCGACAGCCCGTGGAACGCGGGCGCGCCGTCCGCCGTGTTCTGCAGGTTGACCATGACCTGGACCAGCGGTGGGCGGCTCGGGTCCCGCTCCGGCCGGAGGATTTCGACCAGGCGCTGGAAGGGCACCTCCTCGTTGGCGAACGCCTCCAGCAAGGTCGAGCGGACCTGCGACAGGAAGGCCGTGAACGGCAGCGACCCGTCCACCTGGGAACGCAGCACCACCGTGTTGATGAAGAAGCCGATCAGGTTCTCCAGGTCCTGCCGGCCGCGGCCGGAGGTCACGGTGCCCAGAGCGATGTCCTGCTCGCCCGAGTAGCGGCTGAGCAGCAGTTTCGTCGCGGCGGCCAGCGGCATGAACAGCGTCGCGCCGTTGTCGCGGCTCAGTTCCCGCAGGCGCGACACCAGCGGCTCCGGCACCTCGAACACGTGCACCGCGCCGGCCGAGGTACGCACCGGTGGCCGCGGCCGGTCCGTGGGCAGTTCGAGGGCGGACATCCGGTCCAGCCGGCCCCGCCAGTAGGCGAGCTGGTCATCGAGCGCGGGGCCGGCCGCCCGGTGCTGCTGCCATGCCGCGTAGTCGGCGTACTGCACGGGCAGCGGGGGCAGTACGGCTTCGGTCCCGCTCAGCTCGGCCGTGTACGCCGTGGACAGCTCCCCGGCCAGCCGGCCCATCGACCAGCCGTCGCTGACGATGTGGTGCATGCTCAGCACCAGGACGTGGTCCCGCGCGCCCATCCGCAGCAGGGACGGCCGGAACAACGAGCCGAGCCGCAGGTCGTACGGCGTGTTCATCTCGTCGAGCAGACACTGCTCCACATCCGACGCCCGCCCGGACAGGTCTACCAGCGGGAGGGGCAGGTCGACGTGGTCGTGCACCACCTGGACACCGCGACCGTCCACCGCGTCGAACGTGGTCCGCAGCGACTCGTGCCGGCGCACCACGTGGTTCAGGGCGACGGTCAGCGCCCGGACGTCCAGGTCACCGCGGAGCCGCAGTGCCCGCAGCGCGTTGTACTCGGCGCTGCCCGGCTCCAGCTCGGCATGGAACCACAGGCGTTGCTGGGCGAACGACATGGGCAGGACGCCGTCTCGCGGCACCTTGCCGATCTCTCGGTCTTCGGGGTGCGGCAGCTCGCCGGCGAGCCGGCGCCGGACGAGCTCTCGGAGATGGGCGGGAACGGCGGCCAGCTTGTCTTCGAAGGAAGTGGACATAGATCGAGGTCCCTTCAGATCCTGCCTGAGGCGTCGAGTCCGGATGCTGTCGGCAGGTTCTCCAGGATCTTGCTCTGGATCCTCTCGGCCAGCGCCGCGATCCGCGGTCGATCGAAGAGGTCATGCGGCGAGACGTCGACGTCGAAGGCCCCGCGTATCCTCGACACCAATCGCACGCTGCTGATGGAATCGCCGCCCAGGTCGAAGAAGTTGTCCTCGATCCCGATGTGGTCGATCGCGAGCACCTCCGACCAGATCCGGCACAGCGCCTCTTCCGTCGGGTTGCGCGGGGGCAGATACTCCTTCTCGGCGTCGTCCTGGTAGCCCGGCGCGGGCAGCGCCGCGCGGTCGAGCTTGCCGTTGCGGTTGAGCGGCAGCTTCGCCAGCGGTACGAAGGCGGACGGGATCATGTAGTCCGGCAGGAACTCGGCGAGATGCCCGCCCAGCTCGCCGCCGGAAGGCGTGGGGGCGCCCGGCGGCGACACCATGTAGGCGATCAGGCGCTTGTTCCCGGCCTCGTCCTCGTGGATGGTCACGGCCGTCTCGGCCACGCCCTTGTGCCGCGACAGGACGTTCTCCACCTCTCTCGGCTCCACCCGGAAACCGCGGATCTTCGCCTGGTCGTCGGCCCGGCCGGCGAACTCCAGCGTGCCGTCCGGGTTCCACCGGACGAGATCCCCGGAGCGGTACAGCCGGGCGCCGGGCGGGCCGAACGGATCCGCGACGAAGCGCTCGGCGGTCAGCGCGGGGCGGCCGACGTAGCCGCGGGCCACGCCGTCGCCGCCGATGTACAGCTCGCCGGTGACGCCGACCGGAACGGGGGAGAGCCGCGCGTCCAGCACGTAGACGCGGTCGTTCGGGATGGGCAGTCCGATCGGTACGTTGCCGTACTCCGTCCCCGGCTCCACCGGGAACAGGGTGACGGCGATGCTGCCCTCGCTCGGCCCGTAGTTGTTGACCAGCCGGCGGCCACGTGACCAGATTCTGGCCAGCTCGGAGGTGAGCACCTCGCCACCGACCCGGATGAACTCCAGACCGGACAGCGCCTCGGCGTCGAGGGCCGGCAGGACGGTGGGCGGCATGGTCACGGCCGTCACGATGTTCGTCCGCAACTGCTCGATCAGCTGCGCGCCGCCGTACCCCGGCGCCGTCACCGGAGCCACCAGAGTGGCCCCGCTCACCAGCGTGGTGAACAGATCCAGCGAAGCGGCGTCGAAGCTCATCGGGCAGAGCTGGAAGACCCTGCTCTCCCGGGTCAGCCACAGGTCGCACACCGCCACGACCGTGTTGTACAGCGAGCGATGCTCGACCATGACCCCCTTGGGCTGCCCGGTCGAGCCCGAGGTGTACACGACGTAGGCGAGGTCGCGCGGCCCGCCGGTGTCCTGCGGCGGAGCGTCCGGGCAGGCGGCGATGGCCGGCCAGTCCCGGTCCAGGCACACCGTACGGGCACCGGCGGCGGACAGGTCCGCGACGAGACGTTCATGGGTCAGCACCACCGCCGGCTGGGACTCGGCGAGCATGACGCGCAGCCGTTGCGGCGGATAGTCCGGGTCCAGCGGCACGTAGGCGCAGCCGGACTTGAGCACGCCGAGGATCGCGACCACGAGGTCCAGGCTGCGTTCGATGGCCACGCCGACCAGCACGTTGCCGGTGACGCCCAGGCCGGTCAGGTACTGGGCGAGCCGGTTCGCCCGTGTCTCCAGCTCCGCGTAGGACAGCCGCTGCGCACCGCACTCCACCGCGATGGCCGCCGGCCATCGCCGCGCGCCTTCGGCGATCACCTCGTGGACGCGACGCTCGATCGAGTAGTCGGCCGTCGTGCCGCTCCACTCGTCCACGATCATCCGGAACTCCGCGCCGGTGAGCATGGGGATCTCGCCGATCACCTGGTCGGTGTCATCCACGAAGGACGCCAGCAGGGCCAGGAGATGCTGGGAGATCCGGTCGATGGTGTCGGCGTCGAAGAGTTCCGGGTCGTAGAGCAGCCGCATCGACAGCGTCTCGTCGGGGAAGACGCTGAGACCGATCGGGTAGTTCGTACTGAATTCGGGGTTGAAGGAGACGAGTTCGAGGCCGTCCGCCGTCGTCCGGCGATCGAACGGGTAGTTCTGGAAGACCAGGACACTGTCGAACAGGTTGACCCCGGCCGGCACCTCGCTCCACGACTGCACCCGGGGAAGCGACACCGAGCCGAACTCTCTGGCGCTCGCCTGTTCGCGCTGCGCCTCGCGCAGCCAGGGCAGAAGTGCCCGGCGGTCGTCGACGTCGATCCGGATGGGCAGCGTGTTGATGAGCATCCCGAGGATCGAGTCGGCTCCGTCCAGGTCGGCGGGCCGTACGGACACCGTGGTGCCGAAGCACACGTCCCGCTCGCCGCAGTGCCGGGACAGCAGGATCGCCCAGGCGCCTTGGACCAGGGTGTTCATCGTCAGCTTGGTGCGCTGCGCGCAGGTGACGATCTTCGAGGCCAGCGCCTCCGGCACCTCCACCTGGACCGATTCCGTCGCCCGAGGCCGGTAGCCCTCGCCGGGCTGCCGGTCGAAGGAGAGCTTCGTGGGCGTGTCGAAACCGGCGAGCTTGTCGCGCCAGTACGTCTCCGCGGCCGGTTCGTCGTGCCGATCCAGCCATTCCACGTAATCGCGGAACGCGCGCCGGGGCGTGGGTGCCGTGATGCCGCCGTAGTGGGACAGGACCTCCCCGAGCAACTCGGCGGCGCTCCACCCGTCCACCAGGATGTGATGGACCGACCAGATGACCTCGACCCTGGTGTCGGTCAGCCGGATGATGGACAGCCTGCTGAGCGGGGCCTCGGTGAACTCGACGCCGGCGGCCCGGTCCGCGGCGATCAGCCGGCGCAGCTCGCGTCGCCTGTCGTGCTCGGGCAACGATCGCCAGTCGGCGTGGGTGATGGGCAGCGTGGCTCGCTCGTACACGATCTGGAGCGGGGTGTCGACATCCTCCCAGACCACGGCGGTGCGCAGGATCGGATGGAGATCCGCGGCGTGCTGCCACGCCCGGCCCAGCGCGTCCGGGTCGTCCACGCCGTCCAGCACCACCTCGAACTGGATGAGGTGGAGGCCGGAGTCGCGCACCATCAGCGCGTCGAACAGCATGCCGCTCTGCATCGGTGTCAACGGGTAGACGTCCGCCACCCCGACGCCGCCGATCACCGGCGGCAGCACGCCGGCCGGCCGGTCGTCGGCGCGGTGCTCGTCCACCGGAGCGGGCAGCAGCTCGACGGCCGCCGCCAGCTCCGCGATGGTCTGCTTGACGAAGACGTCCTTGCCGGTCAGGCGGACACCGAGGGCACGGGCCCTGGACACCACCTTCATGTTCAGGATGGAGTCTCCGCCGAGGGTGAAGAAGTCGTCGGTCACGCCGACGCGCTCGACCCCCAGCACCTCGGACCACACGTCGGCGAGGATCCGCTCGACGTCCGTCCGCGGAAGCACGGCTTCGGCAGCGGGCCGCGGGGCGGCCTCGGGCGCGGGCAGGGCCTGCTTGTCGATCTTCCCGTTGCTGGAGATCGGCAGGCTGTCCAGCACGATGAAGCGGGAGGGGACCATGTAGCTCGGCAGCCGCTCGGCCGCGAAGCGCCGCAGCTCCGCCTCCTCCGTCTCGTCCGCTTTGTCTGCTTTGTTCGTCACCACGTAGGCGAGCAGGTTGCGCGTCCCGGGGGAGTCGTGGACCGTCACCACGGCTTCGGTGACCCCGGGGTAGCGGCGCAGCGCCGTCTCGATCTCGCCGAGCTCGATGCGGAAGCCGCGGATCTTCACCTGGTCGTCGACCCGGCCGACGAACTCGATGTCCCCGTCCGCGGTCCACCGCACCAGATCGCCGGTGCGGTACATCCGGCTGCCCGCGCCGAAGGGGTCCGCGATGAATCGCCCGGCGGTGAGCTCGGGGCGGCCGAAGTATCCCCTGGCCAGACCCTCGCCGGCCAGGTACAGCTCACCCGGCGCGCCGATGGGGACGGGCCGCAGACACTCGTCCAGCACGTACGTCCGCGTGTTGTCCGTGGGCCCCCCGATCGGCGCGACGCCGGCCCGCACCTGCTCCAGCGTCAGCACCTGGGTGGTCGCGAACGTCGTGGTCTCGGTGGGGCCGTACCCGTTGAGGACGACCGTGCCGGGACAGGACTGGAGGACCCGTTCCACCGCGGCCAGCGACGGGGCCTCGCCCACCGTCCACGCCTCCCGCAGGCCCGCGAAGCAGTCCGGCTCCTCCTCGGCGAACAGGCGGAACAGGGCGGCGGTGAGCATCACGGCGGTCACGCCGTGCTCGGCGACCAACCCGCGCAGCACCTGTGGGCTCAGCTCCGCCGGAGCGACCACCACCCGGCCGCCCATCAGCAGCGGGACCCACACCTCGTAGGTCGCGGCATCGAAGGCGTGCGGGGAGAAGAACAGGAAGCGCCGGTGCGTCTCCGAGCGCGCGTGTCGGTCCCAGGCCAGGCTCACGATGTCCCGGTGGGTCACCGCCACACCCTTCGGGGTGCCGGTGGAGCCCGAGGTGTACATCACGTACGCCAGTTGCTCCGGACGCACGGTCACCGCGGGAGCGTCCGTGTGGAGCTCGGCGAGGTCCGGCTCGTCCACCACGATCACCGGGATGCCGGCCGCCCGCGCCTTGGTGTCCATGGTCCGGTCGGTGAGCAGGACCGTCGCGCCGGTGTCGCGGAGCACCCAGCGGATCCGTTCCGCCGGATAGCTGTCGTGCAGGGGTACGTAGACCGCGCCCGCCTTGAGCACCGCGAGCATCGACACGACCGCGCAGGGCGAACGGTCCAGCAGGAGGCCGACCCGGGACTCGGTGGTCACGCCCTCGGCCAGGAGGCGGTGCGCCAGCCGGTTCGCCAGGCCGTCCAGCTCGGCGTAGGTGAGGATCACGTTGCCCGCCACCACGGCCGGCTCGTCCGGGTGCTCGCGGGCCTGCTCGGCGATCAGCTCGGGTAGGCACCGGTCCGCCGGATAGTCGTGGGCGGTGTCGTTCCATTCCTCGACCAGCCGCCGCCGCTCGGGCTCGGTCAGCAGCGGCAGCTCGGACACCGGCCGGCCGGGGTCGGCGAGCGCTCCCGCCAGCAGGACCTTGAGGTTGCCCGCCAGCCGCTCGACGGTCTCCGCGTGGAACAGCTCGGCGTTGTATTCGACCGACAATGCGAGGGGACCGGCCTGTTCGGCGAAGGTCACCGCGATGTCGACGGGATTCGCCGGCGCGTCGCCCTGTATCACCATCGCGCGTATCAGGGGCTGGTGCCGCACGTCGGGCTCGGCGAACGCGGTGCGCACCGTTTCCCGGACCGTGTCCAGGAAGGCGTCGAACGGCTGCGTACCCACCACCCGCGACCGCAGCAGGAGCGTATGAGGTGGATATTCGGTGCCCACCGCTATGTCCTCCTGCCCGGAATAACGGGCGAAGAGCACCTGGCAGGCGGCGGTCAGGATGACGAAAAGGGAGGTGTCGTGACGGGCGCCGAGTTCGAGCAGTCCTTCGGTGAGTTCAGTAGAAAGCGCGAACGGGTGGGTCGCGGGGGAGAATGTCCGCACCCCGGACCGGCGGCGATCGGTCGGTAACCGGAGCGGGACCGGGCCCGCCGGCAATTCTTCGGATTCCCGTGTGGGCGTCAACCTATCATCGGACATGTTCGACCTCCGATAGAATTCCGCGCCGCTGGAACGGATATCAACCCCACGCGGAATTCCGAATTTATTTCACCTGGGGGTGCCAGCTTCCCGCGGAATATGCCGGGAGATCCACGTCATTGACTCGGCAGCTAAACAGAGTGGTCGGGCCTCACTCGCGGGCGCCGATGGCCTCCACCGGTCTCTGCCGCATGGCGACCCGCGCGGAAATCATGATCGCCGGCCAGGCGACGAGCACGGCGGCCACGACGATGCCCGCGTACGCGAGCGGCGGAATCGACGGCACCGGCCATCGGCTCACGGCCACACTGACGCCGACCAACGCCGGGATCGCGGCCAGTGTGCCGATGAGCACGGCGGCGACCACGATGATCCGCGTCTCGCGGCGCATCATCGACAGGACCTGGGCGCGCTTGGCGCCGATCAGCCGCAGCATGGCGAATTCGCGAACCCGCGCGACGGTGGCCATCACCAGCGTGTTCACCACCGCGATGGCGATGTAGCCGAGCAGGATCGCGTTGAGGAGGAGGCTGACCGCGGAGTCGCCCGCCCCGTCGCCGCTCCGCGCGGCCGTGAAGGACCCGCTGTCGGCGACCGCCGCCGTCGGATAACGCGCCAGGGCCGGCCGCAGGTCGGTGCCCTTCGCCGCCTTGACCAGCATCCAGGAGTCGAGATGGTCGGTGGTGTGCCGGATGACCAGGTCGTGGGGGAGAGTGACGTCGCCGAAGCCGAAACCCTTCTCATAGAGCGCCACCACCCGCGTCCGGACGGCGGCGCCGTCGCCGAGCCGCAGGCTGACGGTGGAGCCGAGGCTCGCGCCGATGGTGCCCGCGGCGATCCGGCTCAGCGCCACCGTGTCGCCGCGCAGGCCGGCGAGGTCGCCGGAGAGGACGCCGAGGTCCATGGTCGCCTTGATGCCGCCGGGCTCGACGCCCTGCGTCGCGAAGATCTTGTACTGCGGGCTGTCGTCAGAGGTGTAGGTGGCGATGGTCTGGGTCCGCACCACCGGCGTCACCGCCGCCACACCGGCCGTCTTGCCGAGCAGGCCGGCGAGGTCCGGCGACAGTCCCGCGGACCTCGGGGTGACCACGTAATCGGCGCGGATGCCCTCGACGGCCTGGCTCTGCGCGGCGGACGCCAGGGTGGTGGCGCTGAAGATCTGCGCGGCGGCCATCGTCACGCCCATGATCAGCGGCGTGGTGGCCGAGCTGAGCCGCCGCGACTTGGCGTGGGCGTTCGCGATCGCCAGGAACCCGCTGACCTCCCCGGACCGGTTCAGCCGCGGCCCGAGCACGGAGACCGCGCCCCCGAGCAGGCGGGGGCCGAGCAGGGCGACGGCGATGACCAGCATCAGGGCGGAGCTGCTCGCGCCGTCCACGGCCGCCTCGCCGGGCAGCACGATCGGCAGGACGATCGCGGCCGCCAGGGCGGCCGGGATGAGCAGCACACCGATCGTCAGCCGGATCCAGCCGAGTCTGCGCGGATCCACCGCCGCCTCGCCGAGCGCCTCGATCGGGCTGACCTTGGCCGCGCGCCGTGCCGCGATCCATCCGCCCATCCGGGCGCCGAGCACGCACAGCACCATGGAGGCCAGCACGGGGACCGGGCCGATCACCAGCTCGAAGTCCTCGGGCAACACGCCGACCGCGGCGAAGGTCGCGTGGAACACCAACCCCAGGCCGATGCCCGGAACCGCGCCGAGCACCGCTCCGGCCACGCTCACCAGGGTCGCCTCGGCTCCGATCATGCCGAGGACCTGCTTCGGGGTCGCGCCGATGGCCCGGAGCAGCGCCAGTTCCCTTCTCCGCTGCTGTACGGACAGCGCGAGCGTACTGGCCACGACGATCACGACCACCATGACCATGGTGGCGCCGAACGACAGGGCCAGCTCGATCACGAACGAGCGCGTCGCCCCGATGTCCAGGATCTCGGCGTCGCTGCGGTCGTCGCCGGTGTAGGTCACGACCTTGGGAACGGCCTTCTCGATGGCGGCGGCGAGGTCGGCGGGCTCGGCCCGCGGGGCGGCCAGGACGCCGATCGCGTCCACCTGGTCCGGCCGCCCGGACAACTGCCGAGCCCGCTCATCGGTGAGGAACAGCGCGGACTGCCGGATCAGCCGCCCGCCCGGCGGGGTCACCAGGCCGCTCACCCGGTAGTTCGACGGGGTCGAGCCGACCGTCAACGTCACCGAGCCGCCGACGGAGATCCCTGCCCGCCCGGCCAGCCCCGATTCCAGGACGACCTCGTCCGGCGCCTGGGGCTGCCGCCCGGCGCTCAGGGTGAACGGCCCGAGCACGGCGGTCGGCCAGCCGTGCCCGAGCAGGGGAAAGCCGTCCGGCCCGTCGAGCACCCGGCCGTCCCGGGCCACCACGCTCATCGGGACGCTGACGTCGCCGACCGCGGCGCGCACGCCGCGTACCCGCGCGATCTCACCGACGCGGGCGGCCGGCAACCGGACCCGCTCGCTGAACCTGGGGTCGATGTCGTCGGCGATCGGCAGGGACTGGTAGGCGCCGACGACCACCGCGGCCGCCCGGTATCGCTCGGTCGGGACGCCGGAGCTGAGGCCGGTCTCCAGCAGGATCCCGCTGGCGGTGATGACCGCCGACCCGAACAGCACCGCGAGGAACGCGGCGACGAAACCCCCCTTACGCCCCTTGATCGTGCTCCAGGCCAGGGACAGTGCCCGCTTCGACATCACGCGCGGTGCCATATCACCATTCGCCTAAACGAGTCATCCGGTCGGCCACCTTCTCGGGCGAGGGGCTGCGCAGTTCACCGGCCAACCGACCGTCGGCCAGGAACACCACCGAGTCGGCGTGGGAGGCGGCGACCGGATCGTGGGTCACCATCAGCACCGTCTGCCCCATCTCCTTGACCACCTGCCGCAGCAGTTCGAGGATCTGCCGGCCGGTGCGGGTGTCGAGCGCCCCGGTCGGCTCGTCGGCGAACACCGCGTCCGGCTGATTGATCAACGCCCGGGCGATCGCGACCCGCTGCCGCTGGCCGCCGGAGAGCTGGCTCGGGTAGCGATCCGGCTGCTCGCTGAGACTGACCGCCGCCAACGCGGTGCGCAGACGATCATGCTGGATGGGTTTGTCCGCCAGGCGGAACGGCAGCGTGATGTTCTGTTCGACGGTCAGCGAATCGAGCAGGTTGTACGCCTGGAAGACGAACCCGACGCGCTCGCGCCGGAGTTCGGTCAGCGCGTCCTCCTTCAGCCGGGACAACTCCGTGTCGCCCAGCCAGACCTTTCCCGACGTGGTCCGGTCGAGACCGGCCGCACAGTGCAGGAATGTGCTCTTGCCCGAGCCGGACGGGCCCATGACCGCGGTGAACGTACCTCTCGGTAATGCCATTGTCACGTCGTTGAGCGCGTGTACGGCGTTCCGTCCTGATCCGTACACCTTGCCTACCGAATCCATTCGGACCGCGTACGTCGCCACCCCGCACCCTCGCAAGTATCGAATGCCGCGCCGAGTATTGCGCTCAAGAATAGTTCATTTTCGCCGCAGTGGTTGCGCCGTTCGCTGAATACGCCCGTGAACTGGGTTTTTCTCCGACGGGTCAAACAGGTAGCCGCCGACGGAGCCGGTGCGAATACTGGGGAAAGCTCGGCGTGACCATCCGCGGCCCGCGGCTGCCGGAGTTTCGCCTGCGCGTTTTTCGCCGGCCAAGGCATTCAAGAATGCCTGATGATTATCGACCGGATTGGCCGTCAGCCATGATTCCAGCGCATCTCGAACGTGCCGTCTTCGGAATTTATTCTACCTACTCATTGCATCTCGCCGACAGGTCCGGGGTGTTCACCTACCTCGCGGACAACGCCGGCGCCACCACCGCGAAGATCGCGGGCGCGCTGGAGACCGACGAGGAGACCCTCGACCGGCTGCTGCTCGTCCTGGCCTCGCTGAACGTGCTCGATCGCACGGCCGGCGGCCAGTACGCCCTCGCCGACGGCGTGCGCCCCTACCTCGACCGGCGGGAACCGCGCTACCTGTTGGGGTTCGTCGACCATCTGCTCGGCAGCACGGCGGACCGGTTCGGCCAGTTGGCCGCCTATCTCGAGCGCGGCAAGAACGCGGTCGACGCCGACCTGCCCGCGCCGTTCGCCACGCTGTATCGCGACGAGGAATCCACCAGGCGGTTTCTCACCGCGATGTGGCAGCTCAGTTTCCACGTCTCCCACGAACTCGCCGCACTCGCCGACCTCGGCCACGCCCGGCGACTGGTGGACGTCGGCGGCGCGAGCGGCCCGTTCTCCGTGGCGGCCCTGCTCGCCTACCCGCGGCTCCGCTCGACCGTTTTCGACCTGCCCCAGGTCGGGCCGTACCTCGCGGAGACCGCGCGCGAGCACCGGCTCGGCGATCGGCTGGGCTTCTCCGGCGGCGACTTCTTCCGGGATCCGCTGCCCGAAGGCGACTGCGTCGCGTTCGGCTACATCCTGTCCGACTGGGACGACGAGACCTGCTCACAACTGCTGCGCAAGGCGTACGACGCCTGCCGGCCGGGCGGCCGCGTGCTCGTCATGGAACGCCTCTTCGACGAGGACCGGCAGGGCCCGCTGGCCACCGCGGTGATGAACCTGTCGATGTACTTCGAGACCCAGGGCAGGCACCGGACCCCCGCGGAGTACCTGAGCTTGCTGGAACGCGCCGGATTCACCCGATGCGCCGTGCACCGCTCCACCGCCGACAAGCACCTCCTGGTCGGTCGGCGCGATTGACCACCGCCCGCAACCCCGTGGGGAACAGATGACCACCGATGCCGTTCGATTAACCTTCCCTGAACACAGCACGGCGCTCGCCGACCGGCTGGCCACGACCGCGCTGGCCGAACTGAGCCAGGAAGAACTGGCCGACCTCTCCCGCCGCTACGACGAGGCGCTGGCAGGCCCGGACACCGAGGAGAACGACACCATCCGCCTGCTGACGCGTCCGTTCAGCCGGCGCCTCGCGATTCCCGAGTACTACCGCTACACCGGGCTGCACGTCTTCGGCCGGTTACTCGCCGGCCAGGACGACGCCTTCGGCGGTGGCCTGCTCGCGATGCACGCGACCCTGACCGAACTCGCCGATCTGGAACGCCGAGAGGCCTGCCGGCACGGGGTGGTGCCCGAGCACATCGCCGAACGCCTGCTCCGCCTGCATCGGGTCATCGATCAGGTCGGTGCGATGTCCGTCGCGCCCTACAGCGCGCTGCGCGGCACGGACCTGGTGCGCGCCGCGCGCGAGGACGAACGGCTCGAACGGCAGTTGCTGCTGCTCAGGCGCTGCTGCGGATTCCGCCGCTCGGACAAGCACGACGAGCACATCTTCATCCGCTCCGTACAGGCCTGCGAGCTGACCTTCTTCATGATCCGCGGGCTGGCCCGCCAGGCGATCTCGGTGGCCGACCTCGACCGCGCCGAGTTCATGTTCCGGATGGGCCAGCTCATCGCCTGCTCCGAACTGCTCAAAGAGATCTTCCACGTGCTGAGGACCCTGTCGCCCGAGCTGTTCCTCGGCTTCCGGGACGCGACCGGGGACGCCAGTGCGGTCCAGTCGCTGAACTACCACCTGATGGAACTGGTGGTGTACGGCTACGACGAACGCAAGGCGGAGACGTACGCCAGGTTCGCCCACCTCGACCTGATCAACGACCCTCGGCTACGGGAGTTCCGCTCCCTGCGGGACGTGGTCGCCGCCGGCGCGGACGCGGAAGTGGTCAGCGCGTACACCGAGGTGGAGCGGTGCCTGCTGATGTGGCGGGGCCGGCACTACGGATTCGGCCGCACCTACCTGCCGAACATGAAGGGTTCGGGCGGCACCGAGGGGGCCGGCTACCTCAAGCGGTTCATCGACAAGACCGGCCTCTGCTCCGGCACCAGGCTGGACGACCCCGAGGAACTGCTGTCCCGATTCGCCTTCTGCTGATCGCCCGTACGAAAGAGGCCTCCGCCCTGGTTCGCCAGAGCGGAGGCCTCTTTCGCCGATGGCTGGTCAGAGGCAGCCCTCCGTGCTCGTCGCCGTCACGGCCTTGGCGGTGTACGGGCACTGGAAACCGATCCAGCGGAGCTTGGGCCACAGCCGCGACCACGACTCACGGGGTTGCCGGCACACCATGAACTCCTGCCCCCGGTCGGACACCGGCAGGTCGATGTCGAACGTGCTGTGCGGCTCGCACTGGGCGAACATCTTCGAGAACTGGGCACGATCCACGCCGATCGTGATGACGACGGTCTTGTCATCAGTGGGCTGTCCGAAGTCGGCGTAGGAGTTGTGGCCGCTGTAGGCGTGCGGCAGCCCGTACTGGGGGCCGTACTTGTCCAGCGCGCCCGCCTGACCGTAGTGGTTGCCGTAGAAGATGGCATGGGCCTGGTCCGCCGCCGGAAGCCCTCGGTAGATGGCGGCGGCCTGGGCGGTCAGCTCCGGCCACCCGGCCTGATCGAACTGGACGATGGCGAGTTCCTGCAGCACAGGATTGCCGGCATACGTCTGGATGGGGAACACCGGCAGCATCAACACCGCCGACGTCACCAGATTGAGGCCCACCGCCGCCCCGAACAGGGCTTTACGCGTGACGGTCCGTGCCCATCCCTCGACCATGACGCATCCGGCGGCCAGCAGCACGAACTGCAGGGCGGAGGCGTACGCCGCCTGCCCGCCGATGACGAGCAGCAGCACGACCATGAAGAGGTAGGCCACCCCGATGAATCGGTACGGGCGCCATTGCGGGCGGCGCAGCAGGCCGACCAGGCCGGCGATCCAGACCGGGCTCAGGAACAAGCCGATCATGAGGATCTGCATCGGGATGAAGGAGATCCTGGACAGGCTGTCGAGCGCCGTCGACAACGCCTTGGACATCTCGACCTGCGGCCAGCCGTGCGTCACCTGCCACACCAGGACGGGTGCCGCGATCACCGCCGCGATGACGACGCCGGTGACCAGTTTCCAGCTGCGCAACGCCTGCCGCGGCCCGCAGAGCAGTATTCCCACCGCGAGAGAGAGCAGGAGCAGGGCGAGGAGGTATTTGGCGTGCAATCCGATTCCGACCACCGCGCCCATGACCAGCCACAGCCGGTAATCGTGGGTGCGGGCGAGCCGGATGGCCAGCCAGCAGACGATGACCCAGACGAGCACGTCGAAATTGTTGGTGCCCAGGATATGTCCGGTGTGCAGCGCGAGTCCGGACGCCGCTGCGGCGATCGTGGCGAGCAACTGGGCTCGCTGATTCGCCCCGAGTTCGCGGGCGATGAATGCGGCGAGTATCACGACCACCCCGATCAGCAGGGCGGGCACTATGCGAAATGCCGTCAGGCTGTCGCCGAACACCATTATTTCCAGCCTGGCCACCAGCGCGACCAGGGGCGGCTGGTCGATCTGCCCCCAGTCGAGATGGAAGCTGGCCGCTCTGGTGTACAGCTCGTCGAGGTGGTAGCCGTGCCGCCCGGACAGCGTGAGGAGCAGGGCTGTCAGAGCACCGGCGACGCTCAGCAGGGGCCACCATCGCACCGCGGGTAATGTGGCCTTGATCGAGGTCGGTAGGTCGGATTTGGCTGTCGTGGTCGTCACGACATGACCGTAAGCATTCAGGAGCTCAAGATCGCGATGGCGTGAGCAGCGCCCGCGCGGTGGGATGATCTTCGGGTGCCGAGGACCCCGGATCGCCGCCCGT